>JAIDOW010000082.1 GCA_029063085.1 Lachnospiraceae bacterium
TCTTAAAACAGATTATTTTAAAGATTCTAATTCCTTAATGGTAACAGTAAGCTCTTTTAGCGACTGTTTGATAGATTTGTTAATTTCACCTGAATTGACAGCCAGTTTGCCGACTTCAGCAGCTACAACTGCAAAGCCGCGACCAAATTCACCGGCTCTTGCAGCTTCGATAGAAGCGTTCAGGGAAAGAATATTCTGTTTGCTTTCAATCTTATCAAGCTGATATGATTTTTCGTTGATTTCCTGAATCAGATTGGCAGCACGTTCAATGTCCTCGTCCATTTTATCAAATTTGCCGATATCTTTTTGATTTTGAAAACTTGCATTAGCAAGCATATTTACAACATCGCCGAGAAGCTTGGCAGAAGTTTTGATAGATTTTTCTGAACGAACAGGTACATTGTGAAGAGCTTCTAAGTATTCTTCCGGATCTATGCCGAGTTCCATTGCAATTTTACGGAACTTGTCATCGTCCGGTTCGCAGGGGAGAACCTGTCCACCGATAATAGCACCAACCTTTTGTCCGTTAACGATAATATCCCGGCTAAAATCCATTAATCCGGCATGGCAGTAATAAGTACCGGAGCATTCAGCATCACACTTCTGACACCGGCGTAATCCCTCGTCACTTCCTCTGGTATATTTGATACAAAAGTCTGAAAAGTTAATTTCTTTTGTAATATATTCTCCGTTTGCATCTACTGCGATGGTAGCAAGTCCTGTGGAATCGGACCAGTCCTGCATGAGCTCCTCCAATTGCTTAATGTCTAAAAAATCCCTGATATCCATAATTAAGTATTCATCCTTTCCCGCTATGATAATCTGAATTGTGAAAGTTCACGTATAATATAAACATTATACAAAATGAATAGGAAAAATGCAATAAAATATCCAATAATTATTATAAAAGTCTGCTATTCCTTTTAAGACTCTGCGATTGTTAATCCTGAATATCAATGTGTTAATACATTGGTATCAGGACTCTGGCGGCAGGGATGAATTTATGGACAATGAGACAGGCATTTATATATTTGACTTAAGAAAATGAATGAAATATATTAAAAGATGATTAGGAAAATGCAAAATTTCCGAAAGAGATTTAAGAAGGAAAATGCAGAGTTAACATAATTTATATGCATAAAATGACAATAATATTAAAAAAAATTAATAAATTTAAAGAAAAAGTGCATTTTATGGTTGACATAAGAGAAAACCTTTGTTATTATAACCATGTTAGTGGATTTGTAACAATTTTGTAACAATTAAACACACAATAAAAAAGAGGTAAATTATGAAGAAAAATATTGTTAGAGGTTCTATGTTAGCAGTAGCGGCATTATCACTTATGTTAGGCGGAACTTCGTATACATCAAGTGTAAAGGAACAGGTAAGCAAAACACCGGCTATCATCAGCAAAGCAATTGAGAATAGTGCAGTTGATGTGAAAGAGCTGGCAAAGGGTTCTGCCGTTAAAGAAGTAGCACAGGTTACAGAGCAGCCGGAACAGCCGACTGAGGAAGAAACAGCACCGGTTGTAAAAGAGACTCCTGTAATCGAGACAAAGGAAGCTAAGGTCGAAAGCAATCAGGTGGTTGCGAACATTGACAGTTATCTTAATATTCGTTCAGAAGCTTCAGAAGATGCAGCGGTTGTCGGAAAGTTCTATAATGGTAATGTAGGGACTATTGTTGAGAAAGGTGATCAATGGTCATTGGTTTCTTCCGGTAATGCTTATGGATATGTTAATAATGATTATTTGTTATTTGGCAGCGCGGCAGAAGAGTACATAGCGAACAATTGTGACCAGATTGCAAAAGTAAAGGCTGAGACTTTGAATGTCCGTGCAGAGGATTCTACAGACAGTGAGGTTCTTTCGCTTTCTGATGAAGGTGATGCATTTACAATTCTTGGACAGGATAATGGATGGGTTAAAGTAGCTGTTACTGATGAAAAGGTTGGATATGTAGCAAGCGATTATGTATATGTGGATTATGTATACGAGACAGCTGTTACAATAGAAGAGGAAGAAGCAGCATTAGCAGCAGAAGCTGCTGCACAGGAAGCTGAGAATCAGGCAGCAGAGGAAGCTTCAACACAGGCACCGGTTACAGAAGCACCGTCGACACAGGCGCCTACTACAGAAGCACCAACAATGCAGGCACCAGCTACAGAAGCACCCAAAAAAGAAACAGTTAATTCAACAGATGTGGTAGTGAAAGATGAGAGTTCTTCTACCGAAACAGTAAAACAGGATTCTGCTAGTGCTAGTGGACAGGCTGTTGCAGATTATGCAGTTCAGTTTGTTGGTAATCCATACAAATATGGTGGTACGAGTTTAACGGAAGGTGCGGATTGTTCAGGATTTGTACAGTCTGTATATAAGCATTTTGGATATTCTTTATCCAGAACTGCTGCATCCCAGGCAAATGACGGAACAAAAGTAAGCGTGAAGAATTTACAGCCGGGCGATTTACTTTTCTACCATGGATTTGGACATGTAGCGATTTATATTGGTGGCGGAGAAGTGGTTCATGCAAGTACTGCTGCAACAGGTATTAAGATTTCTAATTATGATTATTCGCCGATTGACAAAGCGGTTCGTATTATTAATTAAAAAGTGTGATTAGTAAGCTGTCGGATATTTATCCGGCAGCTTTTTCTATGAAAAAATTTGCCAGGATTTTCCATGGAAATAAAAAATCCAAAAACATAAAAAAATCTTTTGTATTTTTTCCATTTTATGCTATAATAATAAACAGACTGTGGACAGGTTATTGAATTTGTCCTGGTACAATTATCAAACACTTAGGAGGTATGAAACAAATGGCAAACAAATGGGTATATTTGTTTAAAGAAGGCGACGCATCAATGAGAAACCTTCTTGGCGGTAAGGGATGTAACTTAGCTGAGATGACTGGCTTAGGCATGCCTATTCCACAGGGATTTACAGTAACGACAGAGGCTTGTACAGATTATTATAATCAGGGCAAACAAATTTCAGAAGAGATTCAGAAGCAGATTTTTGATGCTTTAGCATGGTTAGAGGAGCACAATGGTAAGAAGTTCGGTGATACAGAAGATCCTTTATTGGTATCTGTTCGTTCAGGTGCCCGTGCATCTATGCCTGGAATGATGGATACAATCCTTAATCTGGGTCTTAATGATGTTGCTGTAGAAGGCTTTGCAAAGAAGACTGGTAATCCTAGATTTGCTTATGATTCTTACAGAAGATTTATCCAGATGTATTCCGACGTAGTTATGGAGGTTCCAAAGTCATTTTTCGAGAAGAAGATTGATGAGATGAAGGAAGCTAAAGGAGTTACTTTTGATACAGATTTAACTGCTGAAGATTTGAAGGAATTAGCAGAGCAGTTCAAGGCAATTTATAAAGATGCTATGAACGGTGAGGATTTTCCTCAGGATCCAAAGGATCAGCTGATGGGAGCTGTTAAAGCTGTATTCCGTTCATGGGATAATCCACGTGCTATCGTTTACAGACGTATGAATGATATCCCTGGCGATTGGGGAACAGCTGTTAATGTACAGACAATGGTATTTGGTAATAAGGGTGAGACATCTGGTACAGGTGTTGCATTTACACGTAATCCATCTACCGGTGCAAAGGGTATTTTCGGTGAGTACCTGATTAATGCACAGGGTGAGGACGTAGTTGCAGGTGTTCGTACACCACAGCCGATTTCTCAGTTAGAGAAAGATTTACCAGACTGTTACAAGCAGTTTATGGAATTAGCTATGAAACTTGAGAACCATTTCCATGATATGCAGGATATGGAGTTTACGATTGAGGAAGGCAAATTATATTTCTTACAGACACGTAATGGTAAGAGAACAGCTCCGGCTGCTATCAAGATTGCCTGTGATTTGGTTGATGAAGGTCAGATTACAGAGGAAGAGGCAGTTCTTCGTATTGAGGCAAAGTCTCTTGATCAGCTGCTTCACCCTACATTTGATGTAGATGCATTGAAAGCTGGTGAGGTGATTGGTTCAGCACTTCCTGCTTCACCAGGTGCTGCTGCCGGTAAGGTATACTTTACAGCAGATGATGCAAAGGAAGCTGGTACAGGTGGACGTGGAGAGAGATGTATTCTGGTTCGTCTTGAGACATCTCCAGAAGATATTGAAGGTATGCATGCTTCACAGGGTATTCTGACTGTTCGTGGTGGTATGACATCACATGCAGCCGTAGTTGCTCGTGGTATGGGTACATGTTGTGTATCTGGTTGTGGAGATATCAAGATTAACGAAGAGGAGAAATACTTCGAGTTAGGTGGATATACATTCCATGAGGGAGATTATATTTCACTTGATGGAACAACAGGTAAGATTTATAAGGGTGATATCAAGACTGTTGAGCCATCTATTGGTGGTGACTTTGGTCGTGTTATGGCATGGGCAGATAAGTATAGAAAGTTAATCGTTCGTACCAATGCAGATACTCCTGCTGATACAGCTAAGGCTGTTGAATTAGGTGCTGAAGGTATCGGTCTTTGCCGTACAGAGCATATGTTCTTTGGTGAGGACAGAATTCCTAAGTTCCGTCGTATGATTCTTTCTGATACTGTAGAGCAGAGAGAAGAAGCTTTAAAAGCAATTGGCGAGTTCCAGAAGGCAGATTTCAAAGCTATGTTTGAGACTTTGGAAGGAAAGCCGATGAATGTTCGTTATCTGGATCCACCGCTTCATGAGTTTGTTCCTACTGAAGAGGAAGATATCAAGGCATTAGCTGATGATATGGGTCTTACCGTTGATGAAGTTAAGGCTAAGTGTGATGCTCTTCATGAGTTTAATCCGATGATGGGTCATCGTGGATGCCGTCTTGCTGTAACGTATCCGGAAATTGCTAAGATGCAGACAAGAGCTGTTATGGAAGCTGCAATTGAAGTTAAGAATGAAAAGGGTTATGATATTGTTCCTGAAATCATGATTCCGTTAGTAGGTGAGAAGAAAGAGCTTAAGTATGTTAAGGATGTAGTAGTAGAAGTTGCCGAGCAGGTTAAGAAAGAAAAGAATTCCGATATTGAATATCATATTGGTACTATGATTGAGATTCCACGTGCTGCTCTTACAGCTGACGCAATTGCAGAAGAAGCTGAGTACTTCTCATTTGGTACTAATGATTTGACACAGATGACTTTCGGATTCTCTCGTGATGATGCTGGTAAGTTCTTAGATTCTTACTATCAGGCAAAGATTTATGAGTCAGATCCATTTGCTCGTCTTGATCAGACCGGTGTTGGTCAGTTAGTACAGATGGCTGCTGAGAAGGGTCGTAAGACTCGTCCAGACATCAAGTTAGGTATCTGTGGTGAGCATGGTGGAGATCCATCTTCTATCGAGTTCTGCCATAAGGTAGGCCTTAATTATGTATCATGTTCTCCGTTCCGTGTACCTATCGCAAGATTAGCTGCTGCACAGGCTGCAATTAATGATAAGTAGAATCTGGTTGTGAGAACGACAGAATAGAATGACTATCCCGTCTCCAGCATTTGCAGGTGACGGGATTTTCTTTTAAGATAAGAGGATTTAAATATAATACCGAATTTTTGTATAAGAAAGGGTGGGATTATGAAAACTGCGATTATTATGGGATCTACCAGTGACCTTTCCAAGGTAGAGCCTGCTGTAGAAGTTTTGAAAAAGTATGGTGTAGAAGTAAATGTCAGATGTTTGTCTGCGCATAGAGCACATGAAGGGCTTTCACGATTTATCGAGGAAACAAATGAGAATGGGACAGAAGTCATTATTGCTGCTGCCGGAATGGCCGCTGCTTTGCCGGGAGTCGTGGCTTCCCAGACCGTATTACCGGTTATCGGTGTACCAATTTCTGGTTCTAATTTAGAGGGAATGGACGCCCTGTTATCTATTGTGCAGATGCCCCCGGGAATACCGGTTGCTACAGTTGCTATTAATGGAAGCAAGAACGCAGCATATCTTGCACTTCAGATTATGGCGGTAAAGCATGAGGAGATAAAGAAACAACTAATGGCGGAACGTAAGGATATGGAAGAGGCTGCCATGAAAGCAAATGAAGAAGTGATTGCAAAATTCAAATGATGATAAAAATAGGCTGGCATACAGGGATTTCCTTTTTGCCAGCCTATTTTTTATGAGATGAAAGTTATGCTTCAAGTTTTTTGCCGGTGAGCATTTCATATCCTTCTAAATAGATATCGATGGTTTTTTGTGCAATATCCTCAGGAAGCTCCCAATCGTGGTTTCCTTCGTTGTCCTTTAACCAGTCACGTGCAAATTGTTTATCGAAAGAAGGTTGACCATGACCGGATTCATAGCCGTCTGCCGGCCAGAAACGGGAACTGTCAGGAGTGAGCATTTCATCACCTAATACAATATTGCCTTCTTCATCTAAACCGAATTCAAACTTGGTATCAGCAATGATGATTCCCTTGGTCAAAGCATAATCGGCACATTTTTTATATAGGGCAATGGTATAATCCCGAAGTTTGGCAGCATATTCTGCTCCTTTTCCCGGAAATTCTTTCTCGAGATGTTCCACGCTCTGTTCAAAAGAAATATTTTCATCATGATCGCCAATTTCAGCTTTGGTGGATGGAGTGTAGATTGGTTCGGGTAATTTGTCGGACTCTTTCAGACCTTCCGGCAGGGTAATGCCGCATACTGTGCCGTTTTTCTGATAGCTTTCCCAGCCGCTTCCGGTAATATAGCCGCGGACAATGCATTCAATGGGAAGCATACGTAGTTTTTTACACATCATACTGTTACCGTCAAATTGAGGCTGTCTAAAAAACTCCGGCATGTCTTTTACATCTGCGGAAATCATGTGGTTAGGCAGAATGTCAGCGGTCATGTCAAACCAGAACTTTGACATCTGCGTCAGCACGGTTCCTTTTTTATGAATAATATTTTTTAGAATTACGTCAAAGCAGCTGATCCGGTCAGTTGCAACCATAATCAGGCTTTCGCCATTGTCATAGATTTCACGTACTTTACCTTCTTTGATGGGTTTCATTTCATTTGCACTCATTCTATATACCTCACAATTTAAATTTTTGATGCTGACAAGCATTTTAACTCTTGTCTAGCATAGTAGATTTTTAATTAAAAATCAAGAGTTTTATGTTGCGTCAACATCTTTTTATGTTATTATAATAAATAATCTTATATGAGAGAAAAAATGGGTTACTTGTTTAGTATATATTATTTAGGAGGAGCAATTGCATGATTTGGAAAATATTAGGGATTGAGCAGACAAAAGATGAGGAGGCGATCAGAACAGCTTATCGTGATAAATTACGGTATGTTAATCCGGAGGATGATGAAGAAGGTTTTAAAGAGTTAAGGCACGCTTACGAAGAAGCGTTAGAATATGCAAATCGGGATGAAACGGAAGATGCTCATGGTGGGGCAGAAAATGAGGAGGAGAGTCATAAAGGGAAAAAGAATGAGGTAGATATATGGATAGACCGTATTGATGTCATCTATCAGAATGTGAAGACTAGATGTGATCAAAGTAAGTGGGATGCTTTATTGCATGATCCAGTCTGTGATGATTTGGATACGGAACTGGAAGCGGCCGAAAAGCTTTTGGTATATTTTATGTCTCATGTTTATATGCCTCAAAATATCTGGAAGCTTGTTGATAAACGTTTTGGTTACATGGATAACTATGATATGCTAAAAGAAAAATTTCCAGAAAATTATCTGGACTATGTAAAATGGCAGATTACCAGTTCGAATTTTATTGATTTCGATTTGTTTGACGGAGAAACGGATTCTCAGGTTGATGATTATATCAGTAAACTTTATGAAGTGAAGAATGCAGCAGATGAAAAAGATTTAAAAAGACTGCGGACACTTTTAAATGAGCTTTCACGATTCGATGTGACGCATCCGTTTACCAAGGTAGAAGAAGCCAGATATTTATTGATAAAACAGGAAAAAGAAGGGGGAGAGTGTGCAAAGGAAGCACTTTCGATTATGGAGGAGCTGGATTTTGAGTATTCGGACAATCCATATATTGAACGTATTTATGCTGAAACATTGGTGGGAAATAAAGAAATCAGTAAGGCAAAAGAAATATATGAAGCATTGATAGAAGCTTCTCCGAATAATTATAGTGCCATGCTTGGAAAGGCAAATTGTGTTTTTCTGGAAGGAGATGCGGAAGGAGCAAAAGAACAGATAGAAGATATTCTGGAGGACAGGGTACAGGACCCAGATTGTCTTGCACTTCTTGAAAAAGTCAATATTTCACTGATTAAGGATTATGAAGAAAAGTTAAAGGATAACATGGACAGGGAGACCTGTTTTAAATTGGGCTGGTGCTACTATCAGCAAAAGGAATTTGAAAAAGGAATTTCCCTGCTGGATAACTTGGGGGAAGGAGAGGATTATGATTATATTAATCTAAGATGCAGGCTTTACCTTGCAAATGAGAATTATGAAAGAGCATATCCTTTAACAAAGAAATGGGTTGATCTGATTGAAAAGACAGATGATGATGATTCAAAAGAAATGCAGAAAAGAAAGAATCGTCTATCACTGGCGCATTTTTCGGTAGGAGTCTGTATCTGGGAGCTGGAATATCAAAAAAAGGCAGAGGAGAGAGATCAATCGGAATTTACAAATGCCGCATCTTACATTGAAAAGGCAATTTCAGAGGAGACCAATATATTGGTCAAACTCTCTTATATGGAACAGCTGGCAAGATTCTATCTGGTGACAGAGGAATTTGAAAAATGCATTGAAATGTGCAATGAAATCATTGAAAAGGATAGAGGTTTTTTTCCAGCATATGTACATAGGCAGAAGGCAAGTTATGAATTGAAAGATGCAAAAGGAGTGATTGATGATTACTTTATATGTACGGAAATCTATCCGGGATATGCACAGCCGTATATATTAGCGGCAGAGGTTTTTTATGCATTTGAACAGTATGATGATGTGGAAAATATCATTAAGGCTGCAAAGGAGGCGGGACTTGACAGTGACAGCCTGGAATTGTGCCGTATCCGCAGTTATCATTATAAGGAATTTTCAGGAGAAAATCTGGAACAAGCATTAAACGATATTTTGAAATTGAAAAAAAAGATAGAGAGTTATAAGGATGGAGAGGTAACAGATATTGAAGATCTGGCAATGCTGGAAAAGGAGATAGCAGCATTACACTGGGATATGGAAAATCCGGAAAAAGCACTTTCTGTTATTGACCAGTACCTGAAAGAAAATCCGGAAAATCTGAAAATGCTCAATATGAAAGTGGATGTATTAAGCAGGGAGAAACGTGAAAAAGAGGCATTGGAGATATGCAACAGACTGGTAAAACTTGATCCTGACAATCTTTATACATGGGTAAAGCTTGGAAATTGTCTTGAACGTTGTGGGAAACTGAAGGAATCTATTGACTGCTATCAGCGGGTGTTGGAGATAGACCAGGAATTTGCTCCGGCACTTCGCAGATTGATGTATGTGTATAGCTATATGAGCAATCGGGAAGACGATTTGGAGAAATGTCGGAAAGGTATTTTGTATGCAACCAGATATATTGAAGTGAGTGAAGCTGCGGAAGGATATGTAGAGAGGGGAAATCTTTATATTGATCTATATGAACTTCAAAAGGCAGTAGAGGATTGTAAAGTAGCAATAGAACTGGATCCGGAGGCATACTATGCTTATAATAATCTGGGATGTGCACTGTTAAAATTAAGACGGGTGGAAGAGGCGGTAACGCCGTTGGAACAGGCGGTTGCTTTAGACCCTGATAAGGATCATCTTCCATATTTGAATCTGGCAGAATGCTATATATTGAAAAAAGAATATGATAAAGCAATTCGTGCTTACAAGGAAGCACTAAGACTCCATCCTAATACAGACAGGTGGAGAGAGGAAATTGCAAAGATTTATGCCATGAAAGGAGATTACGAACAGGCAATCCGGATTTATCAGAAGATGATAGATCGTTTAAAGGCTGATATGAAACAAAAAAAACTTTCTGATAAGATGAAGTTTTATATGAGTGCTGCGCTGACACAGGAAAATGAAAGACTGTATGAATTGTATGGGAATATTGCAGAGGTCTATCATCAGGCAGGGGATGAAGAAAAAGCAATAGATTATTACCAGATGTCTATCGGTGTGAAGAAATCTTATTTTATGAAGAATAAATCGGTGAAAGCATGCATTAAAGCGGCGGAATTTTATCGGGATACCGGAAATTACCGGTATGCAGAGATGATTTTAGATGATGCTGTAAGATTTTGTGACTATACGGAAGAAAATATAAGAAAATGGAAACAGATATATTTTACATATACCACTGTTTATTTCGATTCCAGCGTTTACCATGATTTTGATAAAAAGGAAAAGGATGCTATTGAAAAATATGCTAAAATGTATATGGAAGAGCTGCAAAAAGAGTATGATAGTGAGGAAGAGTGGTTAGCGGATTTGAGATATCGTCCATCCAGACTTTATGATCTTGCGATTATTTCCATTTGTGTCAGGGATCTGGAAAAAGCCCGCCGTTATCTGGAACAGATTCCGGATTGTAAGCTTTGTGTTATGTGCGAAACCTGCGACTGTTTCGAATATTATTTTGGCATGGGATTGATTGCGGAGTTAGAGGGTAAGAAAGAAGAGGCAGAAAAGCTGTATGAAAAAGCAATACAGATCAAGGGATATTATCCGTGTGCAAAACACCATCTGGAAAAATTATAAATAGGAATAGACCATTGTTCATCCCTCACTGCGGATACTTGATTTGTAATTTTCATGGTTTTGTGTTATAGTAAGTTCATATGTAAGGAATAAAAAGATGGCAGAAAGCCATTCGAAAGAAATTCAGACATAAAGGATTGAGGATGCAAGATGATTATTGGAATTGATTTAGGTACAACGAACAGTCTGGCGGCTTATTATACGGAAGAAGGACCAAAGATTATTCCCAATCGCTTAGGGAAACATTTAACCCCTTCTGTTGTCAGTGTAGATGAAGAGGGACAAGTGTATATCGGAGAGACTGCGAAGGAACGTATGCTGCTGCATCCGGAGAGTTCGGCTGCGGTGTTTAAGAGAAGTATGGGCAGTGAGAAGACATATGAACTTTCCGGGAAGAAATTTCTTCCTGAAGAACTGTCAGCTCTTGTGTTAAAAGCACTAAAAGAAGATGCGGAGTGTTTTTTACAGGAAGAAGTTACGGAAGCGGTCATCAGTGTTCCTGCTTATTTTAATGACGAGAGAAGAAAAGCAACGAAGCGTGCGGGAGAACTGGCAGGTCTGAAAGTGGAACGTATTATCAGTGAGCCTACAGCGGCAGCGATTGCATACGGATTATATCAGAACCGTGAGAATGGTAAATTTCTGGTGTTTGATCTGGGTGGTGGAACTTTTGATGTATCTATATTGGAGTTGTTTGATTCTATCATTGAAGTACGTGCCGTTGCTGGGGATAATTTTTTGGGTGGTGAAGATTTTACCAGAATCATTGAACAGATTTTTTTTGATAAGCATGCTGAGATCGATAAGGACGCTCTTACGGAAAAAGAGTTACGCCATATTACTAAACAGGCAGAGAACTGTAAGCTGGGATTTTCAGATAACAGGACATCTGGAATGTTATGTAAACTGGGAGAGCAGACATACGAAATGGAATTATCCGTTGATGAGTATGAGGCAAAGTGCGATGAATTACTGGATAAGATAAGACAGCCGATTAAAAGAAGTTTATCTGATGCCAATGTACGGCTTAAGGACATTGACAGGGTTGTGTTAGTGGGCGGAGCAACGAAGCTATCTTTTATCCGGAAGTTTGTAGGCAAGCTGTTCCACAACCTGCCGGACACATCCGTTAATCCGGATGAGGCAGTTGCATTAGGTGCAGCAGTGCAGGGCGCCATGAAAGAAAGAAAGGACAGCATCAGAGAGGTTATTCTAACGGATGTATGTCCGTTTACCTTGGGAACTGAGGTTGTTCTGGAAAAAGATAACGGAAGATTTGAAGACGGACATTTTTGTCCGATCATCGAGAGAAATACAACGATTCCTGCGAGCCGCACTGAACGGTTATACACAGTAAATGATAACCAGACACAGATAAGATGCAAGGTATTGCAGGGAGAGAGCAGGTTTGCTTCTAATAATGTAATGTTAGGAGAAATCCATATTCGTGTTCCTAAAGCAGAGGCGGGAAAGGAAGCAGTGGATGTAACTTATACTTATGATGTGAATTCTATTCTTGAGGTAGAAATTAAGGTGGTTTCTACTGGTGAGATTACCAAGCAGATTATCAGGACAAATGCAACAGATATGACAGAGGAAGAGGTTAAGGAAAGGATGGAAGCTTTGTCTTACCTCAAAATCCATCCAAGGGATAAGGAAGAGAATAAATTATTGCTGCTTCGGGGAGAACGCCTTTATGAAGAAAGCATCGGCAAAGAACGCATGCAGATTGAATATGCTTTGCGTGAGTTTGAAAAGGCACTGGACACGAGAGAGGACAGTATCATAGAAGGGGCAAGAAGGAATTTCAAAGAGTTTTTAGAAGAAATCATTGAGTAATAATAAAGTAATTTATAGGAAAGATTGACTTCTACTTTACAAAAATATGGATTTTTATTATAATGGCGTTATGTATGCGTATGTAAAAACTTTGGAATCATAAAGTGTTTTACATTAGGAGACTAAAGAGTTTTCATTTTACATAGTGCCATTATATTTTTTAGGAGGATAAGAACAATGGATTACAAGAATGCCGGAGTTGATATTGAGGCAGGTTATAAATCAGTGGAACTTATGAAGGAACATATTAAAAAAACAATGCGGGAAGAAGTACTGACAAATATTGGTGGTTTTTCCGGAGCATTTTCTCTTGATAAGTTTAAAAATATGGAGCATCCTACTTTAGTATCAGGAACTGATGGAGTAGGAACAAAACTTAAGCTTGCTTTTATTATGGATAAGCATGATACGATCGGTATTGACTGTGTGGCAATGTGTGTGAATGATATTGCCTGTGCAGGAGGTGAACCATTATTCTTTTTAGATTATATTGCATGTGGTAAGAATTTTCCGGAGAAGATTGCAACCATCGTAAGTGGTGTGGCAGACGGCTGTGCCCAGTCAGATGCAGCATTGATTGGTGGTGAGACTGCGGAAATGCCAGGTTTTTATCCTGAAGATGAATATGATCTGGCAGGATTTGCAGTAGGGATAGTAGATCAAAAGGATTTGATTACCGGACAGAGCATTAAAGCAGGAGATGCATTGATAGGGATTGCATCCAGCGGTGTTCACAGCAACGGATTTTCTCTGGTCAGAAAGATATTTGATATGACAAAAGAATCTCTTGAAACACATTATGATGAACTGGGTAAAACATTGGGAGAAGCATTGCTCGCTCCTACCAAGATATATGTAAAGGCACTTAGAAGTGTAAAAGAAGCGGGTATTGTGATAAAGGGTTGTTCTCACATTACCGGAGGCGGATTTTATGAGAATATACCGAGAATGCTGCCAGATGGAGTAAGAGCAGTGATTAAAAAGGATTCCTATGAAGTACCGGCGATTTTCAGACTGATGGCACGTACTGGCAATGTGGAAGAGGAAATGATGTATAATACTTATAATATGGGAATTGGCATGATGCTTGCGGTTGATGCTTCAGAGGCAGATAAGGCAATAGCAGCATTAAAAGAAGCAGGGGAAGAGGCTTATCTGGTGGGACAGGTAGAGGCTGGTGATAAAGGAGTAACGTTATGCTGAGAGTAGCAGTTATGGTATCCGGCGGTGGCACAAATTTGCAGGCAATTATTGATGCCGTTGAATCAGGGAGAATTACAAACACAGAGCTGACTGCGGTAATCAGTAATAATAAAAATGCTTATGCATTGGAGCGTGCAAAAAAGGCAGGTATACGTGATATCCTAGTATCACCAAAGGACTATGCGGATAGAGAGGCTTTTAATAAAGCGCTGATAGATACGGTAGATGCTTTGCATGTGGATTTGATCGTATTGGCAGGTTATCTGGTGGTGATTCCGCCCGAAATGATAGATAAATATGAGAATAAGATTATCAATATCCATCCGTCTCTGATTCCGTCTTTTTGTGGAACAGGCTTTTATGGTCTGAAGGTGCATGAAGCGGCTTTGGAAAGGGGGGTTAAGGTGGCAGGAGCTACCGTACATTTTGTAGACAAGGGTACAGATACAGGTCCGATTCTATTGCAAAAGGCGGTGGTGGTGGAAGAAGGTGACACACCCAAGATTTTGCAGCAACGGGTAATGGAGCAGGCAGAGTGGATTTTGCTACCTCAGGCGATTGATATGATTGCAAACGATAAAGTGGTATTGGTAGACGGTAAGGTCGTAATCAGGAAATAGATTTACGTAAAAGTATGATAAATGGAAATAAAACAGGAGGATAAACATGAAAGTTTTAATTATCGGAGGCGGCGGAAGAGAACATGCCATTGCATCCTGTGTAGCGAAGAGTAAAAAGGTATCAAAGATTTATGCGGCACCAGGCAATGCGGGCATAGCCAAGCTGGCAGAATGTGTAGATATTTCCGTTATGGATTTTGATAAATTGGTTGCATTTGCAAAAGAAAAAGAGATTGATTTCACGATTGTGGGACCTGATGATCCACTGGTGGCCGGCTGTGTGGATGCTTTTGAAAAGGAAGGCATGAGAGTTTTCGGACCTCGTAAAAATGCGGCAATCATAGAAGGTTCTAAGGCTTTTTCCAAGGATTTAATGAAAAAATATGGAATTCCAACAGCGGCTTATGAGAATTTTGATAATGCGGATGATGCATTGGCATATTTGGAACAAGCAGAGTTTCCTATTGTATTAAAGGCTGACGGGCTTGCTTTGGGAAAAGGGGTTTTAATCTGTAAGGATTTAGAGGAAGCAAAAGCAGGTGTGAAAGAAATTATGCTGGATAAGCATTTTGGTGATGCTGGCAACAAAATGGTAATTGAAGAATTTATGACGGGAAGAGAAGTATCGGTTCTGGCATTTTGCGACGGAACAACAATTAAAACCATGACTTCGGCTCAGGATCATAAGAGGGCCAAGGATGGGGATCAGGGATTAAATACCGGTGGTATGGGAACTTTTTCTCCGAGTCCTTTTTATACAGAAGAAATCGATGCGTTTTGTCAGAAAGAAATATATCAGAAAACAATGACTGCGATGAAAGCAGAAGGAAGAGACTTTGTGGGCGTATTGTTTACAGGTCTTATGATTACCGAAAAGGGTACAAAGGTATTGGAGTTTAATGCCAGATTTGGTGATCCGGAAGCACAGGTAGTGCTGCCGCGCATGAAAAATGATATTATCGATGTCATGGAAGCATGTATTGATGGCAGATTAGATGAGGTGGAACTGGAATTTGAAGATAATGCGGCAGTGTGTGTCGTGCTTGCGTCGGAAGGATATCCTGTGTCTTATGAGAAGGGATTTGCGATTCAGGGGCTGGATGCTTTTGAAGACAAAGACGATTATTATGTGTTCCATGCTGGAACCAAATTGGAAAACGGAGAAGTTGTGACCAATGGAGGACGAGTTCTTGGTGTAACGGCTAAGGGTACTGATTTAGTGAAGGCCAGAGCGAATGCATATGAGGCAGTAACATGGGTTGATTTTAAAAATAAATATATGAGAAATGATATTGGAAAAGCAATTGATGACCGATAATAAGAGTACAAAGGAGGGGACTGTGATTACAGTCCCTTTGTGCCTTCAATATGAATGAAAAATAATAAAATAGGATTGGAGAATGCAATGAACCAGAATTATACGAAGAGCGCCAATAACGCTTTACGGTATGCAAAGAAAATTGCACTACAGTTGACACAGGAATATGTGGGAAGTGAACATCTTCTTTTGGGACTGGTAAAAGAGAAGAACAGTCTTGCGGCTGCTGTCTTGACAAAAAATGGTGTGGAAGAAGAGCGTTTGGAGAATTTGACCAGTCAGCTCATGATGGAGCATACAAATGTAGTGTTGGCAAATAAAGCTGAGTTTTCAAAAAGATGTCAGGATATTTTAGAGCTTGCTAATAAGGAGGCCCTTAAATTCAAAGCAAAGCAGGTGGGGACAGAACATTTGCTGATTGCAATTATCAAACATCCTGACAGTGTTGCCTTTCGTTTGCTTACGGCGATGAATATTACAGTTACCAAATTATATGCAGATATACTGGTAGCAATGGGACTGGACCCTGCTGTTGCAAAAAATGAGTTGAATAGCCTTAAGGCGAAGGAGAAAAAAGGAAAGTCGTCAACACCTACATTAGATCAGTATTCCAGAGACTTTACAAAACTGGCGAGAGAAGGCAGATTGGATCCTGTTGTGGGACGTGCAGAAGAAATGCAGAGAGTTGTTCAGATTTTAAGCCGGAGAATGAAGAATAATCCATGTCTGGTGGGGGAACCTGGTGTGGGCAAGACTGCTATTGTAGAAGGTCTGGCACAAATGATCATTGCAGGAGATGTACCGGAAACGGTGATTGGCAAGAGACTGCTTTCCCTGGATTTGTCAGGAATGGTAGCGGGTTCTAAATACCGTGGCGAATTTGAAGAACGTATCAAGAAGCTGATAGGTGAAGTGGTACAGGTTGGAAATGTTATATTATTTGTAGATGAATTGCATACGATTATCGGTGCCGGAGGTGCAGAAGGAGCTATCGATGCTTCCAATATTTTAAAACCTGCACTTTCAAGAGGGGAAATCCAGATGATTGGGGCTACTACCACAGCAGAGTACCGTAAATATATTGAAAAGGATGCGGCTTTGGAACGAAGATTTCAGCCTGTTACTGTGCATGAACCTACAGAGCAGGAAACGGTTGCCATATTACAGGGACTTCGTTCCTGCTATGAATATCATCACGGTCTGAAAATCAGTGATGAAGCGGTAAATGCCTGTGTGAAACTTGCAGTGCGTTATTTGAATGACCGTTTTCTTCCGGATAAGGCGATTGACTTGATGGATGAGGCTGCTGCAAAGAAGAAACTGGCAATATTTAAAGTGACACCGCAGATGAAGGAGATTGAAAAGGAAATAACGGCGTTGAATGTAGAGCTGGATCAGTCCTTTATGGAAAATGATTTGGAATCGGCACATGAAACGAAGCTTGCAATTAAATTATTGGAAGAAAAACTGGAAAAAATGAAAAAACGGCGGGAGAGCAATATCAGTCTGCAAAATCCAGTGTTGAATGAGGAAGATATAGCAACCGTTGTTTCTGACTGGACAAAAATTCCGGTGAGTCGGTTGCAGGAAGAAGAATCTAAGAGACTTCTCCGTCTGGAAGAAGAACTGCACAAGCGTGTAATAGGGCAGAATGAAGCTGTTGAGGCTGTTGCAAAAGCAATCAAGAGAGGAAGAGTAGGACTGAAAGATCCCAAACGACCCACAGGTTCGTTTTTGTTTTTGGGTCCGACAGGTGTAGGTAAGACAGAATTATCCAAAGCACTCGCAGAGGCTGTGTTTGGAAATGAGAAAAATCTGATTCGTGTTGACATGTCAGAGTATATGGAAAAACACAGCGTGTCTAAAATGATAGGTTCTCCGCCGGGATATGTAGGATTTGAGGAAGGCGGGCAGCTAAGTGAACAGGTGCGTAAGAATCCGTATTCTGTAATTTTGTTTGATGAAATCGAAAAGGCACATGTTGATATTTTTAATGTATTGTTACAGATTTTAGATGATGGTCATGTGACGGATGCACAGGGAAGAAAAGTAGATTTTAAAAATACAATTATTATCATGACAAGTAATGCCGGGGCAGCAAGGATTATGGAACCAAAGAAATTGGGATTTTCTGGTGATTCTTCTGAAGAAAAAGACCATGAGTTTATGAAAAACGGTGTCATGGAAGAAGTAAAACGACTGTTTAAACCTGAATTTTTAAACCGTATTGATGATATGATCGTCTTCCATGCCCTGAGCAAAGAAGAGGTGAAGGAAATAGCTGATTTATTACTGCGTAATTTTGCGGTAAGGGTAAAACAGCAGCTTGGAATAGAACTTCGTTATGGAGAGGCTGTGAAAAATTATATTTTTGAAAAAGGATATGATAAGAAATATGGTGCAAGACCGCTTCGGAGAGCCATTCAGAATGAAATCGAGGATAAAATGGCTGAGGAAATCTTAGCAGGAAATATTTCTTCCGGACAGACTGTGCGAATTTCTGTTGTTAAAACAGGGATAAAATTTAAGGTAGTCTGATGTATTTGCCGTATACAATAAAAGTAAAGGATGGCAAAATATAGTTGTGAATTTTATAAAAAATTACTGGAAAAAATACATCATATATTGTATACTATTTATATAGCAGACGACTTCTTTTGGGAAGCTGATAAGAGAAATAAAGCAGAATGACAGATAGAATTTTGCTAAAGCCAGTGGTCGAGAAGATACAGGAGGATAAAGAAATGGCAGTAGTTAGTGAACTGATCAAAGAGGAGAATGGAGCATTATGTTTTGGTAATTATGAGTTAAGCTCTAAGACCAAGCTGGATGGTTTTGATTTTAAAGGTGATAAATACAAAGTTAAGACTTTCAAAGAGATTACCAAATTAGAAAAAAATGGTTCTTTTGTATATGAGTCAGTGCCGGGAACGGCTGTACACGGATTTAAAGCAGCAGATGATGTAGTCGAATTTGAAGTGGAGGGAACAGAAGATTCCCAGATTACATTGGAATTGGAAGCAGGACAGGAGTATGTTACAATGATTGATGGTAACAGTGCAGGTTCTGTTAAGACAAATCTTGGAGGTAAGCTGAATTTAAGTGTTGAATTGAATGTAGGGCAGATTTCTACAATTAAGATTGAAAAATTATAAGATATGGAGACATAAGAGAATGGCAAAAGCAAAACAGATGTATTTTTGCCAGGAGTGTGGTTATGAATCCACGAAGTGGCTGGGACAATGTCCCGGTTGTAGGAATTGGAATACCTTTGTAGAAGAGAAATTAGTGGTAGGCGCTGGTAAGCATTCTGGCAAAACAGAAGCTGCGGCGCCTACCAGTATTTTAAATGTCACTACTTCAGAGGACACACGGATTGGCACAGGAATGAAGGAATTAGACAGAGTGTTGGGGGGTGGAATTGTAAAGGGATCGCTTACGCTTGTAGGAGGAGATCCGGGAATAGGTAAATCTACATTGCTTTTACAGGTTTGTCGAAATCTTACAGGAGCAGAGCATAAAGTAATGTATGTTTCTGGTGAGGAATCACTACAGCAAATTAAATTGCGGGCGGAAAGGTTAGGAGGTTTTACAAAGGATATGCTGTTGCTTTGTGAGACGAATCTGGATGCTGTTGAAGGGGCTGTTACAAAGGTAATGCCAGAAGTAGTTGTCATTGATTCTATCCAGACTATGTATTTAGAGGAAGTCGGAAGTGGGGCGGGAAGTGTATCTCAGGTACGAGAAGTAACAGGTCGGTTAATGCGGATTGCTAAACAGCTTGATGTGGCAATTTTTATTGTGGGACATGTTACAAAAGAAGGAACGGTGGCAGGACCGAGAACTTTGGAGCATATGGTAGATACCGTGTTGTATTTTGAGGGCGAAAAAAATGCAATTTACAGAGTGCTGCGAGGTGTTAAAAATCGTTTTGGTTCTACTAATGAAATAGGTGTGTTTGAGATGAAGGATACCGGTTTATATGAAGTGGAAAATCCTTCTCAGGTTATGTTAAATGGTAGACCTTTAGATGCAGCGGGTTCCGTTGTAGTGTGTTCTATGGAAGGGACGAGACCGATTTTGATTGAGATACAAGCTTTGGTCTGTCAGTCGAACTTTAATCTGCCTAGAAGAACGTCTGTAGGAATTGACTATAATAGAGTGAATCTTTTGATGGCTGTACTGGAAAAACGGGCGGGTCTGATGCTAGCCGGTAATGATGCTTATGTGAATCTGGCAGGAGGAATGCGTTTGAATGAACCGGCAATAGATTTAGGTGTTATTGTTGCATTGGTATCCAGTTTCAAAAATAATCCGGTTGATGCACATACTATTATATTTGGAGAGGTAGGTCTTGCAGGTGAGGTGCGGGGAGTATCTATGGCTGCCCAGCGTGTAAAGGAGGCTGCAAAGATGGGATTTACCACTTGTATTTTGCCTAGGATTAATTGTGATGGATTAGAAGAAATACCGGGGATGAGACTGGTGGGAGTGAAAAATATATCAGAAGTACTGGCGTATATATGAGGTTTGAACGATTTTATAAAAAAAGGTCAAAAAAAGTTGAAAAAAGGTATTGACATTGTGAAACCCCTGTGATAATATAGTCTTCGTTGCGGCGCTGATAAGAGAGCAGCAGCAAA
>JAIDOW010000083.1 GCA_029063085.1 Lachnospiraceae bacterium
GGTACTTTATTCCAAATTTTTTAATCTGTTCCCTCATTTTATATATTACTCTTTCCAATTACATTACACAAGTATTTTGACTAATTTGTCTATTTTGTAAAATATAATTCTACTATAAAAAGAATATTGTAGTTATATTTTCTATCATTCATAGTTAAAGACATATAATGTAACCATCAAATATCCATGCAAACATATCTGCCTGGTTTATTACTCATGGAATAACAACAAAAAAGCTGCCTCTCTAAAATTCAAAGTTCCAGATTCAGAACATTTCTCAGAGTGACAGCTCCACTTTTAACATACACTATTCATTTTCATAAACTATTACATAGGAACTCTTCCATCACTATTTCCTATATTTTTATACACTAACATTTCTATTTTGCATTCCCCATTTACATTCTCAGCAGTTTTCCGTATACCGGCAGGCAGGAAATCCCCCGCATCCCCAGAACTCTCCATACATTCCATTCCTGCGTTTTAATTCGTTCCCGCATCTTGGACAAAGCTTTTGAGAAGCCTTTACGTTCTCCTTTGCCATAAGTTCAAAACACTGCTGGTTCATCAGACAGTCATTTAAAGCTCTGTGAGCACCTTCTGTACTGATTCCGTAATAGGCTGCGATATCCACCAATTTGTAGTGGGAAAGCTGGGGCAGGCATCTTCTTGCCATAGAAAGAGTGTCAAGATAATCATTACTGACCGTCTGACCAAACAGCGTCTGTGCTGCCCTCCATATAAATTTCATATCAAAGGAATGAATATTATGTCCCACCAGTATATCATCCCCAATAAATTCCATAAATTCAGGGAATACAACCTCCAATGCAGGTTCATTCTCCACCATTTCATTGCTGATTCCATTTACTTTTGTTGCTCCATAAGGTATCGGTCTTCCCGGATTTACCAGACTGCTGAAGGTGTCTGCCACCTTCCCACCAGACACCTTTACCGCTGATATTTCGATGATGGAATCATAGTCTGCCCTGATTCCTGTGGTTTCTAAATCAAATACCGTATAATCCTTCACATAATCCTTAAGAAGATTTCCTCGCTTGTTTCCTAACATAGATTACCCCGCCTGTTTCTCATCTGTTTTTATCAATTTACATTTCAATACTTTTATCCTACCACAGAAAAACAGGTAAAGCAATTCATGTTTGAAAAAATGTCAATTGTGCATACACTCCGGTCTATAACCGCTTAACCGGATGCCGGATTACCGTTTTCAGATTCTTTGGAGCACATCTTCTAGGATCGGACAAATAGATTTCATGATGATACCGGGTATCTGAAAAATCCTCCTCATATCCGTTTTCTTTTATAAACTGTTTCATACGTCCAATCGTTTCCGGCTCATCATCATAAGCCCCTTTATGCATAGCCTGTACACATAGTCCTTCTGTCATATGCATAAATTTTGCCCTGCTGGCATTAAGTAATGGCTTCTTTTTTGCTAACATTTCCCTTGCTTTTTCAAACACCTCTTCCGTCACAAACTCCGGCTGGCGAATCATGGAAATCCAGTGGAATTTGTCCTTATCCGCCACATTCATTCCGTCAAATGCCACATCCTCCACATACCAGAGACCTTCCAGCGGTGGCACTACATATTCAAAATATCCTTCCGGCTGTGTGCCATTCATCTTAGACATTTTAATGGTAAAAGACAATCCGTATAAAATCTCCAACGCTTCCTGATAGCTTGCAGATGTATTGGGGTTGCCGCTCCCTTCTACCGTAATAAATGACATTTCCGGCACTTCGATCACAGTCGGCTTTGCTGACGGCTGATATAAATCCTTATATTCTTTTTTGTAGTCGATTTTTCCCATAAAATATCTCTCCTGTCTATTATACATCAAAAGAACAATTTTTTCTGTGTGCTTTGAGTTTTTTCATTGCCCAGTCATAATGGCTTGCCGTAACACTGACAAAATAAGAACCTAATGTGCTTCCCCCTACCCACTGGTACACACCTTTTGAAAACAACTCCTCATTTGAAAATGTTTCAGCCAGATTAAGCACTTCCCGATGAGATGCTTCCAGCAGTTTTCCGGCTTCCTCCAAAGTCGTATCCTGATGCTTCTTCCAAAATTCCATATTCATATCCCCATATGTTTTCCAGTTATACGGCTTGGGGATAAACGGTCTGCTTTCGCCTTTCTGATTTGACCGGACCCACACAAGCAAAAGCTGATGCCACTCATAGAGATGTATGAAAATATCGCGAAGATTTTTATCCCTTTTCCAATGTCCCTCCTTCTTTTTTTCATCCCCTGAAAAATCAAAAGGCTTTGACAATTCTTTTTCAGTCAATGAGGAAATGAGTTTATTCATCTTCTCATAGTTGCCGGCTGCTGCATCTAATAAATCAGATTTCGTAGTTGGTCTTCCCATAACATGTTCTCCTTCCATTTCTTTACAGGGTATATAGCAAAATATCATTTTCTTTCTCTCCGTAAAATCCCTGCCCTGTTATCCTGTATCATACCAGCCGAAACCTGACACCTTTTGTCATGTTTTATATTTTTTAGGATTTGTTTTTCTCATATATCATCATCGCCTGCCGGGCTACGATTTCTCTCAGATTAACAGGCTCCACAATCTCAACCCTCGTCCCAAAAGAAAGCAGAAACCCCACGAACCAGGTATCCTCCGGCAGTCTGGCAGACACAAGCAGGTCTCCGTTTTCCTGCTGCTTAATCTGTGCGATATCAAACTCATCATAAACACGATATGCCACTTCTTTTGAAAAACGGAGTGTCACCTGATTATATGGCGGCGGCAGTTCTTCTTTATCCGGAAATGACCGGGGTACAAATTCTTTTTCCAAAATTTCCAAATCCAAAATGCGGGTCAGCTTAAATATCCGATAGTCCTGTTTTTCCATACAATATGCCTTTAAATACCATGCCTGCCCTTTATATGACAGCTTCAGCGGCTGTATGATTCTTTCACTGATTTCTTCCCGGGAACCTGCATAAGTAATCCTGACACATTTACAGCGGATAACTGCCGACTTTAGCAATTCAAATTTTTCATTATCCCGTTCTTTATCTCCCCATCTGAAAAAATCTACCTCAAACCAGCTATCAGAATGTATCTGAAAAAGTGCTGATAACTTTTCTAAAACGTTTTCTTCATATACATTACCGACAGCAGATAAGCTCTGCAATGCTGTCAATATCTGCTGTTTTTCCTGTTCAGACAACATAATCCGGTTCAGAACAAAATCATCCAATAAATAAATGCCGCCACTGCGCCCTGCTTCCGTATAAACGGGAATTCCTGCCCCGCTTAAAGCATCAATATCCCTGTATATCGTCCTTACCGACACTTCCAGTTTCTTAGCCAGTTCAGGCGCTGTAGCATATCCTTTATCCAGTAAATGATATATAATCTTAAATAATCTTCCCTCCCGCAAGCGACAACACCCTCTTTCTGTAACAGATCCAAAAAACATTTATTTAACGCCTTATAAATCACTTTAATCCTGCTTCATCATTCCACAATCGGAAAAGCCAGCGTAAACGTTAATCCCTCTCCATACACCGACTCTACATCCAACTCTAATTTCAGATTCCGCGCCATCTGCTCTACCAGATATAATCCCATTCCGGTAGCTTTCTTTTTTCTCTCATCCGTATCTCCGGTAAACCCTTTTTCAAATAAAAACGGCAGGTCTGACTGTTTCATACCAATTCCGTTATCTGCCACCGTAAGCAGTATCCGGTTTCTCTCTTCATCCTTATTGTCCGATATCCGCACCCATTGCTTCTCTTTTTCTGTATCACGGTATTTATAGGCATTATTTAAGACCTGTCCCAGTATCATCAAAATTCCTTTTTTATCGGTAAAAACACAGACACTGCTTACCTCACAGATTACCTTTAACTCTCCCTCCCGAAAGACAGGCTCATACTGCTGCACTGCCTCTTCTATACAATCTAAAAGGCTGACCTGCTCCCACAGATAATCCTTGTGCGCTGCTCCCAGTCTTGCATAATACAGCATCTGGGTTACATTATCCTGTATCTGGCTGGCAACATAGACCAGACGCTGATAAACCGTCTGGGTCATCTCCTCTTTCCGGTTATCTAACATCAGGGTCAGTAAAGACAGCGGTACTTTTATTTCATGTGCCCACATTTCAATATACTCTTCGTAGTCCTCCCGCTGCCTTTGTTCCTCCTGCAATTTCTGCCGGTCTTCCTTTAGCCTCTCACCCATCGCATTAAGCTGCCCCTTCTCCCTTTCCCCTGACAGCATTTGTACATTTAACAGGTTAGACGGACTGGGATTTTCTAAAAATGCAGAAAATGCATTTCTCTTCTTTTCTTCCTTTTTCTCAATTACATAAAAGACACCGCCCAGCAAAAGAAGTGTGATACATAAAAACAGACCAACGACCACTCGGAAGGAGGGGGCATCCGTAAGCCAAAGGAAAAATGCAAATATCAAATTCATTAAAAGAAAAAGACCAAGAAAAAACTGATATTCCCGGCAAAATCTGATTATCCTTTTTAACCTTTTCATGATAACCACCTCTTCCTATCTATTCTATATGGCACTTCAACCGGTATCCGATTCCCCTGATTGTTTCAATTCGTTCCCGAAGCCCTATTTTATCCAGAGATTTCCGAAGCCTGGTCATTGTAACCTGCAACGCATTCTCATCAATAAATTCCGTAGTTCCCCACAATGCCTCAAAAAGAACCTCCTTTGCCACGACTTCTCCTTTGTTGATAAGAAGCTCCTGCAATATTCTTCCTTCTTTTTCGGTAAGCAGACTTGCGGTTCCGTTCACATAAACAGTAAAGGTGCGGTAGTCAAATAAAAAACCTTCTCCATCCAGCATTCCTTCTCTTCCGGCAAACCGCTTTAACAGATTTTCCACCCTTGCCAAAAGTCTGGAAGAAGGGCAGGGCTTTGTCAGATACTCATCTGCCCCTAACTCCAGTGCATGAAGCTCATCCTTTAACTGGTCTTTGGATGTCAATACCAGTATGGGAACAGTATAATGTCTTTTTAACTCCTGGCAGATTTCAAATCCGTTCCTGCCCGGAAGCTGCAAATCCAGCAGCACCAGATTCGCATCTTCCTTTACAATCTCTTCTATTGTTCGGTTAAAATCTGTCACACAGTTTGTCACAAATCCTGCTTTCGTAAAAACATCTTTTAATTCTTCCCGCATGAACGGGTCATCCTCAACCACCACAATCTTCTTCATTACAATCCCTTCTCACTTGTAACCAATTTTGCTTTGCAGACTTCGTCTAGCATCTATTCTGCCATCATCCCCATAATATTCCGCTTACTGATACGCATTACCATTTTCATATAACTATATTCCATCAGGAACAAAATTGCAATAATGATTCCCGCAATCAAAAATAATGTCTGCATTTCTTCATACATAACATTGGGCAGGATTCCAGAAAACAAAGACCATACCCCAAAAATACTGCTGATGGCAGCTACTCCGATGGGAATCTGGAAATACCATTTAATCTGTCTTCCGGACGACCGGCAGATATCATCACTGCTGCTGCCCAGACAGACCAGAGTATGATACCTCTTCCTTATCTTTTCCTCCCGCATTAAAAACTGTAATCCAATCACCGTATTGGCGATAATCAGGAAAATAACCGCCAGATAAATTGTAAGATAACTGGATGCCACAACATAAAATAGCTGCCGTCCCATATTCTGCAAATAGTTTTCGTATTCCAGTCCGCTTTTTTTCATTTCTGCATCTACCAGAGAAATTGCCTGCATCAGCCCTTTCTCTTCCACCAGCCCGCTGTCTATATAAGCATTCCAGTAAGTGAATATACTGTCTGCCAATACAAACTCATCAAATCTGGCATCCGGAACAATCAGAGCAAAGCTCATGGTTATGCTCCTGTCCACCACGATATCCTCACTATATACCTTTTCCTTTAACCGATACGGTTTTCCGTCTATCTTAAGTTCAGGCTTCTGCTCTAAAAAGCTTTCAAATAATTTTTCAATTTCCCCGGAACAAAATTCCGAATCCTGAAAGACTGCCATTTCGTCATCCCCTAACTGAATCGGCTCCTTTCCCGCATTCTTCAAAATTTCATTGTATCCGGAGAGTGCGATCAGATGCGGCGTATAGGCATAATACGTGGAAAATACTTCCTGTTCCTCTTCGGGCAATACTGCTGCTGCCCGATCCAAATCCGAGGTATCATATTCATGGTGCATTCTGTCTGTGTCCTCTCCCCATTCATCTGTTTTCAAATAAGCCACCCGGACCTTG
Organism: Lachnospiraceae bacterium; assembly: GCA_029063085.1. Taxonomy (GTDB): domain Bacteria; phylum Bacillota; class Clostridia; order Lachnospirales; family Lachnospiraceae; genus CAG-590. The sequence continues at coordinate 6,293 of JAIDOW010000083.1, forward strand.
CTCCAGGAAGTAATCTTATCCTGTATCTCCTTTTGCTGTGACAGCATTTCTATTTCCTTCGCTGATGCTTCATCATAGCTTTCAAAAGTAAAATCCATACTATGGCTGCTGCCGTCTTTTATATTCTGGACCGAAACCGCCACTCCATATGACATACAGGCAACGGCTACCAATATAAATAGTGAAGAAACACAAAGGGAGCCGGAACACAAAAATACATTTTCCTGTAGCTGACGGAATGTAAACCGGAATAACCGTTCCTTTGCCGTTCCCTTTTTCACTATCACCGTAAAAATCGCACAGATTCCCTTAAAGAGTAAAAATGTTCCCGAAATTCCCAAAACCATGGTCAGGGAAAACAGTCCGATTCCCGTCCAGGTATATTTCAGTATGGCTAAAATATAGGCAGATGCCAGCAGTAAAATACCTAATACCAGAAAACCGGCCGAACGTCTTTGTCGAATTTCCTTTTGCTTCTCCTCTTGTACATCATTCATCAGGGATGCCGGTTCTTTCTTAATCATTTTAGAGGAGAGCAGGACATTGGCAAACATTTTAATCCCAGCAAAACCCAGAACAGTAAATACGATTCCCTTCAGTGACAACGTAAACTGATGACCAATTATACCCACTCCGATTATCTTTACCGTCACCAGACTAACTACCTCCGATAGCAGAACTGCAACCGGAAGACCAATCCCAAGTGCCCATATGCTGCTGTAAATATCCTCTGCCAGAAGCCATAAAAACAACCGGCTCCGCTTCATTCCAAACATCATCATAGTACCAAATTCATGATTTCTGCGTTCCATCTGGTATTTTGCGGCAAAATAGATTAAAAAGAAAATCAAAAACAGTGAGAATCCATAGACTGCGGGAATCAGACCTAACAGCTTGTTTACCGCATCACTTTCCATTTCTCTCAAAAATGTGATCACATCCTGTTTTTCCAGCGACAGCACCACATAAAAGGCAACGATGGCAACCACCAGTGACAGGAAGAAAATACTGTTTTCCTTATAGTTTCTTTTATAATTTCTCCTGATATATTTAAAAAACATTGGCACTCCCTCCTCCCAACTGCGCCATTACCGAAATGATCCGCTCATAAAAATCGTGCTGTGCCTCCCCCGGCAGCTGCCTTCTAAGCTCATGGAAAATCACACCATCCTGTATAAACAAAATACGGGAACAATAACTTGCTGCATTTGCATCGTGGGTCACCATCATAATCGTGGAATGGTTCCATTGATTTAATCCTGACAATTTATCCATCATGCTCTTGGCATTTTTACTGTCCAAAGCTCCGGTGGGCTCATCTGCCAGAATAATGTCCGGTTTAAGAATCAATGCCCTTGCAGCCGCCACTCTCTGCTTCTGCCCTCCCGACATCTGGGACGGAAATTTATCCAACACTTCCCCAATCTCCAGATAATCCACCAGCTCCTGAAAATTATCTGCCATTTCCTCACCATGGATATCTGCTGGCAGCAATATATTTTCCCTTCCTGTCAGATTATCTAAAAGCTCAAATTCCTGAAACAGATAACCGATCTTATTTCCTCGGTATCCCGCCAGCTTCTTTCCTTTAAACTCGCCAATATTCTCACCGTTTAACAATATTCTTCCGTTAGAAGGGCGTATCATGGTAGCAATACAGTTTAACAGCGTGGTCTTGCCGGAACCACTGCTACCCATAATCCCTAAAAATTCTCCTTCCAGCACACTACAGGATAATCCGTTTAACGCATTTGTTGTATTTTCGTTCCTGCCATAAGCTTTATATAAGGACTGTACTTCCAATATTTTTTTCTGCATTTTCATTCCTCCATCTCTTATTGTCACATAAGCGGTTGCAACACTTCTTAATTCCTATGATGGATTCATTATATCTGATTCCTTTTCAAAATAACACTTACATGTTTTGTAAGGTTTAAAACAATAAGCCGCTATAACAGAATATTTATCCTGACATAGCGACTTTTCAATCTACATTTTCTACAGAATACCATTTATGATAGGAATCCCCTATTATTTGTTATGGTATAATCCTCCCATCCTTCATTTGTATTATTCTATCTGCATACTGCTTCAGTGTTAAATCATGTGTTACCATAATAATAGTAGAACCTTTTCCATTCAGTTCCTTTAACAGCTCCATAATTTTAATTCCGTTCTCTTCATCTAAATTTCCCGTGGGCTCATCACATAATAAAACATCCGGATTATTTGCCAACGCCCTGGCTATTGCTACTCTTTGCTGTTGTCCTCCCGATAACTGAAGTGGTCTGCAATTTTCTTTTTCCTCTAATCCCACTATTTCCAATAAGTCCTTCACACGTTTTTTACGTTCATTCTTAGGTACTCCTGCTATCCCCATTGACATTTCAATATTTTCACCAACCGTAAGTTCATTGATCAGCTGAAATGACTGGAATACAAAACCTACTTTATGATTTCGAAATTGTGCCGATTCACGGCTTGATAAACTTTTAACATTCTGGTCTAAAAATAAATATTCGCCTGAATCATATCCATCCATGCAGCCTAAAATATTTAAAAGTGTCGACTTTCCTGACCCTGATTTTCCAACAATTAGTATAAATTCCCCCTGCTCTATCACTAAATTAACTTCTCTAAGAGCCTGAACTTTTATTCCGTTATTATATGTTTTATTTAAATGATTAATTTTTATCATAATCTGCCTCCCGATACATTATAAAAATCCTTTAATGTATAATCCTATGCAATAGTTTATTTCTAACTGGTTTGTAACAACTAAACTTTATGTACTAAACCAGAATAGTTTATAATGCACTTAATATCTCACATGGTGAATACTTTTTAATTAATCTGATAACAGGAATGACCGTAATGATAATTACTAAAAGAGCTATTCCCAACAATAAAACCGCCGACTTCCAGTTTGGTTCCACCTCAACTGTTGCAACAGATATTCCCCGTAGCATACAAAAACAACTGAATAGAATCCCTATTAAATAGGACAAAACAAGCAATATACTGATCTCCAATATACTTTTTATACATAATTGACTCTTACATTCCCCCAATGCATAGCATATTGCAATTTCCTTTTTCCTCTTATTGATTACTAAAGAGAATATTCCAATGCCTCCAATCATAACCAGTAGTATTAATATTCCACTGATTGGAGCAAAAATCCTGACTTCATTATTTGCATGATGCACGTTAAGCATAAAATCTATTGTTTCATTACCAATATTAAAGTAATATTCATTATCATTATCTTCTTCTAATAACCGAACAATATCACTTAACATATCAGCTGTAACTTTTTTATCGTTTACAGGTATGATGGAAAGGATGATACCCTTCATATCCTTTTTATGAAACAATCCATTATAGGCACTAAACGGAATGATAACCGTATGATTATTCTCCTCAGTATATTCAATATCATATATATCCCCTTGTATTGTGGCGAGAATCCCTTCTGATAATGAATGGGGAAAATCTTTGGAATTTATAGTTGTCTCCTGATTCACATCATACAATATTTTCTCTGTCTCTTTACTCATTTTAACCGTTCCACAATCAGAACGATATACCACCTTTAGAGAGTCTTCCTCCTCTTTGGCATACTGCCCTAAATAGAATAACTCTATCGTCACCTGAATATTAAACAGATAATCCCTATACCTCTCTTCTATCTTATGAATACTATCCTCTGAAAAGGGAAAAGCAATATCATCATTTAAGACAAGCTCATCATCATCCCACCGCATTAAATCAAATTTTTCTATATCAAAAGACGGATCTGATGCTTCTATCATATATTCCTGTTCTTTCCCAAGCTTTTCCAAATCGTCCTGCTCTTCTTTTATATTAAAATATGCACTTAGAAAAATATTCAATAAATAGATTATGATTGTAAACTGGATAACAACACAAAAGTACACTTTAAAATTCCTTCTAATATATGTAATAATTTGCTTTAAGATAAAAATATTCATATATCTCCTCCGATATCTTGTAATCATTTTTACTCTGCAAACTCCGTTTGCTACGATAAGTGCCAAATATACATGCTATCCCCATTCCTGGCTCTTTATCCCCACAAATTAATTCCCTGCTTATCCATCTAACAATATGTTAACAACGCTTTTTCTATAAATTCTGTCATACAATATATAACAAAATAAAGCATAAGAGATTTGAGAAAATACAATCACAGCCACAATCAGTCTGGCATCTATATCCATATTAACCAGATATCTAAATTCTGTCTTCTGAAGTCCCCAGGTTAGAGAAACCGCCAAAATACTTGAAAAAAAAGAAACAAATAATGAATAGAACACTTTTGACAGAACCATTTTCCACTTTGCTGCCCCCAAAGCCTGCATGACTGCAATAAATTTTTTCTGCTTCATGGCAAAAAACAACTCTACATTCATAATATTCAACAAGGCATAAAACAAAGAAACCATTGCAATCAAAATAGACGGTTTCCATCCCGACTTAAAATACTCGTCCTCCTTATATGAAGCTTCTTCTGGGGAATAACATATATAATCTCTACCACCCCGTTTCAGTTTAAATACTTCCTGACCCAGTTCCCTTACTTTTACATAATTTATATCATCTGCATACCCTTCCTGCTTCAGCTCATTATCAAACTTTTTTCTTCCCTGTTCATCAGCTTTCACATAATATGTACAATCTGCGTATTGTACTCCGCTAAGTTCACTATGCAAGCATACTGCTGTATTTTTGTATTTTGCCACCTGCGCAATTCCACAAACTAAAAAAGTATATATATCTATTTCTACAGTATCACCTATATGTATATCATACCGTTCTGCGATACTCTCACCTATTAAAATTTCATTTCCCTGCTCGATCATTTTCCCCTTTATTGCCTCTGGCTTAACATATGCTTCAAAATTATCAGAAACGGATACGATAGCTGCGTCCATACAAAACCTATTATTATATTTTAAAACATAATCACTTAAACGGTTCTCCACCAAAATATTCTGAATTCCTTCTGTTCTTTTTTCCATCTCAAGCAGTTTGTCATTCTGAATTTTCTCAGCACCAATGCTGGGCTCATACACTACAAATTGATCCTTATTTAACAGCCTGTCATCAGACTCCCTATCCCTCACCAGTACATTTGCCTCTGCCAAAAATATAACTCCTATCATCAGACCCAGTGCCAGGCTTATGATATCAAAAACAATACAAAGCATATTGTTTTTATTTAATTTGTACATGACATCTATATAATATTTCATTCATTTAACCCCACCTTATAAATAAGATTATTTTCTGTATCAGACAAATAAATCACATTATCCCTGACTGCCATACACGAAACCCCTCTATTTTCCGTTTCTGCCGTCTCTGCAAATAAAGTTTCAATATAATTACCACTATAATCAAATACATCTACTTCCATTAGAGCTTCTGAAAAAATATATATCTTATCATCCTCTATATACAGCTTTGCGGGTAAATAGCCTTCCGGCAATAAAAACATTCTTTTTAATTTCCCATCAGTAATCCGGGCTAGAAAGCTTTTTCCTCCTTGGTAGCCAAACATATCATCTTTTTCGAAATATTCATATGCATTCGCAAAATAGATTTCATTTGTTTTAATATTTCTTCCAAAACATCCGATTTCCGTCTTCCCAATCTTCTTAACATTATCATTCTGATCGATCAGATACACCCCTAACCTTTTTTCATCCATACTTCCTGCCGATACATATAAATTTGTGCCATCTGATTCTACATCCAGAATCCGTACACTGATATCATCCAGCTCTTCAATATAGACCTCTTTTTGATAATTACCATCAAAATCAAAAAACTGAATCCTGCCATCTTTTTCACCTGCAACATATATGTACTGTTCATCTGTCGTAATTGCTGCCGGTGCATCAAACTCCCCTTCTCCATTTCCCATTTTTCCAAAACGATTTACCAATTCTCCGTCGTAATTATAACAAAATACACAGTTCTCTTCTTTGTCAATAATATAAAGAAAATCTTCTGCTGCAAATAATGCACCAGGTTTTTTTTAATTTGTATCTTGAATGAATATCCCCTTTTTTACCTTCAGCCTTAAATTTGTATAGGCTTCCCAAGTCGGTGCTTTCTCTTTTCCATTACATCCACACAAAAGAGCGGCAATTATCAAAAACAATAAAAATCTTCTCATAATTTTCCCTCCTCAGCTATTTTCCTTAATAATAGAACCGTGCACTGTATTTGTCAAACAGATGCTGTAACCGAACCCCATTCGAAAATTTCCGACCAGAATTCGGTTACATCTTTACTTTTATATACACAAAATTACATAGGAGAAAAGTTTACAGCCGCCCAATGGGGTGCAATTCTGTTCACAACCCCCGACAGATCATCATCAATATAATAATCAATCCTGCAGTAAGAACTCCCGTATTTATCATATTTCATGAAAAATTCAACCCTCTCATTGCTATAGAATATCTCTGTCACTAACGGAAAATTGGCAAGGATCGTCCTGACATCTTCTTCAATCTCTGCTATATTATCAAAATCAGGATATCCTGTTATGTTCCCCTCATCATCCATTTTTATGGTTCCCCATACATCCTCATTTTTATTTATCGTAAAATAAGTCGCTATATTAAAAACATTCTCTCGGTAGTCCGTGAGCATAATGTTAACATACTCTTTACCACCATTGTAATATGGAAACGACTTGGGTCTGGCATAGTTGACTATATTCATCTTGATTTTCTCTTTTACTCCATTATGTGCCCTCGCTGTTATATAACAGGTTCCCTCTTTCTCCATTGCGGTCACCCTTCCGTTCTGGTCAACCTTGGCAATACTTTCATCACTGGAGCTCCATACTAACTTGTCAGATATCACGACAGGATCTGACGCTTTCGTATCCTCTCCTAAAACATCGTCCGAAATCAGTAAATCGGAGCATATCCCCATCTCATTTTCACTGTTTGCATACAGCGAGATGATCAGGGCATTCACTTTTTTTGATCTTTTTGTATGTGTGATGGCAGATACTGCATACGATTTTTTGCTTTTCTTCTTCTTCCCCTTTACCATTTTATAGGAAGCCACCTTATACTGGTATATTTTTCCGGTCTTTAAGTTCTTATCTACCCATGTCCGCTGATACTTTTTTGCTGTGTGCACCCTGACATACTTTTTTGCCTTTTTGTTATATTTATATATGATATAGCCGTCTGCATTTTCAGCTTTATTCCACTTTATCTTTAAAGATGTGGCAGACTTCATCCAGACTGAAACATTTTCCGGCGGCATGACTGGTTTTGATTTTGCCATGGCATTCTTTGAAAGACAGCATGAAATGACTGCTGTCAAAAGCATAACATAAATAACTCCTGTTACTTTCTTCCATTTCCTGTTACTTCTCATCGTTTCCTGCCCTCCTCTATGCATTTATCTTCCTGATTTAAGATACATGGGGATATCTCTATCCTTTCCTCTTCATTCGTCTTGTACCACTGCATTCCCAGTGCACTTTTTCCCTTTGATATCCCATATGCCCTTAGCATCATCTCTATATCATTGGGCAGGATATATTTATCCCACTTACGCTGGACCATTAAATTGTCATACTGCTGCTGCTTCGCATCATGCAACACCCCGGTCTCATCGTTGTCCGTAAACCGGTCATGCCCGTCCGAGGTAGTGTACGCATCACCCAGTCCCAGCATATGCCCTGTCTCATGTGCCGCAATATAAACATAATCTTCTGGCACTACATTTTTCCTTCCTGGATTGTTATTGTCAGCAAGCTGTTCAATATCCGGCATATAGATCTGCGAGATCCCTTTTGATGACCTCCACCAATGGATATACCAGTGGTTTCCCGGTACGGAATAATCACTGCCCGGGCACTCACCGCCGATCAGGATCTCATTAAAGACCTGTGCCGGGTGACAATTCTCTTTTCCCTTTTCATGGAACTCAAACCGGGTATCGAAATTGATTCCCTGAAATTCATACCGGCTGTTTACCACATTCACCTTATATCTTGTCTCAACCCCGTTTTTGAACAGGGCGATGTTGGCTATTGATTTTGCGTCTGTTAAAGATTCCATTTTTGTATAACTGCCATCCTGATTTTCCATGTACCGTACAAACTCACAGTATACATGGATCGTAAGCGTCTTCCCATCAAAGCTGTACTTAATGGGGGAATAGTACCCGTCAAACACGCTGTACTCATTGATATCCTGATTCATGTCCGTACAGACAAACGGATAGTTCTGCCTGAAAAATGTGATGTTATGCCCTGCATCATAACGGAACAGCGTATTGGCCTCAACCTCCCTGCTGTTTACAGATTTATTATTTGTTTTCCTTACTTTAACATAATACTGATATTTGCAGCCTTCTGTTACGGATTTATCGATAAAGCTCGTTTTCTTCTTACTTACTTCCGCTATCCTTTCATACTCCCCATCCTGTCCCTTAATCTCTTTCCTGTAAATCACATATTTGGATACATTTTTCTGTTTATTCCACTCCAGGGTAATACGGTTCACTTCTTCCGATGCCACCT
>JAIDOW010000084.1 GCA_029063085.1 Lachnospiraceae bacterium
TATGTATAATTATAAGCAGAAAAATCCTTACTCTGTATCTATACATTAGAATAAAACAATGTTATAATAAGAATTCGGGTTTCAATCCATATGTATTTTTTGAATAATGTGATGGGAAAATATAATATGGCAAAAGCAGTTACAACAATATAAGGAAGGATAGTATTATGATAAAGGCAGGTATTATCGGTTCTACAGGTTATGCAGGACAGGAATTGGTGAGATTATTATTAGGACATAAAGAAGCGGAGATTGTATGGTATGGCTCCAGAAGCTATATTGATCAAAAATACTATCAGGTATTTGGCAATATGTTTGAGATTGTAGATGAAAAATGCCTGGATGATAATATGGAGGAGCTTGCAGACAGGGCAGACATTATTTTTACTGCTACACCCCAGGGGTTATGTGCTTCTTTGGTAAATGAAGATATTTTATCCAGAGTTAAAATTGTGGACTTGAGTGCGGATTTCAGGATAAAGGATGTTTCTGTCTATGAAAAGTGGTATGGAATAGAACATAAGTCTCCAGAATATATTAAAGAGGCAGTATATGGTCTGTGTGAGATAAATAGAAACGAGATTCAGGGAAAACGTCTGGTGGCGAATCCCGGCTGTTATACCACGTGTTCCATTTTGTCCCTTTATCCATTGGTAAAAGAGGGCGTGATTGACACGGACAGCATTATCATAGATGCAAAATCAGGAACTTCCGGAGCTGGCAGAGGGGCAAAGGTTAATAACCTTTATTGTGAAGTGAATGAAAATATAAAGGCATATGGTGTTACAACACACCGCCATACACCTGAAATTGAAGAGCAGTTAGGATATGCTTGTGGAAAGGAAATTCTTCTTAATTTTACACCTCATCTGGTGCCGATGAACAGGGGAATTTTGGTGACAGCATATGGTAATCTTACAAAAAATTATACATATGAAGAATTAAAGGCAATTTATGATAAATATTATGAAAAAGAGTATTTCATAAGAATTCTGGATAAAGATGTACCTCCGGAGACCAGATGGGTAGAGGGAAGTAATTTTGTGGATATCAATTTTAAGATTGATGATAGGACAAAACGTGTGATCGTGATGGGAGCACTTGATAATCTGGTAAAGGGAGCTGCGGGGCAGGCAGTGCAGAATATGAATTTGATGTTTGGCCTGCCGGAGACAATGGGTCTTGATCAGGTTCCAATGTTTCCGTGAGGGTAGCACATTTTCAGGATAAGGAAGGATAGAAAAAATGATTAACAAAAATAATAATATGGAACAGATAATTATAAAAGCACAGACTCTGATAGAGGCATTGCCGTATATACAGAAATTTAACGGAAAGAAAATTGTTGTAAAATATGGTGGAAGTGCCATGTTAGATGAGGATTTAAAATATAATGTCATTAAAGATGTTGCATTATTGAAGCTGATTGGACTTAAGCCGATTATAGTACATGGCGGAGGTAAGGAGATCAGCAAATGGGTGGAAATGATCGGAAAGGAACCCGAGTTTATCAACGGACTGCGTGTGACAGATGCACAGACCATGGAAATTGCGGAGATGGTGCTTTCCAAAGTAAATAAAGGTCTTGTGCAGATGATGCAGAAATTAGGTCTGAATGCTGTGGGAATCAGTGGAAAGGATGCCGGTCTTTTGACTGTAACAAAGAGATTTCCGGGTGGTAAAGATATTGGATATGTGGGAGAAGTAAAGTCTGTAAATGGTAAAATTTTAGATACCTTGATTGAGAACGATTTTATTCCGGTTATCGCTCCCATTGGATCTTCAGAAGATTTTGAGAGTTATAATATCAATGCGGATGATGCAGCCTGTGCAGTGGCAAAAGAAATTGCGGCAGAAAAACTGGTATTTCTCACTGATATAGAAGGTGTTTTTGTGGATCCCAATGACCGGAATACCCTGATTTCCGAAATGGATATTAATGAGGCAAAGGCTTTTATTGAAAAAGGTGTTGTGGGAGGAGGTATGCTTCCCAAACTTACCAACTGTATTGATGCCATCGAAAACGGAGTGTCCAGAGTCCATGTCTTAGATGGACGTGTGGAGCATTGTCTGCTTCTTGAGTTCTTTACTGAAAAAGGTATCGGAACCGCTATCCTAAAGGAACCACTATTTTAAGTTACAGACTTAAGGAGAATGAGATTATGAAAATTCGCAGGGTATCTTTTTTACTTGTAATTATGCTGATGACGGCTCTTTTATCCGGTTGTGGTAGAAAAGATGAGAAAACGGAAGAGACTGTGCTTCCGGCTGGCTATGAAGAAATGATGAAAACATGGAAGCAGCAGGCAGCTTCTGATTCTGTGGACTGCTGGTATACAAGCGATTCAGATAAGGCATGGTTAGAGGCAGCTGCAAAAAGATTTGAAAAAGAATATTCCGTTAAAGTCAATCTGGTTTATTATGATGGAGTCAGCTTTTTTGAAGATATGAATCAGGCCAACCAGAGTGGGAATGGACCGGATGTGTATCTGGTGGGAAATGACCAGCTGGAATTTGCGAAAAATAGCGGGATGGCGGAAGAAAATACAGGGTTTGATGAAGAATTTTGGAAGGCGAATTATCCGGAAGTGGCAAAAAAGGCTTTGACTTATAAAAATAAGCAATATGGATATCCCGTGTATTTTGATACATATTGTCTTGTATATGATGCCAATCTGTTAAAGAATGCACCGGCATCCGTAGATGATATTCTGGCATTTCTGGATGAATATGAAGATACTGGATCCACAAAGGCAGTGTTTCGGTGGGATGTGGCAGATCCTTATGTTAATACAATGTTTTTAGCTTCTTATGCAGATTTTTTTGGAGAAAATGGGGATGAGGCGTCTTCATTTAAGATTAACGGTGAACAGTCCGTTGCAGCTATGGAGTATTTTCAGTCACTTAGTGCATATTTGTGGATGAATAAGAATAATATTTCCCATGATACGGTCATGAACCGTATTAAGGATGGAACTTTGGTTCTCGGGCTTTGTAAATCTGATATTCTGCCGGTTCTTTATGAGATGAATCAGAAAGCAGATCAGACTGTGGGGAATCCTGAAGATACAGAGGATAGCAGCAGTGAGGAGCCGGAAGAGGGCAGTGAGACGGAACAAACTAATTATCAGATTTCTTATGTCCCCAGTCTGACTGCTGAGCTTTCCTCTACTACTATCTCCACAACTTATGGGGCTTTTGTGAACCCATATGGGAGGAATAAGGCAGCCGGTAATATGTTTGCTCTGTACTTAAGTTATGCCAACCAGGATAAGCAGTATGCAGGGAACGGAAAATTGCCTGTTATCAATCAAAAAGAAGGATTTGACAGTATGCAGGCAGTTATCTATGCACAGTACCTGAACTCCAAACCGGTGCCGAAGGTTATGGTATTAGGGGATTATCTGACAGAGAGCGGAATTGCTTTTGATGCTATATGGGAAGGGAAGGATGTAAAGGAACAGCTCGACAGGCTGCAAAGTATAATGGAAGAAAAAATAAAATAAATGAATAAGAAATAGGAAAAGGCTCACATACTATTTGAAACAAAATGTTAAAATCGGAGGAATATGTATGTGGGGCTTTTTGATTGCTTGTATTTCAGGGGCATTAATGAGTATTCAGGGGGTATTTAATACCGGAGTTACAAAAGAAACAGGGACATGGCTTACCAATTGTTTTGTTCAGCTGACAGCATTTTTAGTATGCCTTGTTTTCTTTTTATTTACGGAACAGGGAAAGGTTCCCATTGGAGATTTGTTTAAGGTGGAACATAAATATATGCTGCTGGGAGGTGCCATAGGTGCGTTTATAACGCTTACGGTGATTCAGAGCATGTCATCCTTAGGCCCGGCAAAAGCTATATTGGCTATTGTAGTAACACAGGTTCTGGTAGGGTATCTGATTGAGTTATTTGGGTTATTTGGGGTAGAAAAAGTCCCTTTCTCAATGTCAAAACTGATTGGTGTCATAATTGCTATTGCAGGTATTGTAGTATTCAAGTGGGAATCATAAAAAATGGCTGCCGTAAAAGATTTTCTTAATACGGCAGCCATTTTGTCTATATGATATAATGAATTGCGCTGATGCGCAAGCAGGTCATCAATTTTCTCCGAAAACTGGTGACACATGATATTATGATTCGGATAATTTGAAGTTTCCGATTAAATCATCTAATGTATATGCCTGGGCAGAGAGTTCCTCACTGGTGGCAGAGCATTCTTCGGCTGTAGCGGAATTATTCTCTACAACACCGGAAATCTGTTCGATTCCCAGATTCAGTTCTTTCATGCTGGAAGCCTGATTTTTATTTGCCTGGGAAACGGCTTCAATATCCTTAACGATATCTTCAATCTGTTCAATAACCTGATTAAGGGATACAGTGGTCTTATCTACGATCAAAGTACCGTTTTCAACTTCTGATAAAGCCGTTTGGATCAAGGTTCTGGTAATATCAACAGCTTCTGCACTTTGTTTTGCAAGCTGTCCGATTTCATTGGCCACAACTGCAAAACCAGCACCGCTTTCTCCTGCTCGTGCAGCTTCGATGGAAGCATTGAGAGAAAGCAGATTAGTCTGTGCCGCTATCGCATCAATGCTTGCGATAATATTATTTATTTCCTGTGAGGCATCGCTGATACGCTGCATTGCCTGGTTCATTTCATTCATCTGAACGGAGCTGTTTCTGGCGTTCTCGCCAATCTTTCTTGCTCTGTTGCTGGTTTTGGATGCTGTCTCTGCATTTTCGTATGAATGATTGGTTACCTCCGTGACAGTGGCGAATAATTCTTCTACAACACCGGCTTGTTCCGTTGCACCGGTTGCCAGATCGGTAGCACTGTCTGCAAGCTGTCCGGAACCGGCAGCAACCTGATCAGAGGCATCCTTAATTCCGGAGAGGGCTGTTGTAAGCGAGTGCTTGATTTCTCTCAAAGATTCCCGAATTGCGGCAAAATCCCCGATGTAACTGTCCGGAGCCGATGAGTGAACATTAAAGTTACCGCCTGCCATTTCACTTAATGTATAATCAATATCTTTGATGATTGTGTTGACACCTTCCAACAGTTCCTGAGTGGCATTGGAAAGAATGCCTGTCTCGTCGTCATCAGCACCTTGGGGGACAGGGGAATTTAAATCGCCCTGGGCAAGAAGAACCAGACGGTCGGCACATTGTCTGATAGGCATTCCGATTCCGGAAGCAAGTTTCTGGGTGCGGGCATAACCAATAGAGGTAGATATCAAAATAGTGACGATTACAATGATAATACCAACAATTGTATCCACCATAAAATTACTGGTAGGAGCATTGATAGCAAAACTCCATCCATTGCTGCCGTTAACCGGTGCATATGCCAGAAATTTCTTTTTACCTTTGTAGCGGTATGTTTGAAATCCGGATTCACCTTTTGTCATTTTTTCCTCAAGGGAAGCAAGTTTTTTAAGGGAGGAATCTGATTTGGCATTGTTGATGGTATTCTCCATATTTTTGACTTTATCGGTATCGGTATGTGCAATTACGGTTCCGTTTGCATCGATCATGTATGCAAAACTGTTCTTGCTTATATGGATACTTTTTACAATTTCATTCAGAAAATCAGGGTTTGGCACGATGTATATGACACCGCAGACCTCAGAACCTGCTTTACCGTCTTTCCAGATTGGTGCTGCTACGATAATGGTAAGTTCTCCTGTAATCTTACTGATCAATGGTTCGCTGACGTAAGCCTGTCCTTTCATGGCTGCCTGAAAATAAGCTCGTTCATTGTAATCTTTGCCATCAAAAATGCTGAGACCGTCTGTACCAAGAACATTGATTCGCTCTAAATTGTAATATGCTGTTTTTTCTTCGGTCAGCTCTTTTATTTTTTCTGTGGAAAGATTACTGGAAAGGCGGGGATCACATCCCATCTCGGAGACGGTATTGGTAAACGCTGTTATTTCCCATTGTGCTTTTTCTGCGGCAATTTTTGCGGATTCTGTCATATTCTTTTTTAATAACTTTGTTGTACTGGAATAATTCAGATAAATAGAAATAATCCCTAGTGTACCTAAAGATATATAGAGCAGCAGTAGAACCGTTTTTATCAATTTCCCTTCAATGCTGCGTTTGTCCACATGAGACATGGATAATAATTTGTTCATTATGAATTCTCCCCCTTTGACGTATAATTATTTACATTTTAGAGGTTTTACAGGGAATTGTCAAATTTGTTTGTTTAGTGTGTTTTAAAAATGTATTGTAAAAGCAACATTTTATACGGATTATTTAATTATAAAAAATAATGATAAAGAATGAAAA
>JAIDOW010000085.1 GCA_029063085.1 Lachnospiraceae bacterium
CCTATCTTCATATTGTCTCCTTTATGATATACCGCTAATCACAGCACAGTGGTCCAAGTCTCATACTATATAATAAACATAAAGTTTACTTTTACTAAACAGACACAAAAGTTATTATACTCATTCTGAAAGTGAAGTCAATACTAAACTTGCAGATTAGTAAATCTAAACTTATATTTTGTGAATGGGAGTACCCAAAACTGGTAAAGTGTGTTAGAATAAACAAATAGATATACATGGGTTTTGAAAATAGAAGCAGCTTATTGACAGATAGGCAAATTACCGGAAAAGAAGATGAGATTATGGGGTTGTTAGAAGTAGAAACAATTGAAGATTTGTTGCATAGTTCCAGTATTTCTAAAGGGATTGAGCGGACTATGGAACGGATGATAAATGAATTAGGGCTGGATAGTATGTATATTATCCATGATGAAGAAGTCAGGGAGCCTGAGATTGTTTTTGATTGGGAAGGAACCGAGAAGAAGAGGAATATTGATTTTCAGTCGTATATTAAAATGATTAAGGAATGGTATCATTTTGAGGAAGATGATATGTTTGCTGCAAGGGCAACCGCAGTGCTTCCGGGAGCTGAAAGAACACTTTACAAGGATTGTGGTTATGGAGCTGTAGTGGAATTTCAGATGACGAATCATGGCAATATCATTGGTTATATTATACTGGGATGGGAAAGTATCAAGGATCTCTCTGATGAAGAGATGGATGCAATTCATGTTCTTTTAAAACTGATGAATGAAATGTTGATCAAACAGTTTTACAAGGATGTAATGGGGGAAAATGACTGGAGATTGTTCAAGCTGGCAAGTTCCATGACAAAAACAATGCTTTACATGGTAGACGATGAGTATAAGATCCAGTTTGCAAACAGCTATGCCAAGCAGGAATATCCTAATATCAAGGCAGGAGACTATTGCTACAAGGCATTTAGAGGACAAGAGGAACCTTGCAGAGATTGTATAATCAGGCAGCTGGATCATGATCAGGATTTAGACAGATTTATGGATCTTCCATATCTGGAGGATTCTTTTAGGGCAAATGCTGCAAAGGTAAAGACAAAAGATAATCGTGACGGATATCTGTTTACACTGCAAAGGCAGGCGGATTTGCAGTTTTTAGGAAAACGCAGGATAACGGACCGTAAATTTATATTTTCTCTTCGGCAGTTATACAAAGATATTATCGCAGTAGAAATTCGAAAAGATATCTTCTATAATTTATTTCAGGAAGATGCAGAAAATAAATATTCTTACAGCATGGATTTTGTATTGAAATGGCTATCCAAGGTACATTTAGATGACAGGCAGAAGTTTTTAGAGTGTTTTGATATTAATTTTTTACAAAGTGCATACCAAAACGGAATGACAAAAAAAGAGATGGACTTTAGATATCGGACACATGAGGGCAGTTATCATTGTATGAATGGACAGATTCTTTTTGAGCAAAATACCAATAAAGAAGTAACTGTTTACATTCTGTTCCAGGATGTGGAACAGGTGAGAAGTATGCAGATTGAAGAATATAAGCAGTTACGGGATTCTTTAATGGCTGCAAGGTCTGCGGCGGAATTAAAGGGAGAAGTGTTGGCCAACATTTCTCATGAGATCTGCACGCCGATGAGTGGAATTATTAGCATGTCCAGTGTGGCAAAACAGGTATATAAAGATGAAAAGAGGTTGCTGGAATGTCTTTCCAATATTGATAATTATGCAGCTCACATGATGCAGGTAATGAATTCCCTGCTAGAGACTGTTAAGGTAAATAACGATACAATATCTATTGCAAAACAGCCGTTTCGGCTGGAGAATTTCCTAAATCGTATTGATATTGCAGTAAGGGAGAAGATAGAAAAGAAAAATGTACAGTTTTTTGTAGATTTGAAATGTCAGTACAGGCAGCTGCTAGGAGATGAGATAAGACTTTATCAGGCAATGAGTGTTCTCATTAACAATGCGATTTCATATACACCTATCTCCGGAGTGATAAGGCTTACAGCAAAACAGGTAGCGGTAGATAATAAAACGGTATTTGTCCGGTTTATTCTGGAGGATACCGGTAAAGGATTAACGGAACGGATGAAAGAGAGTATATTTGGATTTTCGCATAATGCAGGGAACGGAATCATTGATGAGCAGCATTTTGATCTTTCACTTGCTTCGAGGATTATCCAGCTTATGGGTGGTCAGATTGGAATTGATGCGAATGCAGAAGGTACACATTTATATTTTACACTTCCGTTTGGCTTGCAGGAGCAGGAAAAAGTAAAATCAGTTAAGAAAAAGGCAATACCGGAAGCAGGTGATTTTTCCGGGAAAAAAATTCTGCTTGCAGAGGATAGCGAGATGGCACAGGATGCCATCCGTGCAGTATTAGAGGTAGTTGGATTTAAAGTGGACACGGCGGAAAATGGCAGGAAAGCTGTTATCCAATTTATCTCCAATCCGGCATTTACCTATGATGCTGTTTTAATGGATGTGCATATGCCGTTTATGGATGGAAGAGAGGCTACCAGATGTATTCGTATATCCGGCAAAGAGGATGGTGATACTATTCCGATTATCGGACTTATGACAAATACTTATGATGAAGATATTGAAGAATCCCTTCAGGCGGGGATGCAGGCACATCTTGCAAAACCGGTAGATGTGGATACTCTGTATAAAGTATTGAAGAAAGTTATTCCTGATGAGGAAGAGAAAATATATAAATAATAAAATTGGCTGCAAAGGTTAGGAGGCAAAAAATGAGTTATATGTTAGTAAGTGATGCAACCCTTGATTTACCGTTGGATTTAGTGGAAAAGCATAATATTGCTGTTGTGCCAATGGCATTTACATTGGATGAAAAAGAGATTTTACATTATCCGGATGAGAGGAACATGACAACAGAGGAATTTTATGAGGCTTTAAAACAGGGGAAAAAATCAGTAACATCTCAGATTAATCCGGCAAATTATGTGGAATTTTTTACGCCGTTGCTGGAAAAGGGGGAAGATATTCTATATATATGTTTTACATCAGGTCTTAGCGGCACATATCAATCTGCTTTAATTGCAAAAGGCATGCTGGAGGAGGATTTTCCGGAACGTACGATTCATGTGGTAGATTCTCTTTGTGCTTCAGCAGGTCAAGGGTATTTTGTGTATCTGGCAGCACTTAAAAAAGAAGAAGGATTGTCGTTGGAGGAATTAACGGACTGGGTGGTTGCAAATCGCAGCAGGGTAGCACATTGGTTTACGGTAGACGATCTGTTCCATCTGCAAAGAGGCGGGCGGCTTTCTTTTGCAGAGGCGATGCTGGGAAGTGCCCTTAAAATCAAGCCGATTATCAGTGTAGATGATGAGGGAAAACTCTATGTAGAAAATAAAGTCCGTGGAAACAAGAAAAGCGTGGAATACATGATTGCCAAAATTAATGATACAATGGATGATGAAGAACGTACAGTGTTTATTGGACATGGTGATGCCGAAGACCGGGCATTAGATTTAAAGGAAAAGCTATTAGAGAAGACAAAGGCAGAGAATATTCACATTACAAAGATTGGTCCTATCATAGGGACCCATACAGGACCGGGCATGCTGGCAGTATTGTTTATGAAAAAATAAACAGAATCCGGCGTATATGGAAAAAGCTTCCGTGCAGGCAGATTAGCCGCAGGGAAGCTTTTTGCAGTATTGGTACAGTGAGAGTATTATAAACAGGTTGCTTTTTTATCAAAGGCTGAATTGAAAGCATAAAAGTTTTTAGAATCCAAGTCATCCTGTATCAGGCGAAGGCTTTCGCCAAATCTTTGATAATGTACCATTTCGCGTTCTCTTAAGAACTTAATGGCGTCATAAACATCCGGTTCATCCTTGCAGAGTCGGAGTATGTTGTCATAAGTCAGGCGGGCTTTTTGTTCAGCTGCCATATCTTCATGCAGATCGGTAATAGGATCTCCGGTAGACTGAAGAGTAGTAACCGAAAACGGTGTACCGCTGGCAGCCTGTGGCCAGATTCCGATAGTATGGTCTACATAATATTGATAAAATCCCGAATCTTCGATTTCTTTCATGGTAAGATTTTTGGTAAGCTGGGTAATAATGGTGGATACCAGCTCTTCGTGCCCCAGTTCCTCAGTTCCTATATCCGTTAATGCTCCAATGACCCTGTTATCGGTCATCGCATAGCGCTGGGAAAGATATCGGGTAGCAGCTCCTTTTTCTCCGTCGGGTCCACCAAGCTGGCTCATAATTGCCATTGCAAGTTTTGCATTGGTGCACTTAATATTTACTGGATATTCCAGCATTTTCATATAGGTCCACATTAACAATCACACTCCTTCTGCCATGGCCATGGTTCATTTCCCCAAGTCCAGTAATCATCACTATTTACGCCATAGATTGTAATTGGTTCAAAACGGTCTTCATAGATGGAAACTGCCTTTTTGAAAGTCCTATGGTATTCGTGATATGTTTCCAGTGCACAGGAACAGTGTGGATGAGTATCAAGGTACATTGCCAATTCAATAATTGCAAAATTGGTGCTTTGTATCAGTTTGAATAAATCTTCTTTGCACATATTTTCCATTATCAACACCTCACTCCACAGAAAATTAAGTTAAGTTCTTTAAAAATGGTCCCCTGCATTAGACCGTACTCGGCTTCGTATAATTCACCCCATTGCTGCCATGGAACATATGCCATAACAGTGGGAAAACGGTCACCTAAATTATCCATAGGATCATCCTGATGGCAGTTTGGTTTGGGATTTGTTTTGCATGCACATTCTACGTTCATGCTTCTGCCACGATTGTTGGGCATCATTTGAGGTGGTCTGTTAGGGTTTTGTCTGTCCTGAGGTCTGCAACCCTGATTCATTGGATTGCGGTGATATCTTCCATTGGAAGAATTCATATTACAATAAGATTCCACAAAAATTCTCCTTATTCTTTTTGTATATTACATAGTATGAAAATTTTTTTGAATATGTGACAAAATACTTTGCGGAGGTAAAGACACAATGTATGCTGCAATTCTGGAAATAAAAGAAAATCCAGACCATATATGATATATATAGCCTGGATGTATGATATATTTAAAGTTATACTATTTGGAATAGTCATAGTGTAAGCCGTAGTGTCTTGTCTCGTTGATAATTAGGTAAAATCACTTGTTTATTTGTATATCTGCTGCGTTGAATTTTCTGACGCAGCCACTGCTGTGCCGTCGAAAATTCGCTTTGCAGATGAACAAATATCAATAAGGCGAGACACTGGGAATATGAGAACTTATATTAGGTTACTTTTCGGCAGCCTTTCTTGAAAACTGGTTATCTACAAGCTTGTCGTACGGAACACGGTTATCTAGTTCACCGGCACCCATTAAGATATTTAACAACAAGTCGAAACTGCCTTCTTCAAACACCAGATTGTCTTTCCAGGTATCCTGTTCGTGGTATCTTGTTACGATTTTCTCAATAGTTTTAATATCTGTCTCTTCAAACTGGGGAGCTATTACTTCAGCAATTTCTTCCGGAGTATGGGTATTTACGTATTCCATTCCCTTTTGCAGGGCATTGGTAAAACTTTGAATGGTTTTTTCATTTTTGGCAAGGTAATCTTTTGTAGTACAGTAAGAAGTATATGGTACATAACCAGAGTCAACGCCTAGTGAGGCCACAACGTAGCCTTCATTGGCAGATTCCAAAGCAGTTGCAGAAGGTTCAAATTCTACCGTGAATGTACCCTGGCCACCGGAAAATGCAGCCGCAGTACTTCCGAAATCAATACTTTGGTCAATTTGTAAATCTGTATTAGGATCAATTCCGTTTTTTTCCAGAATATATTCAAAGACCATTTCCGGCATACCGCCTTTCCTGCCGCCAAGTACGTCTGCTCCTTTTATCATATCCCAGCTGAAATTCTCGATAGGTTCTCTGGCAACCAGGAAATTTCCTGCTCTCTGAGTAAGCTGGGCAAAGTTGACAGCGTAGTCAGAGGCCCCTTCATTATAAAGATATACGGAGGATTCTGCCCCCATAAATCCGATATCGGCTTCTCCGGCTAACAATGCAGACATGGTTTTATCCGCTCCGAATCCGGTTACCAATTCAAGGTCTATCCCCTCCTCTTCAAAATATCCATTTTCAATTGCAACATATTGCGGGGCATAGAAAATGGAATGTGCGACTTCATTTAATGTAACCTTAGTAAGTTCGCTTTCTTTTTTGCCACATGCTGCACAGGTTGTTAAAAGCATGGCAGACACAAGCAAAAAGACTCCAAAGGTTTTTGTTATTCTGTTTCCCTTCATCGAATGGCTCCAAATACTTTTTTAGTAGTATATTCACGTTCTAAATAAATGTTCAGTGGTGAGTATTTCGAAAATTCTTTATAGCAAAATTACTGAAAAATTCCCGTTATCTTTCTTGCAGTTTATGTCTATATTTGTTATACTGAAAATTATATATAGACATTTGCAAAGGAGAAAAGCAGGTGTACATTTTGCAGACTGGGGGATACTTCTATGGATAATAACGGACTAATGATGCAGTATTTTGAATGGTATTTACCGGAGGATCATAGCTTATGGAAACATATTATGGAGGAGGTTTCCAAACTGAAAACGCTTGGCGTAACTGCGCTCTGGCTGCCGCCTGCTTATAAAGGAGCCGGAGGAGACAAGGATGTTGGATACGGAGTTTATGATTTATATGATTTAGGTGAGTTTAATCAAAAGGGAAGTATTCCTACAAAATATGGAACAAAAAAAGAATATATTGAAATGATAAAAGAGGTCCAGAAAAAAGGGATCGATGTATATGCAGATATTGTTTTAAATCATAAGATTGGTGCAGATGAGACGGAATATATACAGGCAGAAGAGTTTAATGCGTGTAGCAGGAATCAGATGATTGGTGATGAAAAGACAATTTGTGGATGGACCAAATTCACGTTTCCGGGTCGTAAAGGAAAGTATTCTGATTTTACTTGGAACTGGTCACATTTTGATGGAATTGACTGGGATCAGCAGTCTACCAGAAATGCAATATTCCGGTTTGTTGGAAAAACCTGGGATGAGGCGGTAGATGATGAAAACGGTAATTATGATTATTTGATGGGAGCAGATATTGATTTTGAAAATCCCGAAGTTAAAGATGAACTTTACAGATGGGGTGAATGGTATTTGAAGATGACAGGTGTTCATGGATTACGCCTGGATGCAGTTAAGCATATAGGATATTATTTTTATAAAGACTGGCTTCCTGTTATGAGAGAGGCAGCAGAAAGAGACTTGTTTAGTGTTGGAGAATACTGGCATTGGGATGTGAATCATTTAGAGCGTTACCTTGTAAATGTCAATTATGAAATGTCTCTTTTTGATGTACCTCTTCATTTGCATTTTCATGATGCATCAAAAGCACATGGAGATTACAATATGGCAACTATACTGAATGACACACTGGTGAGCAGGCATCCGATTCATGCTGTGACTTTTGTTGATAATCATGATACACAGCCAGGACAGTCTTTGCAGTCATGGGTGGAAGATTGGTTCAAACCACATGCATATGCAATTACGCTGTTAAGAAGGGATGGATATCCGTGCGTATTTTATGGAGATTATTATGGAATACCGCATGACGATATTTCGCCGAAAAAAGCGCTCCTTAATAAAATGATGAAAATAAGAAAACGCTTTGCATATGGAGAAGAGCATGATTATTTTGATGATTACAATGTAGTAGGATGGACTAGAGAAGGTGACGCAGAGCACAAGAATTCTGGAATTGCAGTTGTTATGTCAGATAGTACAGGTGGAAGTAAAAGAATGTATATTGGCAGGCAGTTTGCAGGTCAGTTTTTTAAAGATGCATTAGGAAACGCAAAATATAACATTAGGATAGATGATGATGGCTGTGGAGAGTTTTATGTAAACCGAGAGACAGTATCGATCTGGATTAATGAAAATGCAAAATTATAGGGACAATAAGAAAATTGGTTGCATAAATTATACATCTATATTATAATAATGTTACTTTATCACAGTAAAGATGTACAGTAATAATGTATAGATGGAGCGTGGCATATGGGAAAGAGCGTAAGAACAAAAGCAGTAAGTGAGTTATTTGAAGCGATTCTTACATTGAAGGAAGAAGAGGAATGCTTTGATTTTTTTGAAGATGTGTGTACGGTAAATGAATTATTATCTCTGGCACAAAGATTTGAGGTGGCAAAGATGTTAAAAGAGGGACGTACATATATGGAGGTTGCAGAACAGACAGGTGCTTCTACAGCTACGATATCCAGGGTGAATCGTTCGTTGAATTATGGCAAGGACGGATATGAGATGGTTTTTGCACGTATGAAAGAAAATAGAAAATAGATGCCTTGTTTAGGATGTTTGAGATTTACATAATTAAAAAGGGCTGCTGTATTATAAAAAATATTCTCTTTTACTATACAACTTTAACAAAGTTAAGCGGAAATTAAGCAACGCATTGTAGCTTTCTTTATTAAAGTTGTATAGTAAAGCGAAAATTCAATACGACAGTCCTTTTTGGTATTTAAGATTTTTCTTTTTTCTCTTTTTGTTTTGCCAGTTCCTTAGCTTCCTTTAATTCTGCCTTTGTAGAAGGGGAAGGCTGTAAGGAATCAATAAGTTTTTCGACAAGTTGTTTTTTGGCATAAATATCATAACTTAACATGGTTATCATGGCAAAGGTTTTAAGATAATCTTCTTTTTCTTCAAACTGACAGTTGGCAATCTGATAAACTTCTTCAATGCTTTTTCTTACATGTATACCATATTGCTGTTCTAATTCAAATAAATCTTTATATATATCTGACATAGTTATGCCATCGTTTTTTTGAAAATAGGTATCAGTCATAGGATTTAATAAATTCTGGATATCATTTATCGATAAGAAATTCTTTAAATAGTATATATAAATCAAAAGGATAATGTGGTCTTTTGAATATTTTTTCTTATTGGAAGGCGGCAGAAGATTATTTTTTGAATAATTATTAATCATGGTTTTGGTAAGGATTTTATCTTCTTCGTGCCGTTTGTTGCCCTGAAGCTGTTTTTCCATAAATGTAGTGATTTGGTCCATATAAAGTTCAATGGAAGGAATATCTTCCGGATAAATATAATCTAATTTGATCCATTCCTCGATCTGTTTCCTAATTTCACTAAATGCTTTCTGATTCATAATAATCCCCGTCCCATATTGTATTTTATGATTGTGATCAGTATATAGTTTCATCCTTAGTCAATGTAAATGATTTTTAGTACTGTTGTATATAGAAAAGATTCCTGAGTAGTTGTTTGTGCTGTTTTAGGATTTCCATAGCAACATGATAAAGATGTGTCTATGTCACAGTATATAGTTATTGAAACTATATTGCAAGAAAAATTTTACCTCGTTATATTATTCATAATATCTATTGCGGTAGAAGCCTTATTCATAGTATAAATGTGAATGCCATCTACTCCGTTAGCGATTAAATCATCTATCTGATTTACCGCATACTCTATACCGGCTTTGCGCATATCTTCTGGAGAATCCGTGTACTTGGCTACAATATTGCTTAAAGATTGTGGTATGGAGGTTCCAGACAGGGTTATGCTGGTACTGAGCTGTTTTGCAGAAGTAATTGGCATGATACCTGCCGAAACAGGTATTTGAATGCCGGCTTTTGCGGCTTCCTCACGAAATTCATAAAATTTGGTGTTATCAAAAAACATTTGTGTGATTAAAAAGCTTACGCCAGCATCAATTTTTTGTTTCAGATAATATAAATCTGACTGTCTGGATTCAGATTCGGGATGAATTTCAGGGTAACATGCAGCAGCTACACATACCTTGGAATGTTTATGGATAATATGAATGATATCCTGGGCATATAAAAAAATGCGGTTGGCATAATCATCGTCGCTCATATCTTTTGGACGATCTCCACGGAGTGCCAGAACATTAGATACCCCTTTTTTATTTAAATCCTGTAAAAACTGAAGTAAAAATGGCTCGTCCATTGCAACTGCTGTAAGATGGGCGATGGGTTCAATTTCACATATGTTTTTAATATAGGCAGCAATGGTTGCGGTCTTTTTGGAATTGCTTCCTCCGGCACCGTAGGTAACACTGATAAAGTCGGGATGTAATGTTTTTAAGGTATCCAGTGTTTTGTAAATGTCGTATATTTCATCGTTTTTTTTAGGAGGAAATACCTCAAAAGAAAAAACCGTTTTTTTCTGAGCGTAAATATCTTTAATCATGATAGTGTCCTTTCGTTATGTTAGTATTATTCATAATATCATAATTTTCAGGCTGTAACAAGCGTGCACATAGAATATTTGTCCATATTGGCAGGATAAGTAAAATGTTTGCACAGTATAGAGAAATCATGTATACTAAGCAAATACAGAAAAATTTGAATGTACAGTGATGATTATAGATTCAAAAATTTACAATAACAGTCATCAGCTGTTTTGCTGCTGACTGTGAATAATGGGGTGATACATATGAGTAATTTAAATGACAGACAAAACGAAGCGGTAAGGTATACACAGGGTCCTTTGCTTTTACTTGCGGGAGCAGGTTCCGGAAAGACCAGAGTGCTTACCCACCGGGTTGCATATTTAATCGAAGAGGAAGGGGTGAATCCATATAATATATTAGCGATAACCTTTACCAATAAAGCAGCAGAAGAAATGAGGGACAGGGTGGACAGAATAGTTTCTTTTGGTGCCCAGAGTGTATGGGTGTCTACATTTCATTCTCTTTGTGTGCGTATTTTGCGGCGTTTTATTGACAGACTGGATTATCAGACAAACTTTACCATTTATGACAGCGATGATCAGAAAGCGGTTGTTAAGAACTGTCTGAAAAAGCTGAATATGGATCCTAAGCAGTATCCTGAGAGAATGATCATGGCAGAAATATCCAGAGCAAAGGAACAGTTTATTTCTCCGTCAGAATATGACAGGGAAGCCAGCGGACAGTATCGTAAAATGCAGATTGCCAGAGTATATACAGAGTATCAGGAGCGGTTAAAGCAGAGCAACGCACTGGATTTTGATGATTTACTATATAAGACAGTGGAATTGTTTCAGTTTCATCCGGAAATATTGGATAATTATCAGGAGAGGTTTCGTTATATTATGGTTGATGAGTATCAGGATACTAACCATATCCAGTTTCTGCTTATTAAGCAACTAGCAGCCAAGTACCGCAATCTGTGTGTTGTGGGTGACGATGACCAGTCTATTTACAAATTCAGAGGAGCTAACATTTATAATATTCTGAATTTTGAGGAGGAATATCCTGAGGCAAAGGTAATTAAATTAGAGCAGAATTATCGTTCTACAGGTAATATTTTAAAGGCAGCAAATGGTGTGATTTCCCACAATGAAGGGCGTAAGGAAAAGGCTCTTTGGACGGAAGCACCGGAAGGAGAAAAGGTATCATTTTCGTTATATGATACAGAATATCAGGAGGCAGAAGATACAGTTCGGGAGATTTTACACCAGCATAAGGAAGAGGGGCGGCCGTATAATCATTTTGCGGTACTTTATCGTACAAATGCACAGTCGCGTATTTATGAGGAAAAACTTTTAATGAAAAATATTCCTTATAAGATTATCGGGGGACAGAATTTCTATGGGCGTAAGGAAGTAAAGGATTTAATCTGTTATCTAAAGGCGGTGGATAATGGGAGAGATGATATGGCAGTACGGCGTATCGTCAATGTTCCCAAACGTGGAATCGGTGTAAGCAGTGTGGATAAGATACAGGCATATGCAGATACATATGAAATGGGGTTATTGGATGCCATGTTTGAGGCGGCTAATGTTCCAGGATTAAATCGTGCAGCTGCAAAAGTAGAAAGTTTCACGAATCTGATCATGGATTTTCGGGATTTATTGGAAGAGGGAGCTTTTTTAAGCGAATTATATGATCAGATTTTGGAACGAACCGGATATTGGGAGGAGCTGGTGGCAGAGAATACAGAAGAAGCAGAAGCAAGGATGGAGAATTTAACTGAACTTAAAAATAAAATAGTTAAATATGAGGAAGAGGCAGAGCATCCAACACTTTCAGAACTGTTGGAAGAGATTGCACTGGTTGCGGATGTGGATAATGTGATAGAAACGGAGGAAAAAGTTTTGCTTATGACCCTTCATAGTGCAAAAGGGTTGGAGTTTCCGTGCGTTTTTTTGGGAGGCATGGAAGACAGACTGTTTCCTAGTGGTATGGCTTTAAATTCTGAAGAGCCGGATGCTGTGGAAGAAGAGAGGAGATTATGCTACGTCGGGATAACCAGAGCAAAAGAACGGCTTTATTTAAGTGCTGCAAGGCAGAGAATGATGCATGGCTCTGCAAATTATAATCCAATGTCCAGATTTATAAAAGAGATACCGGAAGAAGTGCTTCGAATCAACGGAGAAGGATCATATGCAATCCGGAAACAGAATGATTCTTTAAAACAGGCTCGGCATAGTCTTTCAACACAGAGTGCAAGCGTAAGCAGTAAGCCGTATTCATATTCTGGTAAGAATAGTATTTCAGGGGCACCTTCTTTTGGAAAGGAATTCAAGGTGGAGCGTATGGAAGTGGATTATACCGTTGGAGACACGGTAAGACACATTAAATTTGGAAATGGGATTGTTACAAGTCTGGTATCAGGCGGAAGGGATTATGAAGTGACGGTAGATTTTGAAAAAGCCGGGGTCAAGAAAATGTTTGCATCTTTTGCCAAGCTGAAAAAGATAGATTAAAAATATTTTGATTTTGAGTGTTATAAGGAATTGAAAATGAGATTGTACTGCAAAATCATATTTTTTTCATTATTTCATATAGTAAAGAATGAAGAAATGTGATATACTATGAACACTTAATAATGTATCATAATGGAAAGGAAGGTATTACTATGAAAAATTTAGATGATTTAATTAATGCAGCAAAGATTCAGGAATTGATTAAGCGTGAGGATCCACAGGAAAAGGCAACAAGAAGAATTCTCTGGGTATTTGCCATTATTGGAGTTGTTACAGCAGTTGCTGGAATTGCATATGCGGTATACCGCTATTTTACACCGGATTATCTGGATGATTTTGATGATGATTTCGATGACGATTTTGACGATGATTTTTTTGATGATGAAGAGGATATTAAGCCAGCTCCTAAGGCACCGCAGGAATGATTATATTGTGAGTAATATATTGTAAAGAGGCTGTCGCATTAAAAAATTTCTTTTTTACTACACAAATTCAACGGAAATGTTAAATTTAAGCAATGCATTGGAGCGTTGTTAGTTGAATTTTTTGTATGAAATTGGAAAATGAATTTTTAATGCGACAGCCCCTTTGTGTGTAAAGAATGTGTAAATTAAAGGGGAGAAGATATCATGTTATCAATTATTTTACCTGTGTATAATGAGGAAAGTAATATAGAAAATGCATATCAGGCAATCAAAGGAATTCTTTTACCGAAAGGGATTGATTTTGAACTGGTTTTTGTTAATGATGGTTCTAAAGATAGAAGTTTTGAGATAATTCGTAAATTGGCAGATACTGTAAAGGATGCCAAAATACTTGGGTTATCATTTTCAAGAAATTTCGGAAAGGAAGCTGCTATTTTTGCAGGACTTTCCCATGCAACGGGAGAAGTCTGTGCTGTAATGGATTGTGATTTGCAGCATCCACCGGAGACATTACTTGAAATGTACGAATTATGGAAACAGGGATTTGAGATCATAGAGGGGGTAAAACGTTCCAGAGGGAAAGAGAATATCATATATAAAGGCTTTGCCAGATTGTTTTATAAATTAATCAGTCATTCAACTGGAATAGAGATGTATCGTTCTTCTGATTTTAAGATGTTAGACCGTAAGGTGGTGGACGAGTATGTTAAGCTTACAGAGCGTAACATTTTTTTCAGGGCATTATCTTCATGGCTGGGATATAAAAGTGCAGTTGTAGAGTTTGATGTTAAGGAAAGAGCTTCTGGTACGACAAAATGGTCTATTAAGTCATTGGTAAAATATGCAATTGGGAGCATCTGCTCTTTTACAACGGCTCCTATGCAGTTGATTACACTTTCAGGTGTTATATTTTTTATATTTGCTGCTGTTCTTGGAGTACAGTCCATTATAAAATGGGCCGCAGGAAGGGCATTAGAGGGTTTTACGACTGTGATTTTACTGCTTTTGATTATTGGAAGTCTGATCATGATCAGTCTTGGGATTATTGGATATTATCTTGCCAGGATATATGAAGAAATAAAAGGGCGTCCAAGGAGCATAGTAGATGAAATTGTAAAAAGCCAAAATGAGATGAAAGAGTAAAAAAAATACAAAAAAAATAAAAAAAGGGGTTTACAAACCGGAAATTATTTGTTAATATAATCAACGTGCTGTTTGAGAGACATACAAGCAAATTGATCATTAAAAAGTTGAAAATAATGGTTGACAAGTCAGATGCATTTTGCTATAGTAGTTGTTGCGTCAGTAATGGCACCGTAGAAACGGGGTGTGGCTCAGCTTGGCTAGAGTGCTTGATTTGGGATCAAGAGGTCGCAGGTTCGAATCCTGTCACCCCGACTTTCAACTGATATGCGGGTGTAGTTCAATGGTAGAACACTAGCCTTCCAAGCTAGATACGTGGGTTCGATTCCCATCACCCGCTTTTGTTACGCAAAGAGGAAATGTAACAGATGTGTTCGTAGCTCAGCTGGATAGAGCAACGGCCTTCTAAGCCGTGGGTCAGGGGTTCGAATCCCTTCGAGCACGTTATGGTGGGTATAGCGCAGTTGGTTAGCGCGCCAGATTGTGGCTCTGGAGGCCAAGGGTTCGAATCCCTTTATCCACC
>JAIDOW010000086.1 GCA_029063085.1 Lachnospiraceae bacterium
CTCTTCAAAGGCTCATGTTGAAAGCTGTTTACTGGTAGAATCAACACAAGAATTTATACGCCTCCGGCGGGGCAGGGAATATTTGTTCTGGGCGGAAGGTAGCCTCTTATGTACCGCTACGTTGAAGTCAGAGTGCGAACGAGTCTCTCGTGGAAACCATAAGCCCCTCTTTCCTGCGTCCGCCACCATCATCGTATGGAAGCGTCCTCTAGTACGATAAACAAGAATTTAGACAAACAAGAATTTTATGGACATGATTAAGTTGTGTTCCATGTGAATTAAATAGGAATTAGGAAAGGATGATATTATGAATGAAAAAGAAAAAATGCTTGCAGGAAAGATATATGATCCAAGTGACGAAGCCTTAGTTGCATTGAGAGTAAACGCTCATAAACTTTCGCAGCAATATAATAATACCACCGAGGACGAAGATATTCTACGAACAAAAATTTTGAATGAGCTTGTTCCTGATCATGGGAAAGGGCTTGCACTTCAGGGACCGATTTATTTTGATTATGGAATATTTACAACATTTGGTGAAAATTGTTATGCCAATTTCAATTTTACCGTGCTGGATACTTGTCGGGTAAATATTGGAAATGATGTATATTTTGGAGTTAATTGCACGATTGCAACACCAATGCACCCGTTTAGATGGCAGGAAAGGAATATCAAATTTAAGGCAGATGGATCTGCTTATGATGATGAATACGGCAAGCCTATTACAATTGGTTCTAACTGTTGGATTGCTAGTAATGTGGTAATTACAGGCGGTGTAACAATCGGTGAGGGTTGTGTGATTGGTGCGGGAAGCGTAGTTACACGAGATATTCCACCCAATTCCCTTGCAGCTGGTAATCCATGTAAAGTAATTCGAGAGATAACTGAAAAGGATTCATTGAAATATCGGCAGGAATTGTTTTAGAGTAATTCAAATTTACAGACGGATTGTTTTCGTATACAAAACATCCTTTTGGGGAACAAAACAACATCACAAAAAAAGAGAAGTGTGGCAGGTGACACTGTCCGGAGGAATACAAAATAGCTGGCTATAGGGTAAAACTATAGCCGGCTATTTGTATTTCATACTAGACAACTAGGAAATGTAATGGTAATATAATCCTTGTAAACAGATAGGAATTAAATGGAATGGAGTTGATGCATGTGCGAATAAGAAAATTAGAAAAACGTGTAGTAATATATAATCCGATGTGCGGTAGCAAAGTAAGAGAAAAACGGAATGATTTAATGTCACCAACCGAAGCAAAGCGAAGGTTGATGACCTGCGCGAGCATCAGCGAGCTTCATATGATATAGCAGAAAGTGATAAAAGATTAAAATGCGGAAAATCCGCGGAAAGAGGTAGAATTATGGCGAAGAAAACAAGAGCAGAGAGAGCATTAAAATTTGAAACATTGCAGTTACATGTAGGGCAGGAACAACCGGATCCGGTTACTGATGCGAGGGCAGTTCCGATTTACCAAACATCATCTTATGTATTTAAAAACAGTGAGCATGCAGCTGCCAGATTTAATTTGAGCGACGCAGGTAATATTTATGGACGGCTGACAAATCCTACCGAAGATGTATTTGAGCAAAGAATTGCAGCATTAGAGGGCGGTGTTGCAGCATTGGCGGTTGCTTCTGGTGCAGCAGCGATCACTTATACATTTGAGAATCTGGCACAAAATGGTGACCATATCGTATCGGCTAAGAATATTTATGGTGGTACATATAATCTGCTGGCACATACATTGCCTGCTTACGGGATAACCACAACCTTTGTGGATCCATTTAATTATGAAGAGGTTGAGAATGCGGTAAAAGAGAATACAAAAGCAATCTTTATTGAAACATTGGGCAATCCCAATTCAGATGTTGTTGATATTGAGAAAATTGCAAATATTGCCCATGCACATAAGATTCCACTGGTCATCGACAATACCTTTGCAACACCTTATCTGGTGCGTCCGATTGAGTATGGTGCGGATATTGTTGTACACTCTGCAACGAAATTTATTGGCGGACATGGAACAACGATCGGAGGTGTGATCATTGATAGTGGTAAATTTGACTGGGAAGCAAGCGGTAAGTTTCCGTCTCTTACAGAACCAAATCCAAGCTATCATGGTGTCAGCTTTACCAAAGCAGTTGGTGCGGCAGCATTTGTGACTAAGATTCGTGCGATTCTGCTCAGGGATACTGGTGCAACACTTTCACCGTTTCATGCATTTTTCTTCCTACAGGGATTGGAAACATTATCATTGCGTGTAGAACGACATGTACAAAATGCATTAAAGGTAGTGGAATATCTGAATAATCATCCACAGGTAGAAGCCGTACACCATCCATCAGTAACAGATGATGAGGAGCAAAAGGTACTTTATAAGAAATATTTTCCAAATGGCGGAGGTTCTATCTTCACCTTTGAGATCAAGGGTGATGCAGAGAAGGCAAAGAATTTTATTGATAATCTTGAATTATTTTCACTGCTTGCAAATGTAGCGGATGTAAAGTCCTTAGTGATTCATCCGGCATCTACTACACATTCTCAGTTAAATGAAGAGGAACTGGCAGATCAGGGCATAAAGCCAAATACTGTCCGGTTATCTATCGGTACAGAGAATATTGCAGATATCATAGAGGATCTGGATGAGGCATTTAAAGCAGTAGAATAGATGGCTGCGAGTTTATTAAATAAATATATTGCATGTTGTATATCGGGAAAGCTCATAAGATAAGGTTTTTCGATGAAAAGTTGAGATGCACAAATTTACAGGGGATTTTACAGACCGGGTAAATTTGTGTATTTCTTTTTCTGGGGATTTGTATGTTTGGATGAGAACAGCAGCCATAGTTTTATTCTATAGTCAGCCATATTATTTATATATTTTACATACTCCTACCAGAATGGTATGCTATAAATCGATAAGAGATAAGGCATAAGCAATACCCGGGGAAAGGAGTAGTTATGTCAGAGATTGTAATTGAGAATCTGTCAAAGAACTTTACGGTGAAAGACGGAACGGTTGAAGCTTTAAAAAATGTCAATATATCTATTGAAAAAGGTGACATATACGGTATTATCGGAATGTCTGGCGCAGGTAAAAGTACACTGGTCCGATGTATGAACTTCTTGGAACAGCCGACTGAGGGTAAGGTCTTGATTGAGGGAAAATCCTTAGGAGATTATTCCAAGAAGGAATTACAAAAACAGAGGGAAAGCATTGCAATGATATTTCAGCATTTCAATCTGCTGATGCAGAAATCCGTTTTGGAAAATGTATGTTTTCCGCTATATATCAAAAAAATGAAGAAAAGGGATGCAAGGAAGAAAGCATCGGAGCTTTTAGAGATTGTAGGACTTGCAGATAAGAAAAATGCATTCCCTGCCCAGTTATCCGGAGGACAAAAGCAGAGGGTAGCCATTGCAAGAGCACTTGCCAGCGACCCTAAGATATTACTCTGTGATGAGGCGACCAGTGCATTAGATCCTCAGACTACATCTTCTATTTTGGAACTTCTCAAAGATATTAATAAGCAGTTTGGAATTACCATTGTGATCATTACTCATCAGATGTCGGTAGTTCGGGAAATATGTTCCCATGTGGCGATTATGAAAGAGGGTGAAGTGGTAGAAACCGGATTGGTAACGAACGTGTTCAGTCATCCAAAGTCAAAGGTTGCAAGAGAGTTGATTATGAGGGATACCGATGTGCAGTCTGATGAAAAACTGCTTGCAACAGAAGACAGGATTAAGCATGGAGAGTGTATTCGGATTACTTTTTCGGAAAACTCTGCATTTGAGCCGGTGATTGCAAATCTGGTGTTGACCTTTGAAGAACCGGTAAACATTTTAAAAGCCTCTACAAAAAACGTGGGAGGCGTTGCCAAGGGAGATATGATATTGGAATTTAAGAAGGATAGTGCAAAAAAAGAAGCAATGAAAGCTTATCTGAAAGAGCATGGAATTGAAATAGAGGAGGCGGTTGATTATGTGGACACCTGAAGTGATACAGATGATAGGGAAGGGAATAGGCGAAACCTTATATATGACGCTCTTGTCTACTGCATTTGGGTATTTGTTTGGACTTCCCATGGGTGTTTTATTAGCGGTATCAGATAAGGAAGGTCTTTCTCCAAATCCTGTGTTGTATAAGATAATGGATGTAATTGCGAATATTGTCAGAAGCATTCCATTTTTGATATTACTGATTTTATTGATACCATTTACCAGAGCACTTGTGGGTAAGAGTACCGGTTCTACGGCGACGATCGTTCCGCTGGTTGTGGCGGCGATTCCGTTTATTGCGAGAATGGTAGAATCTTCTATTAAAGAGGTAGATGCAGGCGTGATTGAGGCCGCACGATCTATGGGAGCAGGAAATGGCAGGATTATTATTAAAGTACTGCTGGTGGAGGCAAGAACGTCACTTATTACAGGAGTTACTATTGCAATCGGAACGATTCTGGGATATTCTGCCATGGCAGGAACGGTTGGCGGCGGCGGACTTGGTGACATTGCCGTAAGGTATGGATATTACAGATGGCAGACCGGTATCATGATTATAACTGTTGTTTTGTTGATTGTGCTGGTTCAGATTTTTCAGTCCATGGGAATGTTTACAGCAGCAAGGCTGGATAAAAGAAAATAAAAAGATAGAGAGGAAAAAAGTTATGAAAAAGAAATTATTATCATTATTAGTAGCAGGAGTTTTAGTAACAGGCGTTTTAACAGGATGTGGTGGAGGCACAGGGGAATCCGCAAAGGAGGAAACGACTACAGCGGCAGCATCAGAGGATACAGACACACAGGCATCCCAGGATGAAGATACAGAGCAGGAAGTGATTAAGGTTGCGGCATCACCTACACCTCATGCGGAAATTCTGGCAAAAGCAAAGGAAATTCTGGCAGAGCAGGGATATGATTTACAGGTAACGGAGTTTGAGGATTATGTTCAGCCAAATGAGGTGGTTGAGAGTGGAGAGTATGATGCAAATTATTTCCAGCATATACCATATCTTGACAGCTTCAATGAAGAAAAAGGGACACACATTGTAAATGCTGGAGGTATTCATTATGAACCCTTTGGCATTTATCCGGGAACTAAGAATAGTTTAGATGATATTGCAGATGGAGATACCATTGCAGTGCCCAATGATACAACGAATGAAGCAAGAGCGTTGCTGTTATTGCAGGATAACGGCATTATTACATTAAAAGAAGGTGCTGGTCTGGCGGCAACAGTCAATGATATAGCTGAGAATCCTCATAATATTAAGATTATAGAGCTGGAAGCAGCACAGGTGGCAAGAGTTGTAGAAGAAAATGCGTTTGTCGTCTTAAATGGTAATTACGCATTAGAGGCCGGTTTTTCTGTAGCAAAAGATGCACTGGCATATGAAAAGTCAGATTCTGAGGCAGCTAAGACATATGTGAATATTATCGGTGTAAAAGAAGGAAATGAAAATAATGCGGTAATCAAAGCACTGGTTGATGTGCTGAAATCGGAGGAGATTAAGACTTATATTAACGATACATACGATGGAGCGGTTATTCCTTTTGAGGAGTAAAAAGATACCACATAGCAGAGAATGTTTTGGAGGGAACATTCAAAGCAGTGAATGCGTAAAATATTTGTGTATATGTGTATAAAATGTAGCCTGCTTTTGTAGACGGCAGCAGATTTTCCCCGCAGCTTGCTGCGGGGTTTTTGATTCTGTGAATTTAATATAGACATAAATTTTTGATAGTAGTATATTATAAAATAGAATAGAAGAAGGAGGACAGGAAGATGCCGAAGCATATATTTTACGAGAATCAGGCAAATTCGATTATTGCCAAATTGCAGGCGAGGAAGATGGAAGGATATTATTGTCCTGATAAAGAGACAGCGAGATCCAAAGTATTGGAATTGATTGGTGAAGAGAGGAAACTGGTAACTTACGGTGGTTCCATGTCCTTAGAGGAAGCGGGAATCTATGATGCAGTGGAAGCGGCAGGTCATGATCTGCTCCGAAGGGAACAGTATGTAACGCCGGAGGAGAAAGCTGCCTGTTATGCAAAACAGGTAACTGCAGATGTATATTTGATGAGTACGAATGCCATTACATTGAATGGGGAACTGATTAATATTGACGGTGCCGGTAACCGTGTAGCCTGTCTGGCTTTTGGTCCGAAAGAAGTTATCATACTGACCGGAATGAATAAAGTGGTGGCAAACGTGGAGGAAGGGATTGACAGGGTGCGTAATTTTGCGGCACCGCCCAATACGGTTCGCCTTAACTGTAATACTCCATGTGCAAAAACAGGGCAGTGCGGTGACTGCCTGAATGATACGATCTGTTGTCAGACCGTTATAACAAGAGCATCCAGAATACCTGGCAGAATCAAGGTAATTCTGGTGGGAGAGGAATTAGGATATTAATGTAATTAAATATAGAAGTTTGAAGAATATATATTTGTATTTTCAAAAATTACCAAAGAATTTCGTCTATATTCATATTGTTATTTGTTTAAAATAAGATTATAATATTTAATGGTAAAAAGAAGGTTATGCATTGATAAGGAGGCAGTGATGCGTAAAAAGTCACATATTTCATTGGCAAAGCATATTGTAAATATTTCAAACAGCCCTAGTTTTGACAAGCATCGAAAAGCTTTTTATGTTGGAAGTATTTTGCCGGACTGCAAGCCGTCATTTTTAACAAAAAGGCATGAAATTACAGGAACCTTTGATCTGGTAGAAGGTGGGATTAAGAAACTCACCCAGGGATATGATGATATTACGGATTTGTCAACAGCTTATTTTACAAGATTAGGTGAGGTTGTTCATTATATTGCAGATTATTTTACTTTTCCGCATAACAAGGAATATAGGGGAAGTATGAAGCAGCATTGTGTATATGAGGGTGAATTAAAACATAAGCTTCGTTCCTATATTAAAAAAATCAGTGAAAAAGATTTATATAAGTGGAAGGCGAACTTAAAGCTTGAGGATATGAACCGCTTTCAGAGTGTTGCAGATATCTGTGATTTCCTAAAGGAGGAACATAAGAATTATATCCGCCGGGGAATCCATTCCGTAGAAGAAGACTGTAAGTATATCGTGGGGATATGTTCCAAAGTAGTTATGGCGATTTTACATGTCTGTGTATTGTCCATGGAGCATAAGCGGGTGTACGCTACTGTTCATTAATGTGATATAATGAAGGAAAATCAGGGTGATTTTCTGAGTGCTGATTATGAGCAATACTCATGATATAATGAATTGTGCTGATGCATAAGTAGGTCATCGATTTTCTTTGAAATTTGGTGATACATGATATATTGTAATTCCAAACGGTGTGGAAGAGATAGAAGATATAATAATATAGGCAATTTGAGAATAGGCAGTCGTACGGTTTTATGCCAGAGTAACAGACTGCCTGTTTTTGACTTGCCGCGAGGGACACATACCCCGCTGCTCTGTAGCGGGGTTGTTGATTTTAGATAAAGGAAGAATAATTGATATGGAGGTGTACAATGGATCGATCAGCGGGTGTGTTATTGGCAGTCAGCAGTCTGCCGTCCAAATATGGAATCGGATGTTTTTCTAAAGAGGCATATCAGTTTGTGGACTGGATTAAAGAAGCAGGGCAGAGTTATTGGCAGATTCTGCCCCTTGGTCCTACCGGATATGGGGATTCTCCATATCAGTCATTTTCCACATATGCGGGGAATCCATATTTTATTGATTTAGAAGCACTGATTACAGAGGGAGTGCTATCAGAGGAAGAGTGCAATAGCATTGATTTTGGAAAACGTGCAGGTACGATCAACTATAAGAAGCTCTATAAAGGCAGATATATTTTGCTGCGAAAGGCATATGAGAGAAGTGATATCAGTAATAATGCGGAGTACCAGCTTTTTGTGCAGGAGAACGGCTGGTGGCTTCATGATTATGCGCTGTATATGGCAGTAAAGGGAAGATTTGGCGGAAAACCATGGACGGATTGGGCAGAGGATATCCGTTTTAGGTGGGAAAATGCCATGGATTATTACAGAAGAGAGCTTTATTTTGATATTGAGTTTCAAATGTATATGCAGTTTGTATTTTTTAAGCAGTGGAATGCATTAAAAGCATATGCCAATGAAAAGGGTATCCGGATTATTGGTGATATCCCTATTTATGTTGCCATGGATAGTGCAGATACATGGGCACATCCGGAATTATTCCAGCTGGATGGGGAAAATGTTCCGGAAGCTGTGGCGGGATGTCCTCCGGATGGATTTTCGGCTACAGGACAGCTGTGGGGGAATCCGCTATATCGGTGGGATTATCACAGGAAAACAGGATTTCAGTGGTGGACACGTCGTCTGGAATACTGTTTTTGCATGTATGATGTGGTCAGAATTGATCATTTCAGAGGATTTGACGAATATTTTTCTATTCCGTATGGAGAAGAATCAGCGGTAAACGGGCATTGGGAAAAGGGTCCGGGAATCGAACTGTTTCGTAAAGTAGAAGAGTCTATCGGGTGGAAGCAGGTAATAGCAGAAGACTTGGGATATGTGACGGATTCTGTAAGACAGATGGTATGGGAAAGCGGATTTCCGGGAATGAAAGTACTGGAATTTGCGTTTGATTCAAGGGATACAGGTTGTGCCAGTGATTATCTTCCCCACAATTATCCGGAAAATTCAGTGGCATACACAGGAACTCATGATAACGAAACCGTAATTGGTTGGTTTGCAAGTATATCGGAAGAGGAGCGGGAGATGGCAAGGGCTTATATGTGTGACACATATACACCGGAAGATAAGCTGTATGTCCCATTTATCGGTCTGGTCATGCGAAGCCGGGCGAATCTTTGCATTGTGCCGATGCAGGATTATCTGGGGTACGACAATTTTGCTCGTATGAATCATCCATCCACAGTAGGCAAGAATTGGAAATGGAGATTAAAAGGTACAGAGCTGACAGGGAAACTTCAGAAATTTATTTTGAATATGACGGGACAGTATGACAGGGTGAAATAAAATCAATGAAAAGGACTTGACCTTAAACTTAACTTTAATGCTATAATGCAAAAAATCTATTTGCTTTTGTAAACAGTGAGCCAGACAGAAACAAATAGATTTTTTAGCATAATTAGTTGATTAGTAAAGGGAGGAAGCTGATATGGGTTATTTGGGTGAGGACATTAAAAAATTGGGCTTTGGTCTTATGCGTCTGCCACAGAAGGCGGGAGTGATTGATGTAGAGCAGACCAAAGAAATGGTTGATTTATTTTTGGATGCGGGATTTACATACTTTGATACGGCCTGGGCTTATGCAGGTTCGGAGGATGCGATCAGACAGGCATTAGTGGAACGTTATCCCAGAGATAAGTTTCAGCTTGCTACCAAAAATGCGGCGTGGATTAACTGCAAGACAAAGGAAGAAGCTTATGCACAGTTTGATATCTCTTTAAAACAGACGGGAGCAGGGTATTTTGATTATTATCTGCTTCATAATCTCGGAGAAGCCAGATCCCATTATTTTGATGACTATGATATGTGGAATTGGGTTCAGGAGAAAAAGGAGTCAGGACTGATTAAACATGTTGGCTTTTCATTTCATTCTACACCGGAAGAGCTGGAAGCAATTTTAAATAGTCATCCTGAGATGGAGTTTGTACAGTTGCAGATTAATTATGCAGATTGGGATAATCCGGTAGTGCAGTCAAGGCGCTGTTATGAGGTGGCGAGAAAGCATGGTAAACCGGTTATCATTATGGAGCCTGTAAAAGGGGGCATGCTTGCAACACCGCCGGAATCCGTAGTGGATATATTTAAGAAGGAAGAACCGGAAGCGTCCGTTGCTTCGTGGGCGGTTCGTTTTGCAGCGGATTTAGATGGCGTTATCACTGTACTTTCAGGAATGAGTAATATAGAACAGATGAAAGATAATCTGTCCTATATGAGAGAATTTAAAGGAATGACAAGTAGTCAGAAGGAAACGATACAAAAGGCACAGGAGGAGCTGGCACGGATTCCTCTCATACCATGTACAACCTGTAACTATTGTGCAAAGGTATGTCCGAAGAATATTGGAATTTCCGGTTCTTTTATGGCAATGAATTATCTTACCCTATACAATGATATTACAGCAGCAAAAGGACAGGAGGGATGGCTGGTAGGAAGTCATGGAAAAGCTAGAGCATCAGAATGTGTTCAGTGTGGAAAATGTGAAGAAGCCTGTCCGCAGCATATTGCAATCAGAGAGAAACTGAAAATTGTATGTGAAGAATTGCTGGCATAACGATATTAGAAAGAGTAAGTCTTGATGGAAAAGGAGGATGATTAGGTGCATTACAGAAATTTAAAGCGTTGTGGTGATCTGAAAGTCAGTGAGATTGCATTGGGCTGTGAAGGGTTTATCGGAAAGTCTGTAGATGAGTTTAAAGCAATGCTTGACCGGGCGATGGAACTGGGAATTAATTTTATTGATATGTATACACCCAATCCTGTGTTCCGTGACAATATGGGTGCGGCTATTGCGGGCAGAAGGGAGAAAATGGTACTTCAGGGTCATATCTGTGCCGTATGGGAAAATGGGCAGTATCTTCGTACCAGAGATTTTGCAAAGACGAAAGCCGGTTTTGAAGATCAGTTAAAAAGGCTGGGAACGGATTATCTGGACGTTGGAATGATTCATTATGTAGACAGTGAAAGTGATTTTGAGGAAGTATTTCATGGCGAAATTGTGGAATATTGCAGACAGTTAAAAGAAGAAGGGAAAATTCATTCAATCGGTTTGAGTTCCCATAATCCCATTGTTGCAAAAAAGGCAGTGGAAACAGGTCTGGTGGATGTCCTGATGTTTTCTGTAAATCCTGCTTATGATATGCAGCCGGCCAGTGAGGATTGTAATGATTTGTGGAATCCTGAAAATTATAACACAGGATTGACCGGCATGAATCCTGACAGAAAAGCACTTTATGAATTATGCGAACGGGAAAATGTTGCAATTGATGTAATGAAGGTTTTTGGTGGAGGGGATATGCTGGATGAGGGACTTTCACCATTTGGTACAGCGTTTAACGAATACCAGTGTATTGAATATTGTCTGACAAGGCCAGGCGTAGTGTCTGTTATGGCGGGCTGCCATTCTATTGGGGAAATAGAGAAAATAGCTTCTTATTATGCAGCCGCTAAAGAAGAAAAAGACTATTCCGTTGTATTATCCCGGATGGATAAATTTAAATTCCGTGGAAATTGTATGTACTGCGGACATTGTGCACCATGCAGTGTGGGAATTAATGTGGCAGATGTTAATAAATATCTGAATCTGGCACTGGCACAGGGAGAGGTTCCGGAAACAGTAGCAGACCATTATAAATTACTGGAACACCATGCATCAGAATGTATTTCCTGCGGAAGTTGTGAAAAAAACTGTCCATTTGGTGTCGGTGTAATAGAAAAAATGAAAAAAGCGGTCGAGATATTTGGATATTAGCAGGGGAGGAAAAATAGACAAAAGGGCTTGACTTTAAAGTAAGCTTTAATGATATAATGAAGAAAATCGCTTGCTTGCAAAGGTGGTTTTCTAAATGCTGATTAATATTTGTAAAAGGAGGATATATCGGTATGGCATGTTTTTTAGTACCAACAGGAGAAGCAATTGTAACTACAATAATGACGAAAGCTTTCCGGTCTAAGGAAAAAGAGGAAGCATTAAATCCTGATACAGGCAATGTCAAAGAGGCTGTAGAAGCAAAGATTCCATTTTCTAAAAAATTATCATGGCTTAATAAGATGTTATGGGGCGGTTCTGCATTGCTGGCATTTGAGCATATCTGGCATGGTGAAGCAGTGCCATGGTTTCCGTTTTTGACGGCAATGGAGAATGCAGATGAAGCGGCAGCAATGCTGCATGAGATGTCTACGGTAGGTGTATCCATGGCAGTACTTGTGACAGCAGTGTGGGGAATTATGGTTATGGTATCGAAAACAATGGAAAAGGGAGCAGAGAAGAATAATATTCCCAAGGCAGATATCCGTAGCAAATGATTACATAGAAACAGGAGTAG
Organism: Lachnospiraceae bacterium; assembly: GCA_029063085.1. Classification (GTDB taxonomy): domain Bacteria; phylum Bacillota; class Clostridia; order Lachnospirales; family Lachnospiraceae; genus CAG-590. Next base: position 12,058 of record JAIDOW010000086.1, read on the forward strand.
AGGATTATGACATTATTGATTACAGTATTTGCGGCCGTGATCAGTACGATTTTATGGTATAAAAAAGCTCCCAATGATGATATGTGCATAGGTACGTTGTGTCTGATATACTGGGGAGCATCTTTGATGTGGATGGTGGATGCAGTTTTTGAATATACCGAGTTAAAGACAGAGTTTTTTATGCCGGCAGCGTCAGATATGTTAAATGATGCGTTTCTTGGATTTTCTGTAGCAGCTTTTGGTCTGGTGATATGGCTCATCATTTTGTTTGTAAAGGATCCGAGAAATGTTATAAAAGAAACATTGTTTAGACGATAGATAGTACATATGAAAAGGAATAGATTTATGAAGCGGTTCTGGAGGTAAATAGATAGTTGATATTTGCAAGGAACAGAATTTAGTGCATAAGCATAGCATCAACTCTGGTTGGTGCTATGTTTTTTAAGAAAAGGCTGAGGAGTTGAAGGCATGGCTGTAGATGAGATTTTGGAATATGTCCGCATGGGAAAACTGACGATAGAGGAAGCGAAGGAACAGATACTGGATTTGCAGATAACAAAGGATAATTTATATAACCGTGAATCAGAGAAGGCAGAGGAAGGGGAGAAAGGTGCAGCGGGTTATCAGGAACTGGGATATGCCAAACTGGATACTGCACGCAGACAGAGAACCGGTTTTGCCGAGGTAGTATATTGTAGTGGAAAAACGGAAGAACAGCTGTTGCACATTTATGAGAGGATTTATCAGGAAGAAGGGGAGGTCCTGGGAACCAGAGCTTCCAAAGAGCAATATGAGGCATTAAGACCTTATTTTGATTCACTAACGTTTGATTCTCTATCGCATATTTTAAAAATTGAGAAAACAGATAAGCAGTATATAGGAAAAATTGCAGTCTGCACGGCGGGAACCGCAGATATTCCGGTGGCAGAGGAAGCGGCACAGACAGCAGAATTCTTTGGGTCTTATGTGGAGCGGATTTATGACGTGGGTGTCAGTGGAATCCATAGACTGATATCCAAACTGGATAATCTGCAAAGTGCCAGCTGTGTTGTGGCGGTGGCCGGTATGGAAGGTGCATTGGCAAGTGTGATAGGCGGGCTGGTAGGTAATCCGGTTATAGCTGTTCCTACTTCTGTAGGATATGGGGCGAGTATGAATGGTCTGTCAGCATTATTGACCATGGTAAATTCCTGTGCAAATGGTATTGCAGTTGTAAATATTGATAACGGATACGGAGCCGGATATATGGCAACCCAGATTAACCGGCTTGCAGCAGGAGATAAGAGATGAGGGAAGAGGAATATATCAGGAAATGTGAAGTACTTCAACAACTGATGAAAAAATATACGAAGGAAAATGTTGTGGTTGCATTTTCCGGGGGAGCAGACAGCAGCCTTTTACTTAAGCTGGCAGTTTTATATGCAGGGGAAGCGGAAAAAAAGGTTTATGCCATAACAGCAGATACCCAATTACATCCGGTACAGGATTTGCAGATTGCCAGACAGGTTGCGGAGGAGACGGGTGCGATTCATATTGTATTGGAGATTTGTGGATTGGAACAGACTGGAATCTATGATAATCCGATTGACAGATGCTATCGTTGTAAAAAGCATATTTTTGGGAAGATAAAAGAACGGGCGGTTAATTTGGAGGCTGGTTTTGTACTGGAAGGTACAAACATGGACGATATGCAGGCATACCGTCCGGGTATAAAAGCCGTGGAGGAGCTGGGAGTGAAAAGTCCCTTAAGAGAGGCAGGATTTACCAAAGAAGAGGTCAGGAAGCTGGCCGGAGAATATGGAGTTTCCGTGGCTGAACGTCCTTCGACACCCTGTCTGGCAACCAGATTTCCGTATGGAAGTTCTTTTGATAAAGAAAAGCTTCAAAAGGTGGAACAGGGAGAGAATTATCTTCGTTCACTGGGTTTTTATAATGTCAGGCTCCGGGTACATGGAGAGATTGCGAGGATTGAAGTGGATCATGCAGATATGGACAGGCTTTTTGACAGGCGGACAGAGATTACAGAGTATTTGAAAAATCTGGGGTATCGGTATATTACGGCAGATTTAGAGGGATTTCGTTCCGGAAGTATGGATAGATAGTGGCAGAGAGGAGAAGAAAAATGGAACAGATGTTATATTTAGAATGTTTTTCTGGTATTAGCGGGGATATGACAGTGGCAGCATTGCTGGATTTGGGAGCAGACAAGGATGTGCTGTTCGAAGTGTTAAAGAGTCTTCCTGTGCAGGGATTTCGGATAGAGATAAACAGAGTGATGAAATCAGGGATTGATGCCTGTGATTTTAATGTAATATTGGAGGAGAATGATAATCATGACCATGATATGGAATACCTCTATGGACATATGCATGGACATTTGCATGATAGTTCACAGGATAGTGGAGGATATCACAATCATGGAGAGAATTTCCATGGACATAACCATGATCATGGAGAGCGTGGGAAAGAAAAGCATGCACATCATCATGATGCGGCGTCAGGGCATGAGCATACGCATGAAAAAAATCATACGCACCCACATATACACAGAGGCATGAAAGAAATACGTGAGATTATCATAAACAGCAGTATGAAGGAGACAGCAAAAGAGATTGCTCTTAAAATATTTTCGATTCTGGCAGAGGCAGAATCCAAAGCACATCATGTACCGGTTGAGGAGGTTCATTTTCATGAGGTAGGGGCACTGGATTCCATAGTAGATATTATATCTGTAGCAGTGTGCCTGGATAATCTGGGTATTACGAAAGCTGTCACCTCGGAATTATGGGAAGGAAAGGGAACGGTACGCTGCCAGCATGGTATATTGCCGGTGCCGGTACCGGCGTCTGCCAATATTATGCAGGCATATGCTCTGCCTGTGCAGATTACAGATATCATAGGGGAACTGGTCACTCCAACCGGTGCGGCAATCGTTGCAGCAATAAGAACTACAGAGGCATTGCCAAAGAAATTTACCATTAAAAGAATTGGACTTGGAGCAGGTAAAAGAAAATACGAATGTCCCGGACTTTTAAGAGCTATGCTGATTGAAGAAAGGAAGTGAATAAGGTTTGTCAATGCAGCATTTAAAGGAAAAGGGCAGTGCATATAGATAAAAAGCATTTGGCTAAAAATGCCGGATGACAGGGTTGGAAGAAATATTGGAAGAAAGGAAAATATGCAAATCACCTTTCAACCTTTGATTTGCGCCTTTCAAATACAAGCGGGCTTGTACTTGAAAGACTTGGTACAAAATATGGATGTAATAACTGAAAAGAAATTTGGTTTTGGTTGTATGCGGCTTCCGATGAAGGGTGCAGAAGTAGATTATGACGAGTTTAATCGGATGATTGACTATTTTATGGAATCTGGTTTTCGTTATTTTGATACAGCCCATGGTTATCTAGAGGAGAAAAGCGAAACGGCAATCCGTGACTGTCTGGTAAAGAGATATCCAAGAGATTCTTATTTGCTTGCAGATAAACTGACAGAAAATTATTTTCAAAAGAAGGAGGATATTATCCCATTTTTTGAATTGCAGCTTGAACGGACGGGAGTGGAATATTTTGATTATTATCTGCATCATGCAATGACCGCAGAATACTATCAGAAATTTGAAACATGCAATGCTTTTGAGATTGTAAAGGAATTAAGACGGAATGGAAAAATAAGACATATTGGTATGTCCTTTCATGATAAAGCTGAGGTACTGGAAAAAATTTTAAAAGAACATCCGGAGATTGAGGTGGTACAGCTTCAATTCAACTATGCTGATTATGATGCTCCGGAAATTGAAAGTTACAAATGTTATCGTGTGTGCGTAAAATACGGGAAACCGATTATTGTTATGGAACCATTGAAAGGCGGAGGACTGGTTGACCTTCCCAAAGAGGCAAAGGAGATTTTTGATACTTTAAAAGGAGGAAGCTATGCCAGTTATGCAATCCGGTTTTGTGCCTCCTTTCCAAGGGTGGAAATGGTGTTAAGTGGTATGCGCAATATGGAGGATATGAGGGATAATATCGGATATATGAAGGAGTTTATTCCTTTGTCAAACGAGGAGTATGATGCGGTAGAGAAGGTTCGGGAAATACTGAAGACGCAGGACATCATACTGTGTACTGCATGCCGCTATTGTGTGCAAGGATGTCCAAAGAATATTGCGATACCGGATTTATTTGCCTGTTATAATGCCAAGAAACAATATAAGGATTGGAACAGTGATTTTTATTACGGTGTACATACAAGTAAAAATGGGAAAGCCTCGGATTGTATCCGGTGTGGAAAGTGTGAGCATGTATGTCCGCAGCATCTGCCTATCAGGGATCATTTAAAAGAGGTTTCAGGAATATTTGACAATGGAGAATAGGCTATTTAAGAAGGGAGTTTTATGAAAGAAAAAGCGATATTAAAGAATAAACTGTATTTGTTTTTAACGGAATTTTTTGCGGGTATGGCGGTGATGGCAGTGGAATTAGGAGCCAGCAGGCTTCTGGCACCATATTTCAGCTCTTCCCAGATTGTGTGGACAATCATTATCGGCACGATCATGATTGCCATGGCATTGGGAAATATTTACGGTGGAAGGAGTGCAGACAAAAATCCCAATCCGGATAAGCTGTATGGAAGAATGATGATCGCAGCAATCTGGATTGCGGCAATTCCGGTAGCAGGCAAATATATTATTCTTGGAATATCGGCAGTAATGATATTTTCGGTCGATCATAATTTTTTAATCTGGGCTGCATTTGCTGCCTGTATGGTGGTTTTTGTGTTTCCGCTGTTTCTGCTGGGGACAGTTACACCGTCTCTGGCTAAATATACGGTGGATGATCTGGAGGATAATGGGAAGATTGTGGGAACACTTGGTGCGGCTAATACGATTGGAAGTATCATTGGAACGTTCCTGCCTACCTTTGTTACGATACCGGCGGTAGGAACATCGATTACTTTTTTGATATTTGCAGGTGTTTTATTGGTGCTGGCAGTCATTTATTTTATCAGTACTAAGACAGGAAAGAAAAGAGTGGCTGTCAGTGTCCTTCTGTTTTTCCTTTGTTGTTTTTTAGGGCATGACAATAGCTTTGCTTTTTGGGAAAAAGATTTAACATTTGAAGGAGAATCCATCTACAATTATCTTCAGGTAAAAGAGGATGAAAAAAATGTAATATTGTCTACCAATGTATTATTTGGTGTCCAGTCCATACTAAAAAAAGACGAGGCATTAACTGGAATGTATTATGATTATGCCATGACAGCACCTTTTATGGCAGGGGTGAATGATAAGAAAAACATGGATGTGTTGATTCTTGGCATGGGGACCGGTACCTATGCAGCCCAGTGCAGACGTTATTTTGACAATATGCATATTGAAGGTGTGGAGATTGATGCCAGGATTACCGGACTGGCAGAGCAGTACTTTGAACTGCCGGAAGATATTCAGGTTACAACCTATGACGGACGTGCTTACTTAAATGCAGTTGACAGGAAATATGATGTTATCATGGTGGATGCTTATCAGGATATTACCATTCCTTTTCAGATGTCTTCCGTAGAATTTTTTACCCTTGTAAAGGAACATTTGACAGAAGACGGTGTTATGGTAGTGAACATGAACATGCGTGGTAAGGAGGAGGGAAATATTAATCAGTATCTGGCAGATACCATTTCCAATGTGTTCAGTGAGGTATATACCGTAGATGTAATAGGCTCTACAAACCGGGAATTGTTTGCTTCCAATGCAGATGATATATTGGAGGTATTGCAGACCAATCTGGAGGACTGTAAGGAAGGAGAGCTGGCAGATATGATAAGGGATGTTTCCGGACGGCTGGCGGCATATGAACCAGGCAGCTATCTGATGACCGATGACAAGGCACCCGTGGAACTGTTAGGCATGAGGGTGATTGATGATATCATTAAGGATGAGGTGGATTTTTATAAAGATATCTATGAAAGAGAAGGATTACAGGGGTTGCTGGACAGATGGTAAAATAGCAGGGCATTAAAAGGTTAAGGGGAATGAAGTAGCAAAAAATAAAGATAAATCTTAAGGAACCTTATGTAGTCTGACTTTGCAGATAATGCTCCCTGTATTCAGGCGGAATCTCTTCCGGATTCATGGTTTCGTGGATTTTACAGGTTCCAGCTGTCTTTGCCGTTTCATAATACCAGTGTTTAAAATCTAAAGTTTTTAATGTCTCTTTCATTTGTGCAATCTGTTCTGATACTGCCTTTCGCTGACGGTCGATCAGATCAAGGCGTTTTGCGATAGTAGCATCGCCTTCCATGCACCAGTCGATGAAGGTTTTGATATCCTTAATAGACATACCTGTTTTCTTCAGACATTCTATAATATGCAGCCATTCAAAATCTTCCTCTTTGAACATCCGGTTACCACCCTCTGAACGTTCTACAAAAGGTAACAGACCTTCCTTATCATAATAGCGGAGTGTTGAGGGTGCCACGTTTAATCTTTTTGCCATTTCGCCGACTGTATATAGCATATGATAGTACCCCTTTCTTTTGAAATAAAATGCGACTGAATACCGATTGAAATATTGGTTTCTTAAGCCACATATATTATATAAGTAAATTATAAAAAAGTCAACGAATCTCTGGGCAGCTTTATAACAAGGTTTATAGTTTTTTTTGCCGGAGAAAAAGATATGCAATGATATAGTTAAATAAACATAAAATTAATGTCACGGCGATAGCAGGATAGCAGGTATCTACAGTAAGCACAGAGGAGGTAGCTGCCGAGGAAGTTTTTGTTACCAGTTCACCTGCATTTAACAGTCTCACAGGAAGATATTTTGAAATCTTTGGAATCAGACTTATAAAATACAGTGCCGCAAATATTCCTCCTGTTGCCAGCATGACTGCTGCGCCGGATGATGATAGAGCGGAAACAGCAAAGATTATTGTAATCAGCCATATACCGAGCAGATACAGGCAGAATACAGACAGCGACAGATTGGAAACGATGCTGTTGTCCCAGAAGTAAGCATTATATGCATAAGTAATGCCAAAACACAGGTAATAGCAGAACGTCCACACCATTACGGTAGTGAGGAATTTGGCAAACAGTACATTGCTTCTGGAAAGCCCCCGTGTATACATCGGAATCAGGGTACCTTTCTGGTATTCGTTTGTCAAAATACCGGAAAACATACAGACCAGTACGATCAGTTCCATAAATGCATTTTTAAAATATTGCATCCAGGAGGTCAGTGCGGTTACTTCCATTTGAGATATGGTAATCCCCTGTTCTTTCATGGTTTCGGCAAGCATTTCATAGAGTGCAGGGGTAAGTTTTGCCAGTGCAGGGCTCATAATGCCAAACAGGATAAAAAGGATAAGCAGGATTGTGAGTTTACCGTTTCGAAACATTTCCATCCATTCTTTTTTGATAAATGCAGTCAAGGGTTTCATTTTTCTATTACCTCCATAAACAAAGATTCCAGAGTCGGTTCCCATTGCTCTACACGTTTTGGCACGACAGAATGTGTGCTGAGCAGGGAAAGGGCAGTAAGCATATCTGCATTTTTTGAGTTAGGATATTGTAAAGTTGTGATATCGGATTGGGTTCCTTCCGGATAAATAGTGTGGAATTTTTCCAAATCGGAAGGAGTCTGGAATTCTATGAAAAAGCCGTTATCCGGGCGGTCTTCTAATAATTCTTCCTTTGTACCGGAGTGTGCCAGTCTGCCGTTATGAAGAATGCCGATTTCGTCGCAAATCTTTTCTACGTCAGATAAGATATGTGTAGAAAAAATGATAGTAGTTTTCTTTTTTGCTGCATGCAGGATATCCAGTATTTCTTTTCGTCCTACCGGGTCTAAAGCCGAAGTAGGCTCATCACATATCAGAAGCTTTGGTGTTCCAAGTAGTGCCTGTGCAATACCAAGTCGCTGTTTCATGCCTCTGGAAAAGCCGTGGATTCTTTTATTGATGTCGGTCAGCCCAACTAATTCCAGGAGATCAGAAATCTGGGATTTTTTATCTGCATCCGACAGCCCGGCAATATCTGCACAAAGTGTAAGATATTCTGTTGGTGTCATAAATCCATAAAATTCTGGGACATCTGGAAGATAACCAATATATTGGCTGGTCTTTGTCTCCCCATAGGTGACAGGGGTATCATGGACCAGAATTTCACCGCTGTCCACAGGATACAGGCCGAGAATCATTTTCATCGTAGTGGTTTTCCCGGCACCGTTTTGTCCGAGAAATCCATAGATGGTGTGTTCTTTGACATGGAGACTTAAGTCCTTTATAATTTCATGGCTTCCAAAGTGCTTGGATACATGTTTTAGTGTCAGCATATTAATCATCCTCTTTTCCCAGTGTAAAATATAAAATTGGTCCGATAAACTGCATTCCTACGATTACGATAATGACCCAGAGCGTCCGGGTTCCCCGTTTGTAGGTTTTATGGGTCAGGATATGGTGAAGGCTGAAGACAAGCAGTGTCATTTGTGCAAGGACAAGTGGGATTAAAAACGGTAATAATTCTGTATTCATATAGATAACTTCCTTTCTAATTCTGATTTGAGATTTTTGTATTCGACATCCTCAAAAAGTATGGAAAAAGCAGGGTTTGCAATGCACTCTATACAGCTTTGTGCAACAGCTTCTTTGTCTCTGGGAGCATGGACATCGAGCATAAGGTTAGACACCCATTTATCAATCTGGGTAAAATACCGGTCGCCGTGTAATGTAATCTTGTTTTCCAAAAGCTTTATGGATACCGATGCAAAGTGCTTTAAGTAGGACAGAGTATTATTTTTATCAGAAAGACCTGCATAAAACAAAGCAGTCTGGTAATAAAACTGAAGACAGACGTTGGGGTGCAGATATTCTAACTGATAAATAATAATCACCTGTTCAATGCGTTTGATGGTTTCCCTGCAATAATCAGGCTGCTCCATGTGGAGAGTCAGCAAAAGGGTACTTTCAGATATCAGTGACATTAAATGAGAGTAGATATGAAACTGGCAGTGATAGTCAGCCTGTTCGGTCTGCCCCAGCATATGATATGCCTGTACAAGCAAGCTTTCTGCTGTTGTCCGGACCTGCTTTGGATCCAGAAAAGGAGTCAATGTTTCGATTACTTCCTGTGGGTTATTCAGCTGGAGGTTTGCAATGGCTTTAAAAATACAAGCTTCTTCTTTGATAAGGGGCTGTTTGCAGTTTGTTTCAATGTGGCTGCAAAGTGTAATACACTGTTCTAATATTTCCTGCTGTCTTTCAGGAGTTTCTGCTATCATAAAATGATTGAGATACAGCAGAGCCATCTGGGATAAGAATGGATAACAGGCATAGTATTCCTTTATCAGCTTTTCGCATTTAGAAATAACGGTGTCAAAGGGAAGTCTGGTAAAATCAGCCGCCAGATTTATATAGTGTTTTTGAATCTGCTCCATTGCCAGCTGGGGATGATAGCCTAACAATTCATCTGTTGTGACGTTAAAAAAGGTAGCGATCTGGGGGATTAGAAGGATATCAGGATAGCTCTGCTTTGTTTCCCATTTGGAAACGGAAGCTTTTGTGACTCCTAAAAATGCGGCAAGTTCATTCTGGGTAATTCCCTTTTCATGTCGTAATTTTATAATGTTTTCTGCAATCGTCAGTGAATTCATGATAAGTCATCTCCTTAAGTCAACTTGCGGCATTCGCCAAATAGTCGCATTAGTGCGGCTGCTTGGCTCATTGCTCGCAGAAATAAATGTTTTGCATATGAGCCGGTTTTTTTGTCTAACGGTATCATCATGCTTAGCTTAATAGCCGGCTGGATAGTCATTAAAGTTAGTATATACAGAGTCGGACAATAAAACAATGGATTATAAGTTGATTTTGGTTTATTTAGTCAATTGTAGGGAAACAAAAAGCGGATTGTTACATACCTGTTGTATCTGAAGGAGATTTTATCATATTGCAAAAAGAAAGGAAAAAGTGTATATTGATAAAAATAATTATAGAAAGCGGGAAATAAGATGTATGATACGGTATTGTTTGATTTGGACGGAACATTGACAGATCCGGGAATCGGGATAACAAATTCCGTTATATATGCACTTGCAAAGTTGGGAATTGCTGTGGAGGACCGGTCGGTTCTCTATAAATTTATTGGACCTCCTCTACATCAGTCGTTTATGGATTTTTATGGGTTTAACAGGGAAAAGGCGGAAGCGGCAGTCGCGTATTATCGGGAATATTATAAGGAAAAGGGGATTTTTGAAAATAAGGTATATGAAGGGATTGTGGGTCTTCTGGAATGCCTTAGGAGAGAGGATAAAATTCTATTGATTGCAACCTCCAAGCCGGAATTGTTTGCAAGACAAATTGCAGAGCATTTTGGGCTGACAGAATACTTTGATATAATTGCAGGGAGTGATTTTGAAGGAGTTCGGGACACAAAAGGCAAAGTAATTGCTTATGCTTTGGAGCAATGCAGGAACCGGACACGATCTGCGGTTATGGTAGGGGACAGGTTTCATGATATTGAAGGTGCTAAGGAAAATAATATAGATTCCATCGGTGTGTTATTCGGTTATGGCACGAAAGAAGAATTGGAACAGGCAGGAGCAGATCATATAGCAGAGCGTCCAAAGGATATTGCAATATGGGTTGGAAGAAGATAGAAATGCTGTCGGAGAGATTAAAGATAATTTCAGGAGAAATTTTTCTTGCAAAATGACTGTAAAACTTTTATAATATAGAGAGTGCAGATATGGTTCATCGGTAGAACTCCAGCTTCCCAAGCTGGCGAGGCGGGTTCGACTCCCGTTATCTGCTTTTTCTAAAAAATATAGGAGAACCGGCAAAGTCTTATTTTAAAAGGGATTGCTGGTTCTCTTCATATTTTCTTCTTTGCCATAAATACCACATCCTTTCGTAAAAATAGGTATAAAAATACACCCTGTACAGAAAGGTGTAATTTGTGGTATAATATGTTTGTTGAGGGCATTATACGGACACCGTTCTGTATAGTGTTGTGCGGATCTATGTAATAGAGCCGCATTTTCAAATTGACATTTAAATATAATTTGCTATAATATACTTAACAAGAGAACCGACAGCTAGCCAGTATCTAGCCACCTCGGTAAATGTATGTATTAAAAATAACGCTACACTTTGCGGGTGAGGGCGTTATTTTTTATGCTTAAAGTTAATAACAAGAGTTATGACTGCTACTAGCATTATAACAAATGTAAATAAGTCATTAAAAGTAACGTACATAAGCATCAAGCTCCTTTCTCATAGAGTAGGTGGCTAGTATAGCGCCCCGTCGGTTCCCCGGTTAAATATGTTATTTTAATAGTATTATTGAAAAGAAATTCAATATCAATTTCTTCTGGCAGTTCCTCAAAATAAGGCGGTTTTTCATTGACATATTGTCAAATTATTGTATAATATATTTAACAAGGCAGTCGGAAGGTGAATGTACCTCACCCGTCCCGGCGAATTTATTAAGCTAAGAAATAGCTGTCCTAAACTTTACCAGAGAGCAGGACGGCTATTTCTTATTCTTCATGTTCAGAATGGAGACAATTAGCAGTGCTACTGTTAATATGGTCATGAATTCTTCGTATGTACTCATAAGCACCACCCCTTCCGTAAGGCTCGGAACGGATGGGAACACGTCCCCCGGCTACCCGGTTAAATATGTTATTGTAATAAATAAGATGCCATGAGGTATGCGATATCGCACAATTTTCCAGTTCATTAGGAGTTATTAAAATTTGATTGTACTGTCCTATATACATCTCATTAACTCATCTTATGTGCATAGTATTCTATTTTATCAGCAGAATGATTTTCAAAATACTGCCGTAAAATATAACCGTCATTTTATCATATCCCCTCGGTTTATACTTCCAATCTCCAACTGCATATTGGTTGGCGGTCAGATGATAATAGATATAATGGTCTTTATAATAAATATGGATACAAAAGTAAAAGAACAGATTACAGAAAATGCAGATGGCTCTTATTCAATATTTTTGAATGCAAAGCTATCACAAGATCAGTATGCAAATACAGATATATGGTTTATAATACTAATATAGATAGTTATATATGAAGGAGGTAAAATGTATTAATTGTGGGGAAAAGGTGCTGATCGACACCCTCTTGTTTCTTAATGTTGTAGAATATTGTTGTTTATATAATCTATAATTGGTTGTGCATTATGGTTTCCTTCCGTTGCAAGTTGTTGAAGGTTTCGCAGTACATCATTAATCACATCTGTTCTTACCGTATTACCGTCAACAAGGCCTCTGTGACGATGTCCAACGTTTGTAAAAGTAATACCACCACGATGAATATGCAAATGTGGTTCTTTGGTATTTGGTATATATTGGTTTTTTTTTAATTGAATGAGTATATTTGATTGATTAGAAGTCAGAAGGTCTGTAATTGGCAGCACTTTTTTTTGTACTATAGTGTTATGTTCATGTTGTTTTTTTTGGCTTATAGTTGAATATGTTTTTTTGTGCATAATAAACATGTGTATCCTCCCTTTTTTATATAGTCCAAAGATTTTGTAATACACTTGTGTTTAGTGTACTGATTTTATTAAAATAATGCTTTGAACTTATTATTACATAGATTGTTCAAAATGTAAATAATATAGAAACGGAAATAAGGAATTTGTATCATTATTATTAAAATTGCATACAAAGTATTGTTTTTCATATAATATTAGGGTAAAATATCAATAAGAAGCTAGAGTGGGACTGCAAAAGCGTTTTGTGGTCTTTTCTTATACTTCGGAAGGGGATATTACTATGAAATATAAAGCAATGGATATAGCAAAGTATATTGTGAATAAGTGTGTAGAGGATAACCGTCCGGTATCAAATCTGCAACTGCAAAAAATTCTGTACTATGTTCAGATAAATTACATAAGGAAATTAGATCAGGCGGCATTTGATGGTGAAATAGAAGCATGGCAATATGGTCCTGTAGTTCCGGAGGTATATTACGAATTTGCAGATTGTGGAGGAACTGATATATACAGAACTTATTCTAATACAAATAATTTATTTAAAAATAAAATTGAAAAACAAATTGTTGATAAAGTAATAGCCCTTTGTTTAAGGTTGAATCCATGGGAATTGGTAGAAAGAACGCATAGACCAGATACACCATGGGCGAAAGTGTATGATGGATTTCCGGAAGTTATTCCATATGATTATTTATATGAATATGCTAAGAGGTAATTAGTATGGAAGATCAACTATTTGATGTAATTGATGATATATTATTACCAATTGATGAAGATTATCCAGAAGAATATTATGAAAAATTGGTAAAGGAATATGAAGAATCAATTGCTGAAAGTTCAAATGAAGATAGTATAATTGATTATAATATTTTAGTAAGCAGCTTGGTTAAAAATATGGCTGAGAAGGACTTAGACGAGGCTGGGATTGAGCAGATATCTAAAAAATTATGTGTATTGTATGAAAAGAATATAAGAAACAATTATTTTATTCTTTTTACTACAATTGCAGAAATATCAAAGGGAAGTATAGAATCTTTTGATGCTCTTAATGTAAATATTGA
>JAIDOW010000087.1:0-48124 GCA_029063085.1 Lachnospiraceae bacterium
GCCTGCTTGCAGGATAGCCTCTTATGTACCGCTACGTTGAAGTTAGAACGCAAGTGTGTCTCTCGTGGAAACCATAAACCCCCCTTTTCCTGCGTCCGCCACCATCACCGTATGGAAGCGTCCTGTAGTAATATAAACAAGAATTTACACTAATTTAATTCCATAGGCTGTCATTGCCTTCTTAATTTTTTCCACACTTGCAGGTTCTGCCTCCGTCATTGGCATCCTTACATATCCACCACAAAGACCTGCAAGTTCAACTGCCTTTTTAACAGGAATCGGATTCACCTCGCAAAACATTGCATCACATAAATCGATTGCTTTTAGCTGCAATGCCAATGAACCAGCAACATCGCCTTCTAAATATTTTGCAACCATATCATGGGTATCCTCAGGAATGATATTTGCTGTTACAGAAATCACACCCTTGCCGCCAAGTGATAATAAAGGAACCACCTGATCATCATTACCCGAATAAATATCAATACATCCATCTGCCAACTGTGCCAGTTTTGCTACCTGTGAAATATTTCCGGAAGCTTCCTTGATCGCTACGATATTTTCAACTTCTTTTGCAAGCTTTACAGCTGTTGCCGGCAAAATATTGCAACCGGTTCTTCCCGGCACATTATACATAACGATTGGAATGTTCACAGCTTCTGCAATCATTTTATAATGCTTAATCAGTCCGTTCTGTGTTGCCTTATTATAATAAGGTGTTACAACTAACAATGCATCTGCCCCTGCTTCCTCAGCTTCCTTGGAAAGCTTAACTGCCGTTTCCGTGCAATTAGAACCTGTACCGGCAATCACCGGCATTCTTTTATTTACATACTCTACACACTTACGGATCACCTCCATATGCTCTTCCTCTGTCATAGTAGAAGCCTCACCTGTTGTACCGCAAATAACGATAGCATCCGTTTTATTAGCAGCGTGATATTCCACCAAAGACTTTAACCGCTCGTAATCTACTGCCCCATCTTCCTTGAAAGGCGTTACTAATGCTACTGCTGAACCTGTAAAAATCGCCATACTTTTTCTCCTTTTCCTAATCCATACTGATTACGTACAAAACGCTTCGTCAGCAGCGTGCCAACGAAGCGTCATCCAAAATCCTCTTCATTACCGTAGCACTCCACCTAAAATCCGGCATTCATACATATCCTCTGTACTAAAGCCTTCTCATAATTCTGGTGACAGACATATAGCTATTAACTATACATCCAGATAAGATACCCATAAGGAGATATCTCTCTTCGGCATGAGCCCCTTTCACAATTCTTCTTTCAGCCTTATCTGTCCAAACTGATACTCTTGACACATGCACCTCTACACATCGACGAAAACGTCCTGTAAACATAATTTCATCTATCATAACACTATATAATATGAGTGTCAACTCATTCCGGCATCATTCTTACTCTTCTTGCTTTTCCTCCCAATCATCCCTCTATTTCAAGACTGCCGCCTCCCGAAATCCATCAATATCATAATCATATTTTCCTTTTATCCGTCACCCATAACCCGACATTTTTATATGAACCATTATAATATTTGTTAAAGTCTTTCACTCTGGCAAACAATGGGTCGTATACACCCCCATTATATTCTACCCATGCATGTTCCGTGTCATGGCAGATATACACAGTTTTACATCCGCATTCATGAAATAAAAAAGCGACCGCAGCAGCCCCTGATACGCAATCTCCCTGCTTTTTCTTAAATATATCATTCGCAAAAGTCATTTCCCATCCCTTTTCTTTATATATGGAATCCAGAAAACGATATCGTTTATACGGAAACTGAAAAACCCAGCGAAAGCATTTTTCCATCTTTGTTTTTTTACTATCCGTTGCTTTTGTAATCTGACTGACCAGTTTACGGGCTGTTATCATGGTATCAATTTTTTGCTTGTTATATTTTGTCTTCTTTACCGTTCCGTCCTTTTTTATCTTAATACCATCTATTTTACAGTTCTTTTTCTGATTCCCCTTCTCCCTGTCAAAATAACAGTACTCCCCTTTCAGTTTCTGCCAGCCCGTCTGCATGACACCCTTTTTATTGAAATAATATGTTTTTGAATCTATTACCGTTAATCCAGATGCCTTTTCACCTTTCGTATTATAATAATACCGATACCCCTTTTTCTCCTGCCAGCCTTTCTTTCCCGCAGCCTGCACATGACAGGGCAGACAGAGCACACACACAAACAATACCAGACAATACATCAAATTCCTAAATAAAATGATTTTTTTCCCGTTTCTTCCTGTTTTTTCTCTCATTATCCAAATCCTCTCTTTAATCTTATTGTAAATACAGGTAATAAATTACTATTCCACGGAATCAATATACCAGGTTGTCCCTCCCTGCGAATGGCAGTAAACCGTAAAACCATCAAACTGTGCAATGCCATCATATTCCCCTTCATAATAACAGCTTTCTGCCTTGCTAAAACTGCTATATGATCCGATTGCTGCTATCAGACTGTCCAGTGTCTTCCCTACATATCCTTTTGCAATCTCCTTATTTGACTGTACTGCTTCTGTAGTAGTTTCTGTAGTTTTTTCCTCTGTTGTCTTTTTGGTTGTTTTCTTATCCTTTCCTTTCTTCGGTTTCTTTTTTTCAGTAGTTTTCGTTTCTTTCTCAGTTGTCTCCCTAGCCTGAGTCGTTTCCTGTTTAGTATTTTTCACAGAATTATCCGATTCTGTTGTCTCCGTTTCTTTCTTATCAGTATCTGTTTGCTCTGTTCTTTTAACGTTCTCTGTGGTTATCATCTTTTCTGCCACCATAGCCTCTCCCGTTGTTCCTTTTTCCTCTGTCGTTTCAGATTCCGCCACCGTTTTTTCTGCATAGGCAGCATCTGTTTTTCCGTCACCACACCCTGCCAGTAATCCTGCCAGAAGTCCCATCATCATTACGCAATACACTTTTTTTCTCATTTCCTCATTCTCCTTTTTCTCCATTGTATATTGAAATTTCCTGTAGACTGTAATATTCCCCATCCCTTCCGGCAATGACTTCCAGTCCACAGTCTTTTGTTCCTATCACATTTTTATCCAGATAAATTCCATACTGGTAATCTTCATATCCTTCACTTCCGTTTACTCCATATGCGGCAGGAAATGCCTCAAATATTCTTTTTTTTCCATTTCTCTCCACACTTATAAGGATATCAGAGTCCTCCTCCACATAACGGGAATCCAGGATTCCGTAAACTACACAATGTTCTCCCTGCTCCGCAATATTGACAGAAGTATCTGACTGCAAAATCTTAGTCACTTTTCCCTCTATACCTCGTTCCGGTCCCTGCATAATGGGAAGCTCCTGCTGCAAGGAAGCGATATGCCGTTCCGTAAGCTCTAAAATCACCGTATCAGCCTCATACTGCCCGACCAGGCTCCAGTCATACGGAACCGCTTTTGTAAAAAAAGCCGCCCCATACTCATCTGCCAGAAAAGGAAGAAGTGCATTTCCAAAAGAATCACGAAACATTACGAGAGAACCGGTTTTTCCCTGACAGCTTGTCTCAATAAACATATCCTCCGTTGTCCCTGCATCATTGCAATATTCATAGATATGCTGCCTGTCATAAATAACGTTTTCATCCAGTCTGTTCCACTTCGGATATAGCATTCCCCATAAATCTCCTGAAAAGCAGTTCAGTACCTGATAAGTCTCATTACTGTAATCCACATATTCCTTTCCTATATGTTCCAAAATCTGCCTGCTGGCAAAAGCTGCTCCCTTATTATTCCAGTGCGTATCCAGCTTATGATACATTACAGCATCCTGTTTCCCAAATGCCTCTTTTAAATCCACAAAATCAACCTGCTGATTCTCCATCTCTTTTTTTAACAAGCTGTAATTATTCTCCGTACTCTCTTTTACATACCTGTCTGGCATATATTCCGGATACAGGGAATTCTTATTGGGAACAGGCACAAATAAAAACTGACATCCCTGCCTCCCGGCACCCTCCTGAAGCAATGCCAATACTTTCGCACAATTATGGACTCCCCTGTCACTTAATAGATTCCTTCCCAGATAATCATCCTTTGTCTCCTCAAAAAACAGCCATTTATCCTTCCCTACAATCACTTTTTCATTATTGGAAACATGAAATATCCTGCTTTTTATCACGGCATCTACTGTGGCAAGCTCCTGTCTGTATGCAAAATAATCCGAAAAATAATCCGTAAGTTCTGAAAAAAATTGCATATTCCATTTATCTTCCTTTATTACCGATGGAAATGCCCTTGCATAACGCTTCTCTACGGTCATATCCGTACGATACCACAGCATTCCGACCAGCGGCAGGCTTATCATTGCCAAAAATACTATCAAATATATCTTTTTATTCACATCTTTTCTCCTTTCGCATAATAGCTTCCATTTTAAAACCTGAAATAAATAAATGGATTATACGATGTCGAAGCCAAATTCAGTATACATAGCAGCAGCAGGATTAAACTTCCTGCCGATAGCACAAAATGATATCCTTTTCCCATATGCCCAAGCTTCTCCCCCACCCGCCTGCTGACCGGATAGGAAAACAGAAATGCAGTTCCCAAAATACAAATATTATATGAATTCAGAGATTCCCTCAAAAAACCGGCAGAAGATACATCCATTGCAAAATTTGTAAACATTGCCTTCAGCATGGAAAGACCTGCCATAACAGTTTCTGACCGGAACATCACAAATGCAGTTGTCACAACCAGCCATGTGTATACATTACAGACAACCTTCGACCTGCATTTTTGCACCGGAAGAACCGTATCCTCCAGCACATTGGCAATCCCATGGACAAGTCCCCATATTATAAAAGTCCAGCTGGCACCATGCCAGATTCCTGTCAGTATAAAAACCACCATTTTATTGCACTCTGTGTTCCACTTTCCCCTGCGGTTGCCTCCCATTGGTATGTATACATATACTTTAAACCATGTAGACAGTGAAATATGCCATCTTCTCCAGAATTCTTTTATGCTGCATGCACTATAAGGATGTTCAAAGTTTTCCTGAAACTGAAACCCAAACATGGAAGCCAGACCGATTGCCATATCCGAATATCCGCTGAAATCATAATAAATCTGTAAGGTATAACTGACAGCCCCCAGCCATGCCACTAATAAATTACAGTCTGCAATCTCTAATAAAAAGACTTCATCTGCAATACATCCCAGACCATTTGCCAAAATCAACTTTTTGAAAAGCCCTTTTGTAAAACGCTGCATTCCAGATACAATCTTTTCCATATCTGCCGCATGGTTCTCTATCTGTCCACTGATATCATGATAACGGATGATAGGACCGGCAATGAGCTGCGGAAAAAAGGAAATATACAATAAAAGTTTTAAAAAACTTTTCTGCTCTGCCCCTTCATCCCGATAGACATCTATCACATATGAAAGTGCCTGAAATGTAAAGAAGGAAATCCCCACCGGCAGTGCAATTGCAGGAACCGGAACGCCTGTATGAAAAATCTGATTCATGCTGTCTACGATAAATCCCGCATATTTAAACACACCTAATATCAAAATATTAAGGATAACAGCCAGGACAAGTATCATTTTCCGGATAAAACCGTTTTTTCCACCAGTCAGATTTCCTGTTCCCAGCATTCTTCCAAATATATAATTAGCAGTAGTGGAACCTATCATCAAAAAAACATAAATGGGTTCGCCAAAAGCATAAAATAAAAGGCTCGCTATTATCAGCAACCCATTTTTTACGGAATTAGACGATGGCAGGATATAATATAGACAAAATATAACCGGTAAAAATGCAAATAAAAAAATAGCAGAACTAAAAACCATTTCTTTTCTCCTATGTATGATATCTATTTAACTGCACTGTCTTTGTATGTACAGAATATATTAACATTTAATGTTATACCACATTTTTCGCCTTGCAAAACTTATGATTTCCTTAGATTTATGTTACATAATTTTTAAATTTATTTCTTTTTATGCAGGGTTTAAATAATTTTTATTAAAAATTGTTAAAAAATTTTTACATAATAAAAAGACACGGAAACAATAAAATCATTTCCATGTCTGTACATATCATTGTATATAAAAGCCATCCTATCACATGTATAGCGTCACATCAATATTTGCCAAAAGCAGTTGACAAACCATCAATATATCACACGCTAACTTGCCTCAATACGAGACAGCATAGATGCTTTCTTCTTCAGCGCATCAGGACAATTCCGTCCTGTTAATATCAAATTTACCTTGCTGCTTGTTCTCAGCAATTCCGCAATCTCTTCCTCAAAAAGAATATTATAATCCAGCAGACCAAGCACTTCATCCAGGATTACCACATCTGCACTTCCTGTGTCTATTACCTTCTTTGCATAATGAAAGCTGTTTTTAGCCTTCGCACGCTGTTCTTCCCTCTCTTCAAAGGTCAGCTGTCCATACGGTTTCTCACTATTTTCAAATGTAAAGAAATTAATCTCATCAAACTGGCTCAAAATACTGTAATCTGCATCCGTGCCTTTCAAAAATTGCACAATCGTCACAGTCTCTCCTGCACCTGCTGCTTTTACTGCCAGTCCCATAGCCGCTGCCGTTTTCCCATAACCGGCACCGTAAATAATATGTACATTCTCCATATCCTTCCACCTCATATTCATGTTGTGCCTGCTTTTCTGTCTATATACAGAAAATACACACATTGAGTGTAATTTGCTTCACTTTATGGCCTTATCCTCAAACTCACCATCATCTACAGAATATGTCTTCTACTGCAAATCCTAAGAATACGATATATCCTAGCATAAACTCATTTAAAATGCAATCTTTTTCCGGTTTCTTATTCGAGACACTCCATTTTGCTGACAGAAACTTCATATGCCACACGGTTAATCACTTCATCATTTTCCAGTTTCTTCTGATACTCCCGGCTCTGTATCCGGCCCCAGACAGCCACATGCTCACCAACATCCAGTTTTCCGGCAAATCTGGCATTCCGACCCCAGCAGATACACGGAATATAATCCGATTTACCATACGCACGGTTAACTGCAAGAAGCACGTCCGCAATTTCCCTTCCAAGAGGCGTCATCCGGTAAATAGGTGCCTTACATATATATCCATCTAAATATATCTGATTCGGATGCTGCATTTCGTCATCCTCATTTAAAACATTTAATTCCCTTACAAATAACGATAAAATCAGTCTGTTTTTTGCTTCCTCATGCTTGTTATAAGAACGGAACTGTCCCTTTGCTTCAATCCGCTCTCCCATATGAGATTCATTTACGTCAATCAGACGGTCCGAAACCATCAAAGGAATCACATCGGTAGCATCACTTAATCTGCTTACCAACAGATCTACCATATAAAATCCCTCTCCAAAAATCTCATGACTAAAGGTAAACTCCGAAATAATCTCTCCTGCTACTACTGCCTGATTGTTACTTAATGCTTTTTCTGTCATTTTCTTTCTCCTTCCATGTACATTAAAAGTTTTTATTTGCATAATAAATGCCAAACTCTCCCTCATGAGCTTTGCTCACTCAGTAGTGCTTTCTAATCCACTTTACAGCCAAGTGTATTTACAAACACTAAATGTTGTATCTATTTATTTGAAAAACATTTATCATGTACTATATCTTAGTACAGAAAGTCGATTTGTAGAACGGGGATTTTTCTTCTAAAAAAGACTACTTTTGTCGTTATTTTGTAGTTCTTTGTCGCATGGCCTCATACATTAAGATTGTTGACGCAGTTGCGACGTTTAGAGACTCCACTTTTCCCATCATCGGAATCACAATTTTATGATTCGTTATCTCTGATAATTCCTTTGAAAGACCATTCCCTTCATTTCCGACACAGAAAATTGTCGGATTCCGGTAATCAAAGTCGTAAAAGCATTTTCCCTGTAAATGTGCACTGTATGTTCTGAAATTCTTATGATTCAATTCTCTGATACATTCTGTCAGATTTTCGACAACGGTAAACGGAATCCTGAAAATAGAACCCATCGTAGCACGTACCACCTTAGGATTATATATATCTACCGTATCCCCGCTCATCAGCACACCTGTAACCCCTGCCCCTTCCGCAGTCCGCAGGATTGTCCCAAGATTTCCCGGATCCTGTATATTTTCCAATGCCATAATAAGCGGCACTTTCCCTTTACACACCTCCTCTACCGTGTAATGCTGTCTTTTAACAATGCTGATAACACCCTGTGGTGTTTTTGTATCGGAAACAGATTCCATAATATGTTCCGACACTATTTCAAATGGTATGTCAAAAAACAGCTCTTTGTTTCTCTCATAAAAAGCTTCCGTTACAAATGTCTCCAAATGCAGCCTGTCTGGTATTTCCGAGAACATCCTGATTCCTTCTACCAAAAATACATCCTGCTTTTTGCGCTCTTTGGAACTTTTCATGCATTTTGATAAATTTTTAATTTTATTGTTTGATGTACTGGTTATCATATTTCCCCCTATATCCCTTGCATATCAGTATCCGGATCGTTCTCTCATGGACAGTTTTGCCTCTTTCGTCAGAACCCTTCCTTCCCCAAGCAGCTCCTTCATTTCCTTTAACATCATCTCCGAAACCGCAGCATTAAACTGATTTCCCAGCGGCTTCATCAGCTTTTCTTCCTTCAACACAATAATAACATTACTGCTTCCAGGATACTTGTCAATGATTCTGTAAATAGCTTCTTCCTTCTTTTGATAATCGTCTTTATTATCACACTGTAGATAAAGCTGACGCGGTACTTCCGTAAAAGGAACCACCTTTTCCAGTAAAACCTTTCCTTCATCCTCGCTGATAGAAGCCCTGCCATATACAAATATCTTTGCATCCTGATCTAAATACTGCCTGTATTGTTCATATTTTTTAGGAAATACCACTACCTCAATAGTGCCCAATAAGTCCTCCAGAGTGATAAACGCCATATTCTGATTATTTTTTGTCATTTTCACTGTCTTAGCAGAAACCATTCCCCCAAGTGTATAATAAATCTGGTCTTTTGCCACTGTCTCACCATTTTCCGGATCCGGTAAGAAATCATGGGTGGTCGCATCAATATTCCGATTCATCAGCTCCTGATAATCTTCTAGCGGATGTCCACTGACATAAATGCCCAAAACCTCCTTTTCATAAGCAAGCTTCTCTTCTTTTTCATATTCACTCACTTTGGGATAAGATATATCAAAATCCTTTTTCTCCTCTTCTCCAAGAAAATCCAGTAAAGACATCTGTCCGGTCATGGCACTCTTCTTTTCCTGGTTCACCATATCAATGACCTGTACATAAACCATCATCATCTGTCTTCTGTTCGCATCAAAGCTGTCCAATGCTCCTGATTTGATAAAGCTTTCAATCGTCCGTTTATTCACTTCCTTATTAGAAAGACGGCTGATAAAATCTTTTAAATCCTTATATCTTCCGTTTTTTTCACGTTCCTCCACAATTGCATCAATGACAGGTCTTCCGACGCTCTTTAGCGCCGATAAACCATATCGAATTGCATTATCCGCTACTGAGAAATGGCTGTAACCTTCATTGATATCTGGTGGCAGAATCTGAATTCCAAGTTTCCGACAATGGGCAATATATTCCGATACCTTATCTGTGCGGTCTAACACAGAGGTTATCAATGCTGCCATAAATTCCTCCGGATAATGGCACTTTAGATATGCGGTCTGATATGCAACCACTGCATAGGCTGCCGCATGGGACTTGTTGAAAGCATACTTTGCAAAATCTATCATTTCATCAAATATCTTATTTGCCGTCTTCTCATCAATCCCCCGGTTGATACAGCCTGGAACATTTTCTTCTTCATTCCCATAGACAAAATTCTGACGTTCCCGCTGCATCACATCCCCTTTTTTCTTGGACATTGCACGGCGCACCAGATCACTTCTGCCAAGCGTATATCCTGCAAGTTCCATTACAATCTGCATAACCTGTTCCTGATACACAATACATCCATAGGTAGGCGCCAATATTTTCTCAAGCTGTGGACAATCATAAGTAATCGTTTCCGGGTGGTCTTTGCCTTTTATATATAACGGAATAAAGTCCATCGGTCCCGGCCGGTACAAAGAAATACCTGCAATTACATCCTCGATATTTCTGGGCTTTAACTCCTTCATAAAGCTTTTCATGCCATTACTTTCCAACTGAAAAATACCATCCGTCTGCCCCGTGCAGAGAAGATCATACACTTCTTTATCTTCCATATTCAAGTGGTCTATATCAATATCGATTCCTTTACTCTGCTTAATATTTCTCACCGCATCCTGTATAACCGTGAGTGTCCTAAGTCCAAGGAAATCCATTTTTAAAAGTCCCAATTCCTCAATGGTAGTCATGGTAAACTGTGTTGTAATAGCATCCTCTGAGCCTCTGGATAACGGTACAAATTCATCAATCGGCTTCTGACCAATTACCACTCCCGCTGCATGCATAGACGCATGTCTCGGCAATCCCTCTAACCTTTTGGACATATCAATCAGATATCTGACATCCGCTTCCTCCTCATAAGCTTTCTTAAGATCAGAAGAAATATCAATAGCTTCATTAATGGTAATATTATGACCGTTTGCCCCCATGGGGATCATCTTTGCCACCCTGTCTACTGCCGCATACGGCATATCCAGAGCACGTCCTACATCACGGATCACCATTCTGGCTGCCATTGTACCAAAAGTAACAATCTGCACAACTTTTTCTTTCCCATACTTACGGACTACATAGTCGATAACCTCCTGTCTTCTCTCATAGCAGAAATCCACATCTATATCCGGCATGGATATTCGTTCGGGGTTCAGAAAACGCTCAAACAGCAGATTATACCGGATCGGATCGATATCCGTAATCCCCAGGCAATAGCTGACAATGGAGCCTGCGGCAGAGCCACGTCCCGGACCAACTGCAATTCCGTTGTCCTTACCATATTTAATAAAATCCCATACAATCAGAAAATAGTC
The DNA here is from genome assembly GCA_029063085.1 of Lachnospiraceae bacterium. Taxonomy (GTDB): domain Bacteria; phylum Bacillota; class Clostridia; order Lachnospirales; family Lachnospiraceae; genus CAG-590. The sequence goes on from JAIDOW010000087.1 coordinate 10,979, forward strand.
CACATATCCCATTTTCTGAATGGTAGACAACTCATAATCCAGCCTCTCCTGAAGTTCATCTGTCACCGGGTCATAACGCCGCTGCAACCCTTCTTCACACAGTGCCTGTAAATAACTATACGAGGTAAATCCCTCCGGCACTTCGTATTTGGGCACCTTTTGTTCTCCAAAAATTATCTCTACATTGCACCTTGCAGCTATCTTACCCGTATTTTCTAACGCCTGCTTCGCATACGGAAAAAGTTCTTCCATCTCCTCAGGAGATTTCAGATAATACTGTCCACCGTCATAGCGCATACGGTCTTCATCCGCCACCTTCTTCGCAGTCTGGATACAAAGTAAAATATCATGTGCCTCTGCATCACTTTCCTTTACATAATGAATATCATTGGTAGCAACCAGTCCAATCCCTGTCTCCTGGGACATCCTCATTAATCCCTGATTGACCATCTTCTGGTCATCGATCCCGTGATCCTGCATCTCCAGAAAATAGTTATCTTCCCCAAAAATCGCCTGATGCTCCAAAGCTGCCTGCTTTGCTTCTTCATAAAATCCCTGCCGTAGTTTAGTTGCCACTTCCCCAGCAAGACATGCCGAAAGTGCAATAATTCCCTCATGGAATTCCTGTAAAATCTCCCTGTCTATCCTCGGTTTATAATAGTAACCTTCCGTAAATCCCCGGGATACAATTTTCATCAGATTATGGTAGCCCTGATCATTTTGGGCCAGCAAAACAAGATGGTAATAACGGTTATCTCCTTTTCCGACCTCTCTGTCAAAACGGGAGCCTGGTGCCACATAAACCTCACAGCCGATAATCGGTTTAATTCCCTCTGCCTTTGCCGCTTTATAAAAATCAATCACACCATACATAACGCCATGATCTGTAATGGCAATGCTGTCCATTCCCAATTCTTTTGTATGATGTACCAGCTCTTTTATCTTGGATGCACCGTCTAATAAACTATATTCTGTATGTACGTGCAAATGTGTAAATCCCATATTATTCCTCCATCTAAACCTTCTCCCGCCGGACTTCCTTTGTCAAAATCTCTTTTTTGATATAATTAAAGGTCTTTTCCTCACCCTCTTTTGCCAGCATTTTAAGCAGCTGCTCTAGCAATTTGGCAGAATCGGGATGGAGCAGAGCCTTTGCTTTTCCCTTCTCATAATACGCTAACGGCATAGCATCATGATACGTATCCCGGTTATAATTCTTGCTTGCCGCAACCCTGTCACAAAACATCTCTACCACATATTTCACCGGCATCTTCATTCCGGCAATGCCTCCGTTTTTCAGATCATAGTCCAGCCAGTATTCCAAATGATGCTTATTCCGTCCCTTATGATGCAGCCATGCAGAAGTATATCCTTTATCTTCTCTTTCCGCATTATTGGGACTGCGGTTTCCCTGATAGTATTTGACCCCTACCATGAACTCCACCGGACTATATTTTGATAAATCATGAAGCAATCCCTGTTTTATCATTCCAAGCCGAAAACAGGACTTCATGACCAGCCATTTATGATGATTGATTGTCTTTAAATGATTCCACCAATTCATACATTACTCCTTTGGTATCATTCTATACGATTATCTATTCATTATGAACCATAACAAACGAAAAAACAAGAAGATTCCGTGTTAACTTAGCGTACAAAATCCTTTTGACATGATATACATAATCTATGTATCTATTCTTTCCATTTCAACAAGTGCTTTATTCCGATAGACAATATCCTTTCTCTCAATAAACCCCATTTTTTCCCAAAATTCATTTCCGGTTTCGTTCTTTTCAAATACTACCAATGCTATTTTATGGATACCAATACTTCTTAAAGCTTCTAAAGCCGTATTGACCAGTGCTGCTGCAATTCCTTGTTTTCTGTACATTGGATTTACAGCGGTATGGTAAATATAGCCCCTTCGTCCATCATTTCCTGCAAGAATATTTCCGATTATTTTACCATGTTCTTCATCTTCTGCGACAAAGCAGCTATCCGGATTTCTCTCTAAAAACCGTCTAATGCCTTCCTTGGAATCATCAAGGTTGTTTAACCCCATTCCTGTACAAGACACCCATAATTCATATATATTTTCATAATCATTGATCAACATTTTTCTTATTAGCATATTAATAACTTCCCTTACAAATAATTTTAGTCAAAAAAGCCGGTATAAACAGCTGATCTTAAGCCGGATAAGCTTTAAGAAGGCACTGTCTTGATCCTTTTCCTATACTCTGAAGGCGACAATCCTTTGGATCTTTTAAACAGCCTGCTAAAATACAGCGGATTATCATAGCCAACAATACGGCTGATCTCCGTTATATTATACTCTGTCGCTTCCAATAAGCTCTCTGCGTTGGATATTCTGATTTCCAATATATACTGCATCGGGGTAAATCCTGTGTATTTCCTAAAATTCCGGATAAACCAGCTGGTGCTCATATGCCTGGAAGCTGCGTACTCTTCAATGCAGATATCTGTATTATAATGTTCATTAAAATAGGTAACTGCCAGATCGATTTCCTCTGTCATAAATCCACTGTCTGTCTTCTTTACATTGTTCATCTGCCTATGTATCAGAATCAGGATATGCCGGAGCATCATTGCCAGCAGCTCCTGATAATCTTCGCGGCACATCTGCAATTCCTGTATCATCAGACGAAACAGGCTCTGGTATTCCAGCAAGGCCCCACAGTAGAAAACATGCATATTATCAGATATCCCATACTGCCTTAGAATATTTTTCACATCACTTCCGGTAAAATGAACCCAGTATACCTCTGTCTGGTCCATACCATAATATACATATTTCTGAACTTCCTTCGGCCGGTATAGTACCATATGCCCGGCAGTAACAATTTCCTCTCTATCTTCAAAATAAAAATGAGCCTTCCCTGATGCGATATAAATCAACTGATAATCGATTCTTCCCCGGGGTCTGTAAGTAGAAAACTCCGGTCTGCTGTATAGCCGGTATGTTCCGCAGCTTCCCACGATAAGCGGTCTGCTCTTATCTTTAAAATCCACTCGTGAATGATTCAAATAAGCTGAATTTGTATACATGATAAATCTCCCAATACTGTCTTCAGTTACCTTCTTAATCCCTTGAAATATTATTGTATCATTTTGTGCATATTATGTCTAATATATGCCATGGATTTTAAATATATTTATTCTTATAATATAAAAAACGATAAGAAGGAGTGGTGACTATGCTGATACCCAGATATTATGAAGATTTACACGTTTTACATGAAAACACCATGCCTGACAGAGCTTACTACATTCCTGCTTCTGTGGCAATGGACACGCTTACACATAACAGGGAAGATTCCGACCGTTTCCAGCTATTAAATGGAAATTGGAAATTTAAGTACTATAACAGCATTTATGATTTAGAGGAAAATTTTTATGAAGAAGACTATGATATTGCCTCTTTTGATACCATTCCAGTTCCAAGTGTATGGCAAAACCATGGATATGACCGCCATCAGTATACAAATGTGCGATATCCTTTTCCATTTGACCCTCCTTATGTACCACAGGATAATCCCTGTGGTGCTTACTGCACAAACTTCCATTTCAAAAAGGAAGAAACCGTGCCAAATACTTATCTCAATTTTGAAGGTGTGGATTCCTGTTTCTATGTCTGGCTAAATGGCAGCTACATTGGTTACAGTCAGGTATCCCATTCCACCAGTGAATTTGACGTTTCCCAATATGTCCGGGAAGGGAATAACAAATTGGCAGTCCTGGTTCTCAAATGGTGTGACGGCAGTTATCTGGAAGATCAGGATAAGTTCCGTATGAGCGGAATCTTCAGGGATGTATATCTTTTGAAAAGACCGGCAAATGGTGTATTTGATTATTTTGTCACAACTAAAACACCGGATATGAAAGCAGACAACAATGCACAGGTTACAATCCGTCTTAAATATTTTCAGGAGATCATACCGACTGAACTAACAATCTGTGATGTTGAAGGGATAACCGTTACAAATGCAGTCATTTCAGGAAACAATAAAGAAATAGCATATACCAATGCAGATGACGATTATGAGATTTCCGTAAATCTTACAATCGAAAACCCTGTGCTGTGGAATCCTGAACTGCCATATCTCTATACCCTGATCATCCAGACAGAAAATGAGACCATAACAGACCATGTCGGCATACGGGATATCCGAATCATAGACAACGTCGTCCATGTAAATGGAACTGCCATTAAATTCAGGGGTGTCAACCGCCATGATTCCGATCCCATAACCGGATTTACAATAAGCACTGACCAGATGATAAAGGATCTCTCCATGATGAAGCAGCATAATTTTAATGCGATCCGTACCAGCCATTACCCAAATGCACCAGTCTTTTACCAGTTATGCGATGCATATGGTTTTTATGTAATCGATGAAGCAGATATAGAAGCCCACGGTCCCTCTGAGCTTTACTTTGAAGATAACAGCTGGGAAAATAAGAGCAGGCACTGGAATGAACCGATTGCCGATAATCCTGTATTTACAGAACCCATAATGGACAGGGTAAGAAAATGCGTACACCGGGATAAAAACCGTCCCTGTGTCGTTATCTGGTCCATGGGAAATGAAAGTGCATTCGGTTGTACATTTGAAGAAGCTCTCCGCTGGACAAAGGAATTTGACCCTTCACGCTTAACTCATTACGAAAGTGCTCTTTACACAAATCATCAGAGAAAATATGATTTTTCCAATATTGATTTATACAGCCGGATGTATCCTTCTCTTAATGAGATATATGATTATATGGAAAATGAACCAGACAAGCCTTACATTCTATGTGAATACTGCCATTCCATGGGTAACGGTCCCGGAGATTTTGAACATTATTTTAACATTTTCCAGCAGTTTGACGAAATCTGCGGTGGTTTTGTATGGGAATGGTGTGATCATGGAATTTACAAGGGAACTGCCAAAAACGAAAAACCTATTTTTTATTATGGCGGAGATCACGGAGAACACCTGCATGACGGAAATTTCTGTATGGATGGTCTGGTATATCCTGACAGAACTCCCCATACCGGATTACTGGAATACAAAAATGTCCACAGACCTGTCAGGGTGGTTTCGTATGACCAAAATAAAAAAGAACTTCTTCTTCACAATTATATGGATTTTACTAATCTGCGGGACTTTGTAAACATAACTTACGAAATCTGCTGTGATGGGATGGTCACACAGACAGGAACGATTGAAAATATCTCTGTCGGTCCACATAAAACAGGCAGTGTATCCTTAGCCCCTGCCATTCCTGAAAAAGGAAAGACCTATCTAAAAATATACTATTATCATAAGAACAAAAATCTGGCGATATGGAAGAATTTTCCGAAGCTTGCACTATACCCTCTGCTGGGCTTTGATGAAATCCTACTATCCAATAAAGACAACCGGAATCAGAACTGCGTTAAAATGCTGGAATACACAGCCGACAATCACGCTCCTATTGAACTTTCCGAAAATGACTGTTTCCTTGCCCTGAAAGGAGACTGTTTCCGATATGTGTTTAATAAAAAGACTGGTGTCTTTGAAAAGATGCAGTTTGATGGATTGGAAATTTTGGAGCAGCCCATGGGCATCAATATCTGGCGTGCCCCGACAGATAATGACCGGACTCTCAAACTCAAATGGATGCGTGCCCATTATGACCAAACCGTAGAGCGGGCTTATCGGACAACACATGAAATGACCGAAGATGGCATTAAAATATACTGTACCTCTGCCTTATGTGCATCTTCCATACAAAACATCCTGAAAATGGATACGATATGGACAATTCAAAAAGAGGGGAAAATCAATATTTCCATGTCAGTGACAAAATCAAAAGGATTTCCGGAGCTCCCACGCTTTGGCATCAGACTGTTTCTTAATCGGGCATTTGATACCATCACATATTCCGGTATCGGACCTTACGAGAGTTACATTGACAAATGCCATGCCGGAAGCCACGGAATATATACAGACCATATCTGTCACCTGCACGAAGATTATATCCGCCCCCAGGAAAACGGAAGCCACTGTGACTGTGATTATGTAGTCACGAAAAACAAGGACTATGGCTTTGCTGCCGCAGGAAAAAACACATTTTCCTTTAATGCCTCCATATATACACAGGAGGAACTGACACTCAAAAGACATAACTATGAATTAGAGCCCTGCGGCAGCAGTGTCCTTTGCCTGGATTATGCCCAAAACGGCATCGGGTCTAACAGCTGCGGACCGGAATTACAGGAACAATACAAACTGAATGACAAAAAATTCTGCTTCGAGATCAGCCTGATTCCCTTCCGTGCTTCCTGCTAAGCTCGACCTAAGTATTCAGACATTACACTCCTTGTCGCATATAACGGACAAAATCAAGGGGCTGCCGCATTAACAAACCTCAAATCAACGGCTCTTTTCTAACCGGTTACGGAAAAACTGGATAAGCGGTCCGTTGCAGAGCGAATTCATCACGGTTCCCAGCCCCACCACTGTCCATACAGAATGACCTGCCAGCAGACAAAATACCACACCAACAATCATGACCGTAATATCCGAGCTGACCCTTCCGGCTTTAAAAGATACTTTGTCTTTTGTCAGCTTCATGATAATAAATGCTACACTGTCATAAGGTGCGATTCCCATATCTGCTGTCATATATAACGCTGCCCCCAGCGAGGCAAACAGCATCCCGATTCCCAGCATGACAATCCGAAGAGGCATTCCCATCGGAATATGGAGCTGATCCTGAAAAAGCCAGCAAAGGAAATCTGCAATATACCCCACAAATACCATATTGACTACCGTTCCAAGACCGATACAGTGGCGCACCGTAAAAAATACAATCACCAGTATCAGGATATTCATGATCAGCTGCCAATTTCCAAAACTCATCTTTAAAAAACCACTGATACCCAGATTCATGCAGGTAAAAGGATCTACACCAAAACCAGACATACGGTAAGCAGCCACACAGACCCCGATAAGAAATATCCCCAACAGCATATAAAATACTCTTTTTCCCTGTATTTTCATAATGACTCCTATTCTACAGCTTTTAATATATATATCCTCGACTCATAATCCGTACACGGAACTTCATCTTTTTGCACCTCTCCGGCAGTTGCATCCGAAGTCACCATACCGATATGCATCAGTTCATCTCCGAAATGTGTTGTTCCCGCCAGACTGTTCCGATAACAATAATCCGGATTCAGCCCTTTCAATGCGACTCTGGTAAAACATCCGTTTACCACATTTAGTATACGGTACCAGCCCACAATGGCAGTCTTTTGATCCTCACTAACCACCATCCAGACCGTTTCATTTCCTTCAAAAGGACTCTTCAAACGATAGAAAGTCCCAAATTGAAGCAGTTCCCGATATTCCTTCATAAAGGCAATCTGCTCCTTCACCTCCGCAATCTCCTCTTCAGACAACTGGTTTAAGTCCAGCTCATAACCAAAGGTTCCAAAACATGCCACATTGGCTCTTGTATGAAGCGGTGTCGTGCGGTACAGCTGATGGTTCGGAACCACCGACACATGTGCCCCCATACTGCTTAACGGATAGCACAGTGATGTGCCATACTGTATCTTTAACCGTTCCACCGCATCTGTATCATCGCTGGTCCATGCCTGTGGTGCATAGTAAAGCATTCCCGGATCAAACCTCCCGCCACCGCTGGCACAGGACTCAAATAATACTTCCGGAAATTCAGAAGTCAGCCTTTCATATAACGAATACATTCCTAAAATATACCGGTGAAACACCTCACCCTGACGGTCGGCCGGCAATACGGCACTATAACACTGCGTTATACTCCGGTTCATATCCCATTTAATATAGGATACCTTTGCCTCCCGCAGGATTTTTGCCATCATTTCATAAATACACTCAATTACTTCATTTCTTGAAAAATCCAAAACATACTGATTCCTGCCATGGGATTTGGGGCGGTCCGGGGTTTCCAAAATCCAGTCCGGATGCTTTCTATATAAATCAGAATCCATATTTACCATCTCCGGTTCAAACCATAACCCAAATTTCATTCCCAGCTGTTCAATCCTCTCTGCCAGACCTGTTATCCCGTTTTTCAGTCTTTCCCTATTGGCAGTCCAGTCACCCAGACCGGCAAAATCATTACTGCGTGCACCAAACCATCCGTCATCCAGAACAAAGAGTTCTACACCACATTCCTTTGCCTTTTGTGCAATTGCAACCAGCTTATCCTCTGTAAAATCAAAATAAGTTGCTTCCCAGTTATTGATCAGAATCGGACGAACCCGGTCTCTCCAGTATCCCCTTGCAAGACGTTGTCTATATAATTGATGAAAAGTCTGGCTCATGGCATTCATCCCATGATCGGAATACACCATAACGGCTTCCGGTGTCTGAAAAGCTTCCTGTACTCCCAGCTTCCATTCAAAAGTATCCGGATGAATCCCTGTCAGAATTCTGGTATTATCATGTGCATCTACCTCAGCCTGCATTAAGAAGTTCCCACTATATACCAGACTGAATCCAATCACTTCACCCTGATGCTCCGTGGCAGACGGGCGTTTTAATACAATAAACGGATTATGCTCATGGGAAGAATTGCCGCGGATACTTCCCACTGACTGTATTCCCATTTCCAGTTTCCGTTCCTTGATATGGCGTTCCTTTGACCATGCCCCGGAAAGCTGTAACCAGTGATAATCACAATCCGGCAAATCCAGACAAAGGCTCATAGCACGATTCAGATAAACACTCTCTTTCCCTTCATTGATATACCGGACACTTCTGGTCAGGATTCCGCCTTCTTTAAATATCGTATATAGCAGTTGAACCCTCACTTCCGTAACCTCATCCAGTAATTCAATGATCAGTGTTTTCGCCTCATCCTCTTTTTCCACATAAGTTGCAGGGAGTCCGGGAAGCTCTGGCTTCCCACACTGCACCTGATAAGACTTATACTGAAAATCCGAAATTCTGCTCCCGTTATTCTGAAGAATCTCCACCGCCGGACTACGGTAATCTCCTGTGCCGTAGACAGGAAACTCCTGCTTAATGTGTTCCAGAGAAAAGGTTTTATCTCCCTCAAAAATACAAGAAGACATAGGTCTTGATGCCAACTCCAGCAAATGGGAGAAATCCTCCCTGTCATGTACATGTTTTCCAAAATACAACTGCCCAAGCTGTCCACTTTTTAACACAGTCATTATATAGCTGATATGGTCATTATAAAGATGAAACGTCTTCGTTTTCTCGTGAAAAATAATATTCATATGTGTCAGCCCCCTTATTCGCATGTAATTCCTGCAATTTATTGATTACTTCTTCCATCTTCTTCCCTTTTAAGGTATAGAATTTCTTATAAATGATAAAACTGAGTATAGCCAGAATGATAGGAATCACAATCATCAGTACACGGATTCCAAAAATTGTCCCAGCTGACTGCACAGATGCCTTTGCGTTATATCCTACAATCTGAAGACCTACACCAGTCAATCCACCTGCTGCTGCCATTGCTGCTTTCATTAAAAAGGTCTGGGCAGAACAGGTCACGCTTTCATTTCTTGTGCCAAACTTCACTTCTCCATAATCAATTACATCAGCCATGCAGCAGGTAGTTACACCCAGGGAAAGTCCTGAACCAAAGAATAAGACCGCACAGCAGATCACTACCAGCACTGCATTGGAAGGTGCGACATATCCCGCTACTCCCAGCAACAACAAACCGACCACAGGAAGAGTACAGGCAATGGCATACACCTTCTCCCTGCTGATTTTTTCCGCAATCTTAGGGAAACATAACAAGCCTGCCATTTCTGCTATAATGGAAAATCCAAATATTGAATATAAATACTCATTGCCACACACATTTTTAAAATAATATACTGCAAATCCCTTAGCAATCTGCGTGCATAAATTATAGGTAAGCAGCAGTCCGATAAAAGCAATTAGCTGGTCATTTTGGTAAATAACACGGATTGCCTGTTTTAAGCTGGTTTTACTGCTCTTAGCATTCAAGGTTGACTCTTCTTTTACATTACATACCGTAATTCCAATCATTACAATAAAAACTACAGCAATGATCAAGGCAAATAACGTATATCCCTTTTCAGCATATTTATTTGTTTCTCCCACCGCTTTATTTAATCCAGTGATAATATATAATCCGAAAGTAGATACAGAAAATCCGGCAAGACTTGCAAAAAATCTTGGTATTACCGAAATCTTTTCCCGCTCTCTTGGATCATTGGTCAAATTAGGGAGCCATGACCAGTAAGGAACATCCATAATCGTATATGTCATACCGTACAAAATATACATAACCGATACATATACATATAACGAGGTTCCCTGCAAATGGAAACTGTAAAATAATAATACAAACACAACCGAATTGATCAGGGTTCCTATAATCAGCCATATCCTGAACTTACCATATTTTGTACGGGTATTGTCTACAATCATACCCATGACCGGATCATTTACTGCATCCCATATTCTGGCTACAAAGAAAAGGACTCCCACAAATGCCGGTGCCAGAAAAAGCGTATCCGTAAAGTACAGCATCAAAAACGCTCCTACCATATTACAAATGGCATCTTTCCCAATGGCACCGATACCGAAACAGTACTTTTCTTTGGCAGATACCTGTTTATACTGCACTCTTGCAGCATTTTCATCTTGTATACCCATAATTATCCCTCCAGTATTGATAACATATTTCGTACTTCCTCTTTGAAAATGCTGTGCACATACATCTCCTTAAGATATATTTATTATAAGTGCAGTCCTCATTATTCCGTTAGAAACTTTTGTTTGTAAAAACAGTCAAAATGTTTCATTTTCCCACAACAAAACATCATTTAGACAGCTTTAATCCTCATCCCTTCTCTGCTTCATTTCGCTTAACTCCTCTGCTTCCATCATCTCATCAATTGTCCTTTCCTCTGATAAAAGCCTGTCCTTCACCTCTTTCCGATGTGTTTTGCGATACACGCTCGGGGGCATTCCTATAATCTTTTTAAACGCCTTTGAAAACACCAGAGAATCTGGATATCCACAGGAATTTGCCACCTCCTCAACTGACAATTCAGTTACGGTAAGCAGTTCCTTTGATCTGGAAATGCGAAACTGCGTTATAAACTCCTTTGGGGACATCTGCAAACTTTCCGTAAACAACTTATACAGATAGCTCCGGTTCACGCACACTTCTCTGGCAATATCCGAAACCGTAATGCCACTGGCATAATTGTTTCGGATAAAATTAATTGCATTTCTTATATAAATACTTTCTTTTGATTCCTGTGTAACGTTTTCCAATTGTATATCTTTTGTCAGAATAGCAAAAAACTCATACAAAAGACTTTGCAGCAGATACTGGTTGGTAACAGAAGCTTTACTACATTTTAACATCCTTAAGACAATCTTTTTCAATTCCTCTCCCTGATTATTTTGAAAAACCAGCTGCTGGCTGTTAAGCCCCACATCCCGGATATATGCCGGTGCCATCTCGCCTGCAAAACCAATCCAGCAATATGTCCATGGATGCTCCTTATCTGCCTTGTAAAAAGTCACTGTTTCCGGCTCAATTAAAAATCCCTGTCCTTTTTGCAATTCATAATATTGTTCTCCCACCTGATAACTCCCTTTTCCCGACAAAATATAATGAATAATATAATTGGGACGTACAGCAGGACCATAACTATGATCAGGTTTACATTCTGCCATTCCACAAAAACACAGATACAAATCCCGGAACTTGGATTCCGTCAACTGCAATACATATGAATCCTCCATATGGTACTCCTTTCTTTGCTATACAACGATTTTGGAATACATTTTCATATCCAGTATCTGTCCGTTCTTCACCGCATTATTTCGCAGGACTCCTTCCAACTGAAAGCCGGCTTTTTCAAGCACACGGCAGGAAGCAGTATTATAAGCAAACGGCTCCGCAAATATCCTGATAATATCCGTATGCCGGAATATATAACTGCATACTTGTTCTACCGCACTTGTACCCAGTCCTTTTCCCCAATACGGCTCCCCGATATAATAACCCATTTCTGCCGTCCTAAAATGAATATTCTCACATCTGAAAACTCCAATACTTCCAATAACCCTGTCATCTACCACTATTGCAAATGCAAAGGTTTTCGTTTTGTCTGAAGAAAGCATTGCCATAATAAATTCTTCCGCATCCTTTACCGTATATGGATACGGCAGTCCATCACGTAAATTATCTAAAATATTCTTATTATTGATAATCTGTGCCAGATCCCCAGCATCCGATATGTTCCATTCCCTGATTGTACATTCCAATGGATTCCACCTCCCGCTTCTGTTTCTAACCGACTTTCCGCATTGAAAATAAACTGATATTTTCAATGCATTATACTATTTTTAACATTCCCTGTAAACGACGAGAAATAACTTCATATCTTTTTGTTTCCGTGAACAAAAAAGTATATAAAAAAGAGTTCCTCGAACAATTTCGGGAACTCCTTCCATAATACTGCATTTTGCAGTAATCTTTATCTCTTTGAGAACTGTGGTGCACGACGAGCTGCTTTCAAGCCGTACTTCTTTCTTTCCTTCATTCTTGAATCACGGGTAAGGTATCCTGCCTTCTTTAATGCAGGACGGTTGTCTGCATCTGCCTCTAATAATGCTCTGGAAATACCATGACGGATGGCACCTGCCTGACCTGTAAATCCACCACCACGAACATTAACAAGTACATCATACTTACCAACTGAATTTGTTACAACAAATGGCTGATTAACGATCAGCTTTAATGTATCCAATCCAAAATAATCATCCATATCTCTTTTATTAATCGTAACCTTACCTGTACCAGGTGTCAAATATACTCTTGCAACACTACTTTTTCTTCTACCAGTTCCGTAAAATTTTGTTGTTTTAGCCACTGCTTTGTCCTCCTTCATTAATACTTAATCTCTAACTCTTTCGGCTGCTGTGCCTGATGCTTGTGTTCCGGACCAGCATATACATGAAGCTTGGTAATCATCGCACGCCCTAAAGGACCCTTTGGAAGCATACCCTTAACTGCTTTACGGATTACTTCTTCCGGCTTCTTAGCTAAAAGTTCTTTTAATGTTGTCTCCTTCATGCCACCAACGTAGCCTGAATAATTATAATATATTTTCTGGTCTAGCTTCTTACCAGTTACTTTAATCTTATCTGCATTCACTACAACTACATAATCACCTGTATCAATATGTGGTGTAAAAGTTGGTTTGTTCTTTCCTCTTAAAACACTTGCGATTTCTGATGCTAAACGTCCTAATGTATGTCCTGTAGCGTCAACTACATACCACTCTCTGTTAATTGTTGATGGGCTTGCCATATAACTCTTCATGGTGTTCCTCCTTAAAAATAATCCAATTAATTTCCATTGCTCTATTGCATCTCCACCCTGTCCGTAGGCTTCCATGTAACGAAACAACTCTCTATTCATTGACGTATTATTATCACTCTCATTTCAAACGAAGTGGGTTAGACGTCCAAAAATCAAGCAATTCATGAAATAATAAACCGATCGGGGCTATGACCTTTTTATACATTCATCCACCGTCACAGTTAAACATTATATTATAAATGGATATTCATGTCAACGAATTTTTATATAAAATCCACCTAAGAACAATATTATTTTTGATTTATACAAACCGTTACTTTACTGATGTGTAGCATGTATTCATTTTTTTCGATTTTCCATTCTCATAAGAATAAAACTCACAGCCATAACTATAACGAATACTATGCCAAAAATTATAGTATGAAATATTCCAGTCGGATAAGGTGCAATCCATCCTTGTTTAAAAATAAGTATTGAAATATATCCAGTCATTATAGAAATCGGCATAAAAGCAATACCAGCTATATTGAGCCAATTAACATAAAATGAAGCCTTTTCTTCAGATTGCAATCGACCAATAAAATATCCGGCAACTCCGACTGCCTGAATAATCATTGACCCCCACACAACCTCCATCGTCTGTTTTTCATACCAACCGCCAAAAGCACAAAATAATCCAATGAAAACAAAAGCTGTTGATGCGATATAAAGCACCTTGCCTGTAAGTTCTTTACTTTTTTGTTCTTTATCCTCTACAGGTTCAATCCCCTTTAGGATGTAGTCTGTTGTCACTCCAAAAAAGTCGCTCATGATAATCACTTTTTCTAAGTCTGGCGCACTTTGTTCGCTTTCCCATTTAGAAACAGCCTGCCTTGAAACACCCACTTTATCTGCAAGTTCCTCTTGAGATATTCCTTTTGCTTTTCTTAAATATTGAATTCTGTCTGCCATATTCATTGCCAGCACTCCTTTCTTTTTGATAGCTGAATCGTAACAATATCATCAGTTGCATAGCCACCACCCAGATATGGAAATGTGTCAACTGGCAGTTGCAATTATGTTTTTCTGGTGAAAACTAATAAAAATACGCTTTCTAATTTAAAAATTCTTTCATAGAAATCTTCAACAGCAGTAATCCATTTGTTCCGTGTACATCCAGTAATTATCAATGTCCATGCGGGGTAGCCTCAATATAATCACGTTCTTTTTTTAAATCCGCATACATCAGGTCTATAAATACAATCAACAACGGAACCAGTGCCCCCCATATTGCTTTCCCCTTAAAACAGCCACATAATATTGTAGAAACAATACCACCTGCCACAAATACTGACAGCATTAGAAAATGATTGCCAATCCTGCTTACCTGCTCCCTGTCCCCATTTTTCCTGACTGCCTTTACAATCGCCACACCGGTCTGCCTTAGATGATTGGTACAGAATGTAGTTGCCATGGGAATCCCTTCTGCCTGACGGAATGTATTATACTGCATGGAACAGATAAAATTAATTGCCACCTGGGAAACCTGAAACGGTGTACTTTCCGGTAAGAACCCTAAAATAACCACCGTAATTATTTCAATCAAAACCAACAACGTATCCCACCGGATCAGATGTCTTCTTTTAATCGGCTTTGGTACAGCCTCCGAAACAATCGCACCTAATAAATATGCACTCATAGGTATCAGATAATATATTGCATTGCCCCATTTCCCATTGCCTACTGCCATTGCAAACAGAACAAAATTCGCAGTCTGTGCATTACAAAACACTCCTCCCCGGATAGAATATGTATATGCTCCATAAAAACCACCCACCAGCATCAGCAGTGCAAAAATCCACCATTTTTCGCATTCCAGATAATCTTTCTTATCCTCTGTATCTTTTGGCAAGATTGCCTTTTTATCCATTCCAACCTACCTCTTTTTCTATAAATACTCTACTTCCAATAATGTAAGCCCACAGGCTGCCGCCTTATGCCCGGCTTTCGTCCGGTCCTTTGCCTCTAATATTTCCTTCACCTGTTCCGGTGGAATCATTCCCATTCCTACCTTCATCAGCGATCCCACAATAATCCTTACCATATTGTATAGGAAGCCATTTCCATTAAGTCTGATACAGACCATATTGCCCTCCCTGACTACTCTAGTATAGTATATCGTCCGAACTGTATTTTCCACCTCTTCCTTTGGTGTACAAAAACTTTTAAAATCATGCTCCCCCACCAGATAATCTGCTGCCCTTTGCATTTTCTCCTCATCCAAATGATAATAGACAAAGTGGGAATACAACCGCACCATGGGGTCTGGAAACTGCGCATTATAAATGCGATATTCATATGTCTTTCTCGTATCACAATATCTTGGGTGAAAATCCGGACTCACCTCTTCCGATTTCTGGATTCTGATATCATCTGGCAGTAGATTATTTAAGGCATAACTGATTTTTTCCGGTGGCATGGTTACATTTGCATCAAATACTGCAACATTTCCCTTAGCATGTACACCAGAATCCGTCCGGCTGGCACCGATGACTGTAATATCCTCATGAAAGAATTTACTTAACGTTTTGTTCAGTACTTCCTCCACAGTAATTCCGTTTTTCTGTATCTGCCAGCCGCAATAATTGGTTCCGTCGTATGCGACAGTAAGCTTAATTCGTTTCATAACTTATTTATCCTTTTGATTTATTTTACATCCCTGTCTTCAAACACTAATTCTACATCCTGATCTGCTCTTCTTTTATCAAGGAATACTATATCAACCCATCACCATCCAGATTTTCATTATACATATTAACTGCTGTTATCTGGTGATTATCTCCAGAACTTTTTCATTGACAGCATCATAATACAGTGGGTAGTTTTCCGTGACATAAGCCATACCAATCATGGCATAATGAACCTTAATATCATCCTTCTCAATAAAATGAAAGGGATAATTTCTAGACGTCACTGTTACTCCTTCTCCATAAGAAAATTCATAGTCTAAGCTTGGTTTGCTATTCACACAAATTGATCACTTGTGCACCTATCCTTCCTTTGTAATCTCTTCTTTCCCTGATAAGCCCGTATTAACGTCTCAATTTCATTATAATCCCTTTCAAATAACTCCTCACTGACTTGCCGGCACAAATCTTCCTGCGGTACTTTAAGCAATATCTTATCTATCACAAAATCCTTGCTTTTCTGCCTGTATTTGGGCAGCTGGTTTAATTCCTGTATGTGGGAAAGTTCCGGTCTCCACAGTATACTTAACTTCTTTTTCCAGTTCACCTTAGGATTCCCCTTTGCTTCCCGCAGCATATAAAAATCCACTCTGCCATTTTCCAGTTCTACCGTAATAATTCCCCACCAATCCGGCACATGCTCTTCTACATGCATTGCATGGCTTGTCCCCACCACAATATAGTTGTAGTCAAAATACTGGTTATAATCCTTAACCTGCCGTTCCAGGCGGGCATAAGTATCCGCATCACTCTTAATCTCTATGCCGCATACTGCCTCTGGCATTACCATCACCACATCGGCTCTGGATCTCCCCATCTGCTTTTCTTCTATAATCCGAATCTTTCCATACTTCTCTTCTAAAAAATCAAAAAGAGGCTCCCGGATATCCTTATCATACAGCATAGATTACCTTCCCTTCACCAACTTGAACATCTTTCCATTTTGAAAATTCAAATGTTATTACCGCTTTGCCTTCCGTTTTTAAAACATTACTGCCAAAACAGCCATTGCCAGCAGATAAAATACCACAAAAACATAACCAATATAATCTCTTCTCTGATATACCAATGGTTTCATCTTGGTTCTTCCCTCTCCTCCATGATAACACCTTGCATCCATTGCCAGTGCAAGCTCGTGGCTCCTTCTTACCGCAGATACAAATAACGGTATGATAATCGGCATCAACTTTTTTAATCGTACAAAAAGATTTCCTTCTTTAAAATCCATGCCTCTTGCCAGCTGTGCTCTCATAATCTTATCCAGTTCCTCCACCAGAATCGGTACAAAACGAAGAGCAATTGACATGATCATTGCAAATTCATGAACCGGTACATTCAGCTTTTTCAACCAGCCCAGCATTTTCTCCAAACCATCCGTCAACGCATTGGGGGTAGTCGTATAAGTCATCATACTGGATCCGATAATCATAAATACCAGCCGAAGCCCCAGAAAAATAGCAGAATGAAGACCTGTCTGCGTGATTCGGATAAACTTCCATTCAAATAAAACCTTTAATCCCTTAACCGTAAATAAATTTATGATTACTGTAAACAGAATAATCATTACAAGTGCCCTCAACCCTTTTACAATAAACTTAAGAGGTACTTTTGATAACTTAATATATCCTGCCAATGCTAAAAAAGCCGATAAATATAGAAACGGATTCCTGTCAAAAAACAAAGTTATCACATAAACCAAGGCAAATATAATTTTTACCCGTGGATCCATACGATGAATGACGGAATCTGTATTATAAAATTGTCCAATCGTCATATCCCTAACCATATCTTTTACCTATTCTGTATTCTCCCATACACTCTGTACTTTATGCCAGCTTATATTATGCGCTCTCTTCTTTTGCTTCCGGTATATCTTCTACTCTTATATCATGCATCCTTTAAATTCAACAGCTCACCATAAATGTCAAATTGTTTATGCTTTGTTATATCTACGCCAATTCCCACATTTTTCAAGTCATTCAAAAGTGTAACACCTATGGGAACAGAAAGACCCATTCTTTCTAAATCTTCTGCCTGTGCAAATACTTCCCATACTTCGCCGTTCATACATATTTTCCCATGTTCCATCACAACTATCCGGTCCGCATACTCTGCCACATCCTCCATGGAATGGGAAACAATGATTATACTCATACCCTGTTTCTCCTGCAATTCCTTAAGCATATCAAGCAATGCTTTTGCAGATAACGGATCCAGACCCGCAGTAGGTTCATCCAATACCAAATATTCCGGCTGCATAGCCAGAACACCGGCAATTGCCACACGCCTCTTCTGTCCTCCCGATAATTGCAGTGGCGAATTGTCATAAATCGTATCCGGCAGTCCCACTGCCCTTATCGCTTCATAAGCCCGTTTTTGTGCCTCCACCTTGGGAATATTCATATTTTCAGGACCAAAGCAGACATCCTTTTCCACAGTTTCCGCAAACAGCTGGTATTCCGGATATTGGAACACCAGCCCTACTTTTTGCCTCAGCTGCTTCATAGAAAAATCTTTATCTCTAATATCCTGCCCGTTAAAATAAACATTACCTTCTGTCGGCAAAAGGAGTCCGTTTAAGTGTTGTATTAAAGTAGACTTGCCGGAACCTGTATGCCCGATTATTGCAACAAACTCACCCTTATCCACCTTCAGATTCACATTATCCAAAGCAATCTTTTCATTTGCAAAACCTGCACTATATAGAAGAGTAACATGATTTAAAAGAATTCCCTCTGTAAATTTCTTTCTATCTGCCTTTTCTACCATACTTCCTGACGGTCCTGCCTTATTTAAGTCCCTTGTATTAAATTCCTCTTTATTAAACGAATGGGGAAATTCACCGCCTTTCCCATATTTGCCACACAACAGGCGGCTCAACGATTTAGCACTGTCAATCCCTATACATTCTTCTTTTGAAACTATTTCCTGTCCCACTAAAAAGTATAAATATTGATAAAGCGGCGGAAGACACAGTCCCCACTCTTCCAGCAGTTCTTCTTTCGCAAAAATCTGCTCCGGTGTACCTTGACCTGCTATTCTTCCATCTTCCATCACAAACACTTTATCTGCCGCTAAAACTTCATCCATATGATGGGTAATCAGAATAATCGTTATCCCTTTTTCCTTTTGTAAATATTTTGCTGCCTGTATGATCTGCTTTCGTCCCTTGGGATCCAACATCGCCGTAGCCTCATCAAAAATAATACATTTCGGTTCCATCGCCAAAACTCCGGCAATCGCCACCCGCTGCTTTTGTCCACCTGATAAACAGTTTGGCGACTGATTCCGATACTCTTCCATTCCTGTCACATCCAATGCATCATTTACCTGGTTCCAGATATTTTCAGTAGTCATTCCCAAATTTTCCGGTCCAAATGCAATATCCTCCTCCACCAGATTTCCCACAATCTGATTATCCGGATTCTGAAACACCATTCCCGCTGTCTGACGAATCTGCAATCTTACCTCCTCATCCAGAGTATCCATGCCATATACAATCACCTGACCCTCACCTGGCAGCAATAGGGCATTGATATGTTTAGCCAGTGTAGATTTTCCGGATCCATTACAGCCCAATATGGCAATAAATTCTCCAGGATGAACATCTAAGGATACATCCTGCAATGCTTCTACCATTTCTTCCACATTGCCTTCGGCATCCCGTCTAAAATATTCAAATGTAAGATTTTTGATATCTATTAGTTTCATCTATATTATCCTTCTATTATAATCAACTGCTTTGCCTTATATATGAATTTATCTTGCTTCAATATATAGTCAGACAAACCGAAAACTGTTAATCTTCATCAGGTTGTTGACCATCATGTGCTTTCCATTGGCATTCTAAAATCTCCATTTCACTAAACACAGCCTTAAATGAAGAGTCCTCCGGTGAACAAGCATATATACCAAAAGTAATTTTTTCACCGCCGTTAAACATATGACATATTCTCATTTGGCTAAAAGTAATTCCATCAAAGGAACATTCTATACAATAATCATCTTCCCGCCTGCTCAAACGATACCACATTGATTTAACAGATGCATCTATAGCTGTAGTAGCCCAATCAGAGAATCCATGATTTGTTACTACACTTCCTAAATGTTGAAATTTATCATTTTCATATTCAATCGAACCCTTTAACCAATTCTCACTATCCAGATACATAACTATACCACACTGATCAAATCTGTGATGACTTTCATTAAATTCTGTTTTCACAACAAAACTAAAATACTTCTCTTCTGTTTCTATCTGTAACACAGGAGCATTATCGTTTTGAAAATGATAATATGTTCTTTGCCACAAATCTGTATAAGGTTTTGTAATAATCTCAATTTTACCATCATGTATTTTGTAACTCTTTGGTTCACGTATCCATTTAAAATCTTTTAAATTCATATCATCATCCTCCTGCAAGTCACACTTAAAGTATTAATAACCGTTACATATTAAAAGATATCACACAACAACCCAGGAAAACGAATATATCCGTTTTCCTGGGTTCATCTTGCAGCTTACATCTATTTACTCACCTAATAGCTTTTCTATCGCAGCAAGTTTCACACAAAGGACAAAAATCTTGGTTGCCTCTTCCATTTCTTCCGGTGTGGGGAAAGTTGGTGCAATACGGATATTAGAATCCTCCGGATCATTTCCATAAGGATAGGTCGCACCTGCATCAGTAAGAACCACACCCAGGGCCTTACATTTTGCAACAATGGATTTTGCACATCCCGGCATAGCATCAAAGGAAATAAAATATCCTCCTCTGGGCTTAATCCAGCTTCCGACTTCCAGTCCCGTAAGCTCGGAATCTAAAATATTAAGTACAGCCTCAAACTTGGGACGAATAAGTTCTGCGTGCTTCTTCATATGACTCTTTAAGCCGTCTATATCTTTAAAGAACCTTGCATGACGTAACTGATTAATCTTGTCATGCCCAATGATCTGTGTTGTCATAAATTGCTTAAGATACTCAATATTCTCATGAGAAGTAGCAATTGCGGATACACCGGAACCGGAAAAAGTCACTTTCGAGGTTGAGCCAAACATATAAACCATATTCGGATTACCGGCTTTTTCACACTCCTCCAAAACATTCAGAATTTCATCCTGAATATCCTCATATATATGATGGACACAATATGCATTATCCCAGAAAATACGAAAATCCTCTGCCGCAGGCTTTAGATTTGCAAACCGCTTTACTACTTCATCAGAATATGATATACCAGTCGGATTGGAATACTTTGGTACACACCAGATTCCTTTTACAGAATCATCATTATTCACATACTCCTCCACCATATCCATATCCGGTCCATCCTCGTTCAATGGAATATTTATCATTTCAATTCCAAATAATTCGGTAATCTTAAAATGTCTGTCATATCCCGGAACTGGACACAAAAATTTAACCTTATCCAATTTACACCATGGAGTAGAACCATTCACGCCCATAAGCATGGAACGGCACACTGTATCATACATAATATTCAAACTTGAATTACCACATATAATTACATTGTCCTTTTTTGCTTCCATCATATCAGCCATTAAACGCCTGCATTCACCAATGCCATCCCAATCTCCATAATTTCTGGTATCATTTCCCAGTTCAGTCCTCATATCCGACTCACTGTTAATAACATCCAGCATTGGCATAGATATCGCTAACTGAGATACCCCAGGCTTACCTCTGGCCATGTTCAGAGAAAGACCTTTGCCCTCTGCCGTTTTATATTCTTCCTCCAAACCCGCTTTTAACGTTAAGAGTTCATCGCGGCTCAAATCCTTGTATGCTTTCATACTGTAATCTCTCCTTATACTTATTTACATATAATAATCCGTTTTACCCATCTATTTTAACATACATTGCTCTTTGTTTAAATAATCAAATCAAAAATCAGATCAAAAATAATTACCATATATCAAAATAGGAGACTGTATCACAGTCCCCCATTCGCATAAACCAAAAAATCCTAAACTAACTCGATGATAACCTCCATTGCTGCATCACCTTTACGTGGTCCAATCTTGATAATTCTTGTATAACCACCATTACGACCTGCATACTTAGGACCATACTCGTTAAACAACTTTTCAGTTAAATCAACCTTCTTTGTTCCTCTCTTTTTGCCAGCAGCTTCCGTCGGAACTTCAACAACCGGATAAAGAACCTTTAACATCTGTCTTCTTACATGTAATCTTGACGGCTGATCCTTCTTTACAGTCTTTTCTACTTCATCATAAACTGTAACTTTCTTACCATCTACAACTTCTTTAATTCTTTTGCCGTCTTTATCTTTCTTGGCAACCTTAGCAGTTACTGTCACTTCATCAAAGTTATCTCTTTCTCTTACTGCTAATGTGATTAAATGTTCTGCAATCTTACGAATCTCTTTGGCTCTTGCCTCAGTTGTCTTAATCTTACCATTATATAATAACTGTGTAACCTGATTACGCAGTAATGCTTTTCTTGCTGCCTGTTTCTTTCCAAGCTTTCTATACATTGCCATGATGTATTTCCTCCTTCACTTTGCTTACTATTATTCGGCTTAAGTGTTCTTTTAATTAATCATCTCCATTGTTAAGGGATAATCCTAATTCTTTTAATTTGTTCAAAACTTCTTCCAATGACTTACGTCCCAAATTCCGAACTTTCATCATATCCTCTGGAGTTTTACTTGTCAACTCTTCTACTGTATTAATACCTGCTCTCTTTAAGCAGTTAAATGAACGAACGGATAATTCCAATTCATCAATGTTCATCTCTAATACTTTTTCTTTTTCGTTATCCTCTTTCTCTACCATAACTTCTGCTGCCTTTGCATTTTCTGATAGATCAATGAATAAACTCAAATGTTCGCTTAATACCTTTGCTGCTAAGCTTACCGCCTCATCCGGTGCCAATGTGCCATTGGTATACACATCTAATGTAAGCTTATCATAATCAGTAATCTGACCAACACGTGTGTTCTCTACTGTAAGATTAACACGTTCTACTGGTGTATAAATAGAATCTACTGCAATCACATCAATTGAAGTATCTTCTTTTTTATTCTTGTCAGAACCCACATAACCTCTACCCTTCGTGATAGTAAGCTCCATATCAAATCTTGCTTCTGAACCACTTAAAGTAGCAATTACTAAATCCGGATTCAAAATCTCGATATCGCTATCTACATGAATATCTGCTGCGGTAACAACACCTTCGCCTACATACTCAATATAAGCCTGCTTTGGCTCATATGAAGCACTGTTATTCTTAATCGCTAATTCTTTGATGTTCATGATAATTTCAGTCACATCTTCTTTTACACCTGGTATAGAACTAAACTCATGTAAAACGCCTTTGATTTTTACATAGCTTACGGCCGAACCTGGTAATGATGATAACATAATTCTTCTCAAAGAATTACCAAGTGTTGTACCATAGCCTCTCTCTAAAGGTTCTACTACAAATTTACCGTATCTGTTGTCTTCTGAAATCTCTGCGATTTCAATTCTTGGTTTTTCGAATTCAAACACGCTAGGAACCTCCTTCTAGGTTTTGTAATGCTTCGAAAACTGTCACAGTGCAAGCTCACTTCCGTTTCACTCCAGTTCGCTCGGGCGAAACGCCCTATATATAATTTTCTAAAATAGACTATTTGCAAGCAAGCTTGCATAGCCTATTTTAAAAATTATATGCACTGCTAAATCGTTAACGAATATTACTTAGAATATAACTCGACGATAAGTGTCTCATTTACAGGTACATCTATCTGCTCTCTTAAAGGTAACTCAGTAACTGTACCGCAAAGATTCTCCTGATCTGCCTCTAACCAAGCGGGAACCAATCTTCCGCTTGTTGCTTCTAAAATGTCCTTATATCTCTGAGAAGACTTGCTCTTCTCTCTGATCTCAATCTTATCACCGGCTTTTACTCTGTATGAAGGAATATTAATGCATTTGCCATTTACCAATACATGCTTATGGTCGACAATCTGTCTTGCCTCCTTACGAGTTCTCGCTAAACCTAAACGAAAAACAACATTATCTAATCTTAATTCTAATAAAATCATTAAGTTAGGACCGGTCAACCCTTTCATTCTTTCTGCTGTTGCATAAAGATTACGGAAAGGCTTTTCTAGTACGCCATAAATGAATTTAGCTTTCTGCTTTTCACGCAGCTGTAAGCCATATTCACTCATTTTTCTATTGGATCTGATTAACTGTCTGTTTGATTTTTTGTCAATTCCGAGATACATTGGCTCCATGCCTAAGGATCTGCATCTCTTAAGAACTGGTGTTCTATCTATTGCCATCTAACTGTACCTCCTATTACACTCTTCTACGTTT
Organism: Lachnospiraceae bacterium; assembly: GCA_029063085.1. GTDB lineage: Bacteria > Bacillota > Clostridia > Lachnospirales > Lachnospiraceae > CAG-590. Next base: position 35,456 of record JAIDOW010000087.1, read on the forward strand.
TGGTGGACGACAACCATTATGTGGAACTGGTGTCACGTCACGAATACTAAGTACTTCAAGACCTGCTGCCTGAAGTGCACGAATTGCTGCCTCACGACCGGAACCCGGTCCTTTTACCATAACGTCAACTTTCTTCAGACCATGAATAAGAGCTGCCTTTGTTGCAGTCTCTGCTGCCATCTGTGCTGCATAAGGAGTAGACTTTTTAGAACCTTTAAATCCCAATTCTCCAGCACTGGCCCATGAAAGAGCGTTACCTTCATTATCGGTTAATGTAACAATTGTATTATTAAAAGATGACTGAATATGAGCCTGTCCGTGTTCTACATTCTTCTTCACACGCTTTTTCGTCACTTTTTTTGTAACTTTAGCCATTAAACTTAACCTCCTGTTAAATATAAATGAATCTTATTTCTTCTTATTTGCTACGGTTCTCTTAGGACCCTTACGAGTTCTTGCATTTGTCTTGGTCTTCTGACCACGAACCGGTAATCCTTTTCTATGACGGATTCCACGATAACATCCAATTTCCTGTAAACGTTTGATATTCAGAGCAATTTCTCTACGTAAATCACCTTCTACCACCTGTGTCTCATTGATAACCTCGCTGATTCTCTTAACTTCTTCATCAGTCAAATCACGAACACGGGTATCAGGATTAACATTTGCTTCTTTAAGGATACGCTGAGATGAAGGAAGTCCAATACCATAAATATAAGTAAGACCGATCTCAACACGTTTTTCTCTTGGTAAATCTACACCTGAAATACGAGCCATTGTGACTGTACACCTCCATAATTAATACTTTTTTCTTAATTGTCCCGAATCCAGAAGTATCAACGTATCCGTATGTATTCATACAAACGGGTGAAATGCATACGCTTCTCTCCTAAATTCATTCTATTGTTATGTTGCATAGGCTAATGACAACCTATACTACAGCCGCTTTCTAAATCATCTTCCATATTAATAATGATAATATAGAAGGAACTTCACACTGGGAATACAGTGCTACTTTGGTTTACAAACTCCGAGAGGTCTAAAGATGGGCTATCATCTAACCTTGTCTCTGTTTGTGCTTAGGGTTCTCACAGATTACTCTGATACTACCTTTTCTTTTAATGATTTTGCACTTATCGCAAATTGGTTTTACGGATGCTCTAACCTTCATTAAAATCTCTCCTTTCGAAATTTCTCTGTAAAAAGTCCGCTACGAATAATTATTCTATCATTTATGTTTCTTCATTGCAAGCAAAATTTTCTATATTTTACAAATTCTTTTGTAATTATTTTTCTCTCCACTTTATTCTTCCTTTTGTCAGATCGTATGGAGACAATTCCAACGTAACCTTATCCCCCGGCAAAATTTTAATATAATTCATTCTTAATTTTCCACTGATATGAGCTAACACCTCATGACCATTTTCTAATTCCACCTTAAACATTGCATTCGGTAATTTTTCCACTACCGTTCCTTCAATTTCAATTACATCTGCTTTAGACATATATAAAATCCTCCTGTTTTATAATTCCTCTCTGCTCTACTGATTTGCATATGTTATTATAATGCGATTCCTTCTGCACGTGAAAGAATCTCCGGCTCTCCCTCTGTAATCAGAATTGTATTCTCATAATGGGCAGATGGCATACCATCCTCCGTTACAACCGTCCAGTCATCATCTTCCCAGTATACATCATATTCACCCATGTTAATCATTGGTTCTACGGCAATGGTCATACCCGGACGAAGCTTCGCTCCACGTCTCATCCCAACAAAATTAGGAACTTCCGGTTCCTCATGTAATTTGGAACCAACTCCATGCCCTACAAGATCCCTCACAACAGAATAACCACGGGATTCTACATACTCCTGAACTGCTCTTGATATATCAATAACATGATTACCTGCTACCGCCTGCTTAATTCCCTCAAAGAAACTCTGCTTCGTGACCTCTACTAATTTTTTCACCTCGTCTGATACAGCCGGCATAACCAAAGTTCTCGCTGCATCCGAATGATATCCTTTATAAATAACTCCTGCATCCAGACTTACGATATCGTCATCCTGGATGATTCTGTGCTTATCAGGAATACCATGTACAACCTCTTCATTGATCGATACGCAAATTGATGCCGGATATCCATTGTAATTAAGGAAAGAAGGGATACATCCATAGCTTCTAATAATTTCCTCACCTATACGGTCCACATCAAATGTAGACATACCTGGTTTTACCTGTTTTGCCAGTTCATCATGCGTGATGGCGAGAATTCTTCCCGCCTCACGCATAAGTTCAATTTCTGCTTTTGATTTAATTGAAACTGCCATTCTTATTCACCTAAAATTGCAACAATTGCATCAAATACATCTTTCATATCAACCGTTCCATCCACATCACGGGCAATACCTTTATTAGTATAATAATCAATTAACGGCTGTGTCTGCTCATGATAAACAGATAATCTGTTTTTAACGGTCTCCGGCTTATCATCATCACGAATGATTAAATCTGCACCACAGGTATCGCATTTTCCTTCAACCTTAGTAGGGCTGTATACTACATGATATGTCGCACCACAGCCTACACATGCACGTCTTCCACCCATTCTGTTAATAATATTCTCATCCGGCACTTCCACATTAATTGCATAATCAACACTCTCTCCAATTGCAGTTAACGCCTTATCCAGTGCCTCAGCCTGAGGAATCGTTCTTGGGAATCCGTCTAATACATATCCCTTTTCACAATCCGGCTCTTTGAAACGGTCAATCACAAGATCTACAACCAATTCATCCGGTACAAGCAGACCTTTATCCATATACTCTTTTGCCTTTGCTCCAAGCTCTGTACCATTCTTAATGTTTGCACGGAAAATATCTCCTGTTGAAATATGCGGAATACCGTACTTTGCCGCAATCATTTTAGCCTGTGTTCCTTTACCTGCGCCAGGCGCACCTAACATAATAATCTTCATAACCTCGTCCTCCTTATATTGAGCACTTAATAAGCAGTTTCACTGCGCATTTAGTGCGAAAATACACTTGACCACTTAGCGAGGTACTCCCGAGCTTAGTGGACATAGTGTTTCCTTACTTGAGCACTTAATAAGCAGCTTGACTGCGCATTTAGTGCGAAAATACACTTGACCACTTAGCGAGGTACTCCCCGAGCTTAGTGGACATAGTGTTTCCTTACTTGAGCACTTAATAAGCAGTTTCACTGCGCATTTAGTGCGAAAATACACTTGACCACTTAGCGAGGTACTCCCGAGCTTAGTGGACATAGTGTTTCCTTACTTGAGCACTTAATAAGCAGCTTCACTGCGCATTTAGTGCGAAAATACACGCATTGTAAACCACTGAAACCGCAGGGATACAGAGTACTGTTTTCCTACGGTTTTGTGCGATCTTCTATTAATCATTTAAAAATCCCGAATAATTGCGGACTAACATCTGTGATTCCAACTGTTTCATCGTTTCCAGAATAACACCTACGATAATGATCAAGGATGTTCCACCAAAGGATACATCTGCTTTAAACATACCATTAAAGAAAATAGGAATCACTGCAACTATAAGCAAACCGATTACACCGATTAAAACAATATAGTTAAGAATCTTATTCAAATAGTCCTGAGTCGGTTTACCCGGTCTGATACCCGGAATAAATCCACCGCTCTTCTTCATATTATTCGCAACCTCCATCGGGTTAAAAGTAATGGAAGTGTAAAAATATGCAAATATGATATTCAGTAAAATATATATTATAAGTCCAACAGATGCCCATGGATACTCCGGATTAAACCAATAATTCTGATTCATTCCCTGCAAAATCTTCTGCCATGTCGTTCCCGGTGTCACATTAAACAAATTAATAACAATGGACGGAACAGACAAAAGGGACGAAGCAAAGATAATAGGAATAACACCTGCTGTATTTACCTTAAGCGGAATATAGCTTGCCTGTGAACCTGCCAGCTTCCTTCCCTGAACCTTTTTGGAATACTGTACGGGAATTCTTCTCTCTGCATCCTGTAAAATAATAACAAAAATAGTAGTTCCAACAATAACTGCCACAACAATGCATACCGCTACAACCGCCTGGACAATATCTTTGCCCTTTACAAACATAATATAAAGGTTAGAGAAATCGTTTGGCATACGGGATACAATATTAATCAAAAGGATAATGGAAATACCGTTTCCTAAGCCTTTATCAGAAATTCTTTCACCTAACCACATGATGATACAACTACCTGCGGTCAATGTTACGACAACAGTTAAAACAGTAAAGAAGTTACTTTCACCTAATGCTCCCTGTCTTGAAAATCCAATGGCAAGACCCGCACTTTCAATAATGGCAAGACCAACCGATACATATCTGGTAATCTTGTTCATTTTCTTTTTGCCGTCTTCGCCGTCACGATGCATTTCCTCTAAAGCAGGAATCGCAATCGTCAAAAGCTGCATAATAATAGAAGCTGTAATGTATGGTGTAACACTTAATGCAAATACCGACATGGATAAAAACGATCCACCTGTGAACGAGTCAATAAAGCTATAAGAACTTCCTACAACACTTTGCAGATACTGCTGTACCTGGGCTACATCAATACCCGGAATCGGTAACTGACAGCCCAGACGTACAATAAGCACAATCCAAAATGTATAAAATATTCTCTTTCTTAACTGCTCGATTTTAAACGCATTTACTAAGGTTTTGAACATACTACATCACCTCTGCTTTTCCACCAAGAGCCTCGATTTTTTCTACAGCAGAAGCACTGAACGCATTTGCCTTAACAGTAAGCTTCTTTGTTAATTCACCATTTCCTAAAATCTTAACGCCATCTTTAGGATTGCTGACGATGCCTGCGCCAATCAATGTGTCCACAGAAACCTCTGAACCCTCATCAAATGCATTAAGAGCAGATACATTAATAGCAACGATTTCCTTTGAGTTCCGACACTTAAATCCTCTCTTTGGAAGTCTTCTATATAATGGCATCTGACCACCTTCAAAACCAGGTCTGGTAGCTCCTGAACGAGCCTTTTGGCCTTTATGACCTTTACCCGCAGTCTTACCATTTCCTGAACCGTGACCACGACCTTTTCTGAAATTATCACTGTGCTTAGAACCATCTGCCGGCTTTAATGTAGATAAATTCATTTATGTGCACCTCCTTATCTGAAATATAATTAAATCTCTTCTACCTTTACCAAATGTCTAACCTGATCTGTCATTCCTTTTGTAGCTGCATTATTAGGAAGCTCAACTGTTTTATTAAGCTTTCTAAGTCCTAATGCTTCCAAAGTTCTTTTATGCTTTGGAATAGCTCCGATCGGTGACTTTACTAAAGTAACTTTTACTCTATCTGCCATTTTAAAATCCTCCTTAACCTAGAATCTCTTCAACAGATTTTCCGCGAAGTTTTGCAACCTCTTCAGGAGTCTTTAAGTTTGAAAGTCCATTAATTGTAGCTAATACTACGTTTTGCTTATTATTTGAACCTAAAGACTTAGTACGGATATTCTTGTATCCTGCCAACTCAAGTACGGAACGTGCCGGACCACCTGCGATAATACCGGTACCTTCTGGAGATGCCTTTAAAAGAACAGATGCACTTCCAAACTTACCTGTCCAGTCATGAGGAATGCTTCCGTTATCATTGATCGGAACCTTAACCAAACTCTTGATTGCATCTTCTTTGCCCTTACGAATTGCCTCTGGAATCTCAGTAGCCTTACCAAGACCAGCACCTACATGACCGTTTTTGTCACCTACAACTACAAGAGCAGCAAATCTCATGTTACGTCCACCTTTAACAACCTTGGTTACACGCTTGATGTTAACAACTTTTTCTTCTAATTCTAACTGACTAGCATCAATAATTGTATGCTTCATAAATTGTTTTCCTCCTTAATTAGAATTCGAGACCAGCTTCTCTTGCTGCATCTGCTAATGCTTTAATCTTACCCTGATATATAAATCCGCCTCTATCAAAGACAACCGTTGTAATTCCTTTATCTAATGCACGCTTTGCAATTACCTTACCCAGGTAAGCAGCTGCATCTTTATTATTTGTCTTCTCTAACTCTGCCTTAACTTCTTTCTGAACTGTTGAAGCAGACACTAAAGTATTGCCAACTGTATCATCAATAATTTGAGCGTACATATGATTATTACTTCTGAATACAGCTAAACGTGGTCTCTCAGCAGTGCCACTAAAGCGATTACGGATTCTTAAATGCTTTTTTGCACGAACCTTACTTCTTGCTTCTTTATTAATCATCTATCTCACTCCTTTAATTATTTCTTACCAGTCTTACCAACTTTACGTCTTATCACTTCATCAGCATACTTAATACCTTTACCCTTATATGGCTCCGGTTTTCTCGTCTCTCTGATTTCAGCAGCATATTGGCCAACTTTTTCTTTATCAATACCTGAAACGGTGATCGTATTACCATCTACCTTAGACTCTAAGCCTTCCGGATCTTCCATCTCTACCGGATGAGAGTATCCTAAGTTAAGAACCAGCTTCTTACCCTGCTTAGCCGCTCTGTAACCAACACCATTTACCTCTAATACTTTTGTATAACCTTCGGTTACACCAATTACCATGTTATTAATCAATGTTCTTGTAAGACCATGCAATGACTTCATTTTCTTCAAATCATTTGGTCTTGTTACAACCACCTGATCACCCTCAAGCTTAATGTCCATTTCCTCAGGTAAAACTCTGGTAAGTGTACCCTTTGGTCCTTTTACAGTCACTTGATTATTTTCTGCAATATCAACAGTTACACCTGCTGGTACAGCGATAGGCATTCTTCCGATACGTGACATGCCGTTACCTCCTTAATTCACTCAAACCGACAATACGATTTGTTATTCATTTATTAATCTTAGTTGATACTATATATCTTATTTATTGCTGTATTACTGATTTGTTAATGTCTCATCGACTATTAAATATCAATACAAACTCTCTACCTCGTCGATTACTAAACTTGCCTTCGGCTCGTTAAGGGCATCGACAGGGCTACGACTAAATCGTTTACCACTACTTTCCTGACTGGCTAACAACATCCACTCTACTAAACTCGAATTTCGCTCCGCTCATTCTCGCTAAGTATCGGGATGGGCTTTCGCACTAACCTCTAACTGCCCTTTGGCTTGTTTTCACTAATACTAAATATCGATACAAGCTCTCTACTCGTCGATTACTAAACTCACCTTCGGCTCGTCAAGGGCATCGACAGGGCTACGACTAAACTCAGGCTACGCTTAATCAGCTTGCCTTCGTTAAGTTCTCTGCCTCACCATACAAAAGCCAGCACCTCGCCGCCAACCTGCTGGGCACGTGCCTGCTTATCTGTCAGCACACCTTTGTTTGTAGAAATGATAGCAACACCTAAACCACCTAACACCTTAGGAAGTTCATCCTTGCCAGCATAAACACGAAGACCCGGTTTGGAAATTCTCTTAATACCAGTAATAATCTTCTCATTTTTATCCTTACCATACTTTAAGGTAATACGGATAGTCTTAAATTTACCTTCTTCAATTATATCAACAGCTTTAACATAACCCTCTTCTAAAAGAATGTTAGCAATTGCTTCCTTCATCTTTGAAGCAGGAACGTCAACTGTATCATGTTTAGCAGTATTCGCATTGCGAATTCTAGTAAGCATATCTGCGATTGGATCTGTCATTGTCATTTACCTCCTTCAAAAATTCTACCAGCTTGCTTTCTTAACGCCTGGTATTTCACCCTTGTATGCTAACTCACGGAAGCAGATTCTACAGATTCCGTATTTTTTTAACACTGAATGTGGACGTCCACAAACTTTACAACGAGTATATTCTCTTGTAGAGAATTTCTGTTTACGTTGTTGTTTAACAACCATTGCCTTCTTAGCCATGAATCTTCCTCCTATTATTTCTTAAATGGCATACCAAATAAAGTTAACAACTCACGAGCTTCCTCATCAGTCTTGGCAGTCGTAACAAAAATAACATCCATACCTCTAACTTTATCTACCTTATCATACTCAATTTCAGGGAAAATCAACTGTTCTTTAATTCCTAAAGCATAATTTCCTCTTCCATCAAATGCATTTGGACTGATACCTCTAAAGTCACGAACACGTGGTAATGCAAGATTGATCAAACGATCTGCAAACTCGTACATTCTCTCTCCTCTTAAGGTTACCTTACATCCAATTGGCATACCTTCTCTTAACTTGAAGTTCGCAATTGATTTTCTAGCACGGGTAACTACTGCTTTCTGACCAGTGATAATCTCTAAATCCTGAACTGCTGTATCTAAAAGTTTATGATTTTCCTTCGCCTCACCAACACCCATGTTGATAACGATTTTCTCAAGCTTAGGAACCTGCATAACATTTTTGTAACCAAATTTCTTAGTCATAGCGTCTTTAATCTCGCTATTGTACTGTTCTTTTAATCTACTCAACTTCCGTGGCCTCCTCTCTTAAATTAGTCAATCTTTTCTAACTTACCGTTCACTTTAGCCACACGGACTTTATCTTTCTTTTCGCCCTGGAATCCAATTCTTACCGGTTTTCCTTTGTGAACATACATAACGTTAGAAATATCAATAGGTGCTTCTTTTTCAATAATACCACCCTGCTGGTTTGTCATACTTGGTTTAGAGTGTTTAGAAACCATGTTGACTCCCTCAACTAATACTTTATTTTTCTTGGTATCAACTGATAATACTTTTCCGGATTTACCTTTATCCTTACCAGTAATAACCTGAACTAAGTCATCTTTTTTAATCTTACTAGTTGCCATCCTGACACCTCCTTATAAAACTTCTGGTGCTAATGAAACGATCTTCATGAATTTCTTATCTCTAAGTTCTCTTGCTACAGGTCCAAAAATACGAGTACCTCTTGGATTCATATCATCCTTGATGATAACAGCAGCGTTTTCATCAAATCTGATATAAGAACCGTCTTTGCGACGTGCCCCTTTCTTTGTACGAACGACTACGGCTTTTACAACGTCACCTTTTTTTACAACACCGCCTGGTGTTGCATCTTTAACAGAGGCAACGATGATATCACCGATATTAGCATATCTTCTAGTTGAACCGCCTAATACTCTGATGCAAAGCAGCTCTTTTGCTCCGGTATTATCAGCAACTTTAAGTCTTGTTTCCTGTTGAACCATTGTCCTTGCCTCCTTGATTATTTAGCTTTCTCTATGATTTCTACAAGTCTCCATCTCTTATCCTTAGATAAAGGTCTTGTCTCCATAACTTTTACTCTATCGCCGATGTGACATTCATTGTTCTCATCATGTGCCTTTAACTTATAAGTTCTCTTTACAATCTTACCATAAAGAGGATGCTTAACATTATCTATGATTGAAACAACAATTGTTTTATCCATCTTATCACTTGTTACAATTCCTACACGTGTTTTTCTTAGATTTCTTTCCACAATAATTCCTCCTTCCAAGATAATTAAGCATTAGCCTTCTCTGTCATAACCGACTGAATTCTGGCAATATTTCTTCTTACCTCTTTAATTCTGCTTGTATTCTCCAACTGGTTAGTTGCATTCTGGAATCTTAAATTAAATAATTCCTTCTTAGCAGCTACTAACTCTGCATTTAATTCTTCTACATTCTTAGACCTTAAATCTTCACGATATTCCTTAGTTTTCACTGCCTGCACCTCCTTCTAAATCTTCACGGGATACAATCTTACACTTAACCGGCAACTTATGTGTTGCAAGTCTTAAAGCTTCTTTCGCAGTTTCTTCAGGTACACCTGCAATTTCAAACATTACACGTCCAGGCTTTACTACTGCTACCCAGCCTTCTACATTACCTTTACCTTTACCCATACGAACTCCGATAGGCTTAGATGTATATGGTTTGTCAGGGAAAATCTTAATCCATACTTTACCGGTACGCTTTACGTAACGAGTCATAGCGACACGGGCTGCCTCAATCTGATTGGATTTAATCCATGCCGGCTCCATTGCAACAATACCATATTCACCATTACTGATCTTATTGCCTCTTGTCGCCTTACCAGCCATGGAACCCCTGAACTGTTTTCTATGTTTTGTTCTTTTAGGCATTAACATTATTTATCGCTCCCTTCCTGATTGTTCTTAGTTGGAAGTACTTCACCATGATAAATCCAAGTCTTAACACCAACCTTACCATAAGTTGTGTCAGCCTCAGCAAAACCATAGTCGATATCTGCACGAAGTGTCTGAAGAGGAATTGTACCTTCACTGTAAAACTCTGTACGAGCCATATCAGCACCACCTAAACGTCCGGAAACAGAAGTCTTAATTCCTAACGCTCCAGTCTTCATTGTTCTGCCCATGCAGGATTTCATCGCACGTCTAAATGAAATACGATTCTCTAACTGTGCAGCAATATTCTCAGCCACTAACTGGGCATCAGCATCCGGTTTCTTAACTTCCTTAACGTCTACCATCAATTTTTTATTTGTCATCTTGGCAACTTCTTTCTTGAGCGCCTCTATCTCTGCTCCGCCTTTACCGATTACAACTCCAGGCTTCGCTGTATAAATGATAACTTTCAATCTATCAGATGCTCTTTCCATTTCAATCTTAGAAACCTGAGCACTGTAAAGTCTCTTTTTAAGAAAAGTACGAATCTTGTTATCTTCTACTAAGTTATTTGCAAATTCGCCATCCTTTGTATCAGCATACCATCTGGAATCCCAATCCTTGATGATACCGACTCTCAAACCATGAGGATTTACTTTCTGTCCCATTATTTGCCTCCTTATCTTTCATCAAGCACGATTGTAATATGGCTTGTTCTCTTCTCAATTCTATAAGCCCTGCCCTGTGCTCTTGGTTGAATTCTCTTCATTGTTGGTCCCTTATTTGCGTAACACTCCGCAACATAAAGGTCTTCCATTTTCATTCCATTGTTATTTTCAGCATTTGCAATCGCTGATTTTAATAACTTCTCTATTACACTTGAAGCATATCTTGGATTGTAAGCTAAGATAGCAAGTGCAGTCTGTACATCCTTACCTCTGATGGCATCTAAAACGAAACATGCTTTTGTCACAGACACTCTGGCATAAGAAACCTTTGCTGATGGTCTTGTATCCTTATTCGCATTTCTTTCTCTTTTTATCTGGGATCTATGTCCTTTTGCCATGGATGAACCCTCCTTTCAAATCTTTTATCTAACTTTTGACTTCTTTTCGTCCTTGCCATGTCCCCTATAGGTTCTGGTAGCAACAAACTCTCCAAGCTTGTGACCAACCATATCCTCAGTAACATATACAGGTACATGTCTTCTTCCGTCATAAACTGCAATTGTATGTCCTACGAAGCTTGGAAAGATAGTGGAACGACGAGACCAGGTCTTGATAACCTGCTTATCATTACTAGCATTCAAAGCATCGACTTTCTTAAGCAAATGTTCATCTGCAAATGGTCCTTTTTTAAGTGAACGAGCCATAGGTCAAACCTCCTTATATTATTTAACGTTCTTACCATCTCTGGTTCTAACGATCATCTTATTTGATTTCTTGTTCTTCTTACGTGTCTTAAGTCCAAGTGCCGGCTTGCCCCATGGAGTACATGGACCCGGACGACCGATACTTGTTCTACCTTCACCACCACCGTGTGGATGGTCGTTAGGATTCATAACCGAACCACGAACAGTAGGTCTGATACCCATATGGCGCTTACGTCCCGCTTTACCGATATTAACAAGACCATGTTCAATGTTACCAACCTGACCAATTGTTGCGCGGGCAATGATCGGAACCATTCTCATTTCGCCTGACGGTAAACGAAGGGTTGCATACTTGCCTTCCTTAGCCATAAGCTGTGCTGAATTACCAGCAGAACGAACCAGCTGTCCACCCTTGCCTGGATATAATTCAATATTGTGTATTTCTGCACCAACCGGAATTGCTTCTAACGGAAGGCAGTTACCAATCTTGATTTCTGCATTGGCACCGTTCATAAGCTTATCGCCAACATTTAATCCCAGAGGAGCTAAAATATAAGCCTTCTCTCCATCAGCATAACTGATCAATGCGATATTGGCTGTTCTGTTTGGATCATATTCAATAGAAACAACAGTTGCCGGAATATCATCTTTTCTTCTTTTAAAATCAATAATTCTATATTTTCTTCTTGAACCACCGCCATGGTGTCTTACCGTAATTTTTCCCTGATTATTACGACCAGCCGTCTTCTTTAAAGAAGTAGTAAGGGATTTCTCAGGAGTTGTCTTTGTAATCACATCAAAATCCAAACCAGTCATATTTCTTCTGGAAGGTGTATATGGGTTATATGTTTTAATTCCCATTTTCTTTCTCCTTTCAAATTGCATTTGTTATCACGCTTGCTTGCGTATGAATATTCATATTTCCCTATTGGGATGGGCTTTCGCACTAAACTCAAACTGTGCCTTTGGCTTGTTTTCGTTAAGCTCTATGCTTTCGCTCAATTTAACGCATCCGCTCTACTAAATTCGAACTTCTCTTCCCTCGTTCTCATTAAGTATCGGGATGGGCTTTCGCACTAAACTCAAACTGCGCCTTTGGCTTGTTTTCGTTAAGCTCTATGCTTTCGCTCAATTTAACGCATCCGCTCTACTAAATTCGAACTTCTCT
>JAIDOW010000087.1:48224-78470 GCA_029063085.1 Lachnospiraceae bacterium
TCCCTCGTTCTCATTAAGTATCGGGATGGGCTTTCGCACTAAACTCAAACTGCGCCTTTGGCTTGTTTTCGTTAAGTGCTCAATGCCTATAATCCCTCAAAAATCTCAATATCTTTGCTGTCTGCTGTCAGCTGAACGATCGCTTTCTTGGACTTAGCTGTTCTTCCATAAACCATGCCGCGTCTCTTTTTCTTACCATCAAGATTCATGGTATTTACCTTGGCAACCTTTGTTCCTTCAAACATTTTTTCAACAGCTTCTTTAATCATAGACTTATTTGCTTCTGGATGAACCTGAAAAGTATATTTCTTCTCTGCCATAGCATCCATAGACTTCTCTGTAATGATAGGTTTCTGAATTACGTCATAATATTTGATATCTGCCATTATGCGTACACCTCCTCAATTGCTGCCACTGCATCCTTAGTAATCACAACCGTGTCATACTTAAGAATATCATATACATTGATCGTGTTTGTTAAAGCAGTCTTAACACCAGGAACATTTCTTGCAGATAATACTACATTCTGGTCATTATCCTTTGTTACCACTAATGCCTTTGCCACTTCAAGGTTATTAAGAACCTCTACAAACTTCTTTGTCTTGATTTCATCAAATTTGAGTTCATCCAATACGATGAATTTCTCTTCATTTACTCTGGAAGTCAAAGCAGACTTCATTGCACTAGCCTTTTCTTTCTTGTTTAACTTCATTGAGTAATCTCTCGGCTTCGGTGCAAATACAACACCACCACCTGTCCACTGAGGAGATCTTGTAGAACCCTGTCTTGCATGACCAGTTCCTTTTTGTCTCCAAGGTTTTCTTCCGCCTCCACGTACTTCCGCACGTGTCTTAGCGCTCTGAGTTCCCTGACGATTGTTTGCAAGCTGTGCTACAACTGCCATGTGAACTAAATGCTCATTTATTTCTACACCGAATACAGAATCATTAAGTTCTAATTTATCAACTTCTTTACCTTCGATGTTATAAACAGCTACCTGTGCCATTCTAAATTCCTCCTTCCTATAGATTACTTACCACTTTTTACAGTTTCTTTAATCATAACCAATGACTTCTTCGGTCCCGGTACAGAACCTTTAACCAGAATTACGTCATTCTCTGCATCTATTTTAACAATCTCTAAGTTCTGAACGGTAACTCTGACAGCTCCCATATGACCTGCCATCTTCTTACCCTTGAAAACCTTACCAGGGTCAGTCGCACAACCGTTTGAACCTGCATGACGATGGTATTTGGAACCATGAGTCTTAGGACCTGTATGCAAGCCATGTCTCTTAATTGCACCTGCAAATCCTTTACCTTTTGACTTAGCAGTAACATCAATCTTATCGCCCTCTGCGAAGATATCTGCCTTGATAACGCTCTCTCCTGCAACATAATCGGAAACATTATCAACTCTGAACTCTCTTACAAACTGCTTAGGTGTCGTATTTGCTTTCTTGAAATGTCCTACCTCTGCTTTACCAGCACCATGTGGATTTCTGATAACTTTCTTACCTGATACATCCTTTGTTGTTATTCTTTCTTTTTTCTCACCGTAACCAACCTGGATTGCTTCATATCCATCATTGTCCAATGTCTTAACCTGTGTTACTACACAAGGTCCTGCCTGTAATACGGTAACCGGTGTCAAAACACCATCTTCGTTGAAGATTTGAGTCATTCCGACTTTTGTAGCTAAAATCGCTTTCTTCATTTTAATCATTTCCTCCTAATTAATCTACAGCGGATTGCCGTGGCAATCATTCTAAATTCGGCCCAAAGCCCATTAGGTTTAACTGTACTACTTAAATATTATTTGTGCATATGCACCTTTGTTTGTGTCTTTCTTCTTATTTTATATGTGACACGATTTTTTGTTACATTATTTTGTTTTCATCTTAACATCAATGTAAACACCAGCAGACATATCTAACTTCTGTAATGCGTCGATTGTCTTCTGAGTTGGCTGAATCACATCAATCAATCTCTTGTGTGTTCTCTGCTCAAACTGCTCTCTGGAATCTTTGTACTTATGAACTGCTCTAAGAATTGTAACTCTCTCAATCTTAGTAGGCATTGGTACAGGACCAGAAACCTTTGCACCTGTCTTCTTAACAGTATCAATAATGTTTGCTGCAGCCTGATCGATTAATTTGTGATCGTAAGCCTTAAGTGTAATTCTCATTACCTGGTTTGCCATAAAAAAAGCCGCCTCCTTTTCGCACTTATTTAATAGGTACGACAAGTGGTGACTGTACACTCTCCCGTGTGTGTCATATTTTGAAGCATCTTACAATACAACTTTCACACGTCATCTCCCTTTAACAGGATGGTTATTCGTACAGTGACTTGCCGTCAGTTTCTTAACTTGACATTCGCTCCACGGAAAAACCTGCTATATTAAGCAGCAACCTCACGCTTCAACGCTATCAATGTCACAGCAAGTGCTAGTATACCCTATGTTTCAGGGGATTGCAAGAACTTTTTTCATTAAATTGTATTTTTTTGCGTGCAATCTACAAGCCATGCAAATTTCCATCCATATAATTGCGCGTCAAGTTTACTTGTAAGCACAATTATATGGATGGAAATTTATGTGGCGACACACATTTTACACTTAGCGAGGTTCTTTCGAGCTTAGTGTAAAAGCGTACAGCGTAGCCACGACCGATGCCTGTATGCTTAACGAGGCGTCAGCCGAATTTAGCAGGAAGGTATGCAACGCAGATGGAGCAAAGCGGAATCGAGGTCCGCATGGCTCGCACATATGTCATTCAACTTGTAGGGGAGATTGCTCACATACAAGTTCTTGTATTCGGACAATCATTTTCTATTTCTAAGAATTGAAAGCCCATGATACAAAACTGGAAGTTATCGAGTTCTTTATAATAAAAAATATTAATTTCTATTTCATCAAACCTCCATGAAAATAGCATTCATATACCTTTTTATTATTACAATAAATTTCTTCATATCCTTGAAACCATGTAAAATCCCCAACAACATTACATTTATATATGTACTCTCCTGACTGATAATATTCAGGACCTCTGTATGGCATATTCATATCTGCTTTTCTAAGTGCCTCTTTCAAGAAATCTCCACTAAAAAGTTGTCCTAAAACACGGCCAACATAATTCATCGCATATTGTGATTTTCCCTCATACCATATTGCTTCTTCTCCTGCAAACTGCTCTCCTCCAACATATGTATCATGATATGTATATGCTCCATTACTATATGTAAAATCATGTGAATCAAGTCTTGTTGATTTCGTTTCGTTCATATACGCAGCATACGTGTTCACATTGGCTTCAAGTCGAAATGCTATCAATTGTTCAATATCCTGTCTCTGCTCATTGACACAGCTAACCATACACTCCTGGTCTTTTACTAAATAGTCTACCGTAACACTAAATATATTACTAATCTGAATTAAATTAGATATGTCAGGATACACCTGCCCCGACTCCCATTTTGCCACAGCCTGTCTTGACACAGATAACTTCTCTGCGAGTTCTTCTTGGGTTAATCCTTTATTCTTTCGAATCAATTGTAGTTTTTGTGAAAAAATCAATGCTATCACCTCCAAAAAACATAATAAATCAATTCTAACATTAACCCAATATATCATTATTTGCGATTATGCTACTTTTATTATACATACACAGCAAAATGATAATATACCATCCCTACAACTTTCAATTTAACACTTACTATAATGTTAATAAATTCATGACCAATTTTACCATAATATCTTTTTCTTCCGGAGCTGACTCCGCAATCATCAATATGATTGCTACCAATGCTCCATCACTGATTCGTTTTTCCCCATCTTTATAAAGAAAAGCATTTCTATCCAAAAATTCGAGAAACAAAGACGCCGCAATCCTCTTGCAGCCATCCGCATACGGATGATCTTTTACCATGAAATATAATAGATTCGCTGCTTTTTCTTCTAACGATGGATAAACATCACCACCAAATACACTTTGATAGACCGCTGCAAGGATTCCCTCTACTTTTCCTTTCTACTTTTCCTTTCTACTTTTCCTTTCTCCTTTTCAACTCCAAAGACATCCGAATGGAAGGTATCCTCCATAGCATCCACCATATGACGGCAATCCTCGTAAGTTATCCTGTAAATCGGCTGATTTCCTTCTGGTTTTTCCAACGATTGATGATCATACTGATCCAGCAGCATTAAAGCATCCGTATATAGATTTACAGCCCTTAACACATCCTCTTCCTCGACATCTAATGTACATGCTAACATTTTTGTCTGTATATCAACCGTTTTCTGTAAAGCAACTAAACGCTTTTCATTTATTGCATACCCCTGAATCACATACTGCTTCAAAACCTTATTGGCCCATCTTCTAAATGCAATACCACGCTTTGAATTCACTCGATATCCCACAGAAAGAATCATATCTAAGTTATATATTTTTGGTTTCCTTCCTCCCGTACTTTTGTCGGAAAATCCGACAGAAGTTTCATCCAATTCCCCAGAAGACAAAATGTTGGAAATATGTTCGCTTATTGTGGCATGTTTTACTTCAAATAACGTCTCCATTTGTTTCTGCGTTAGCCAAACCGTTTCCTGTTCTGGACTTATCTGAACTTCAACATTAACATCTCCATCTGTAAACAATATTATTTCATGCTTCAAACATCCAACACATCCTTTTTCCTCTAATTCAATCCAAGCTGTTACATATAATACTACCCAACCATACAATGGTGTCTGGTGCCATTATCGGCAATTTATCTCAACCACAGCTTGCAAACCCTTTTACTATTACTTCAAAATACCAAACCGCATAAAAACATACTAATTGTAAATATAATAATGCCCATATTCCTCCCCGTATCATGGCATTTTTGTCACGTAATGCAATTCCTCGTATAACCAAATAAACCAAGCGAAGACAAAACCAGCTTGCACCCATAAGCAGCAGCTGCCATGGCTCTACCACATCAATAAGCTTTGCAAAATCATACAGACAAGCAATACACACCACTATATTCAATACCAGCACCACCCAGTGAACTACGCTATCTATTCTATATGCTGTTGAATAATGAAACCATTGTTCTAAATCTATAGACCCATCCATAAGCATTATCTTGAGATATCTTGTTACAAATAACAGCATCCATGCCGCAAGAATGACACATTCTCTACGTCTGGCTTCTTTCCATGCAGCTGCCTTTAACAGCTTTGCCTCTTCCTTTTTTTTCTGCTTAATCTCCTGTCGCCTTTTAATCTCGGCGATTTGCGGGTCAATATACATTTCCTGTTCTATTTCAAAATCCATTTATCATGCACCTCCCTTTGAATATGCTCTTATTTTAGCAAAGGAAGATAACATATCCTATGTGTTATCTGTCACACTTTATTTAAGCCAACGTGACATTTGTCACTCCCCAAGATATTTGCCAGATTATACCTTTTCAAAAATCAAATTAGAGGGAAAAGATATGCAGCCCTCCGAAAAATCTGCTGCTATAGGCTTATTCCCTTATGGTTTTATATGTTTTCCCTCCATCATGGGTTTGTAAACCTCTTACATTCTCAAACAGAAACATTTTAGGCTGCAACTTTTTCAGAAAAACAGCATAATGATAAAATATTGTTCCTCTTACATCTTCAAGCCCTAATCTCTTCCCTGCATAAGAAAATGCCTGGCACAGTGCCCCACTTGTCAATAAATGAATTCCACCTTTTTAATCCCAAAATATTCCCCTGAATCTAAACATGAAATATTCGAAATATCATCCTGAATTACATTCCAGTTTGACTAGTTTTTCTTCAAAGTATCAGCGGCATCTTTATCAAATTCGATAAGTCCTAATGTTTCAAAACCTGCCTGTTCAACACCCATCTCCAACTCGACAAGCTTTTAAACATCCAGCATTATTCAAATCATTAACATGATTCTCAATTTCTACGGTAGTAATACACGAATAGACGAATTGAATTACTATTTTTACATAATAGCATTTATTTATGGTTTTTCCAATAAATTTTTCTTATCATTATGCACGTTTATTACATCTGTGTATGAATTTCCCTTCCCATCTTTTTTCGGAACTTTTGCCGCACTCAGTACTGTCATTGTCCCTAATTCCTTTACTCTTCCAGAACAAACCCGCCCGATTCCAATATTTCTTTTGCATTCTCAGCATTTTGATACCCCCACACCTCCATATAGCCGCCAGTTATATGGAATTTCTTTTTTTCCAGTTCTTCCAACTGCCCCATATCCATACACACTAACCTTTCCGGACTCTTAATAATTCCTGAAATTTTTGCTGTCCTTGTTTTTTCTTCCTCATCAGTTATGGTAAGTTCCAGATTTTTATAATCTTCTATCCATTTTTGAATCTGACTTTTTTCCGGAGCGTACCCATACTGATCGATAAATCCAAAAAAACTGTCTGCTCCCATAAAAAGCACAGGGGTATTTCCCAGTACAATTTTTTCATCCACAACCTTCCATTCTAATGGATAATCTCCTATATCTGCCACAGTTAAATTAGTGTCCAGTATATAGTTTCCCAGCCTAATCGTCACTGGTATTTCTGTATACGGTTCGAATCTGGTAAGACCTTTTATCTTCTCAAACTCCTTTACCACGTCAGTCTGGATTTCCCTGTCTGCCATTATGGTAAAACCATAGCTTTTTTCTTCTTTTTGATATTTCTTTACAATCTGTATCACGGAAGACAAAACAAGACATATTACGGCAAATACAACAATATCTTTATAAACGTTCCGTTTCTTCATGGAAATCCACCCTTTTTTTGAAGTACTGTATTCTAAAGCACAACCATATAATCACTAAAACTAATGTCAAGATTAAAACCACAATAATGGTAATCCACCATTGATTCGTTTCTTTCTTTTCTTTTTCTATTTTCAATTCCACTATCTGCGGTTCTTTTACTTCTGTGTTGATATCCAATTTCTGTTCCTTTACTTCCCCATTTTCATCTTCAAAAGAAAATGTTACCGTTCCGCTCGTTACACCATATTCGCCGCCTTTTTGTTCCTCCTTTTCCCCCTTAACATCCATATCCAGTGTCCCGATAAAAATCTGCATTTCTCCTTCTTTCGATTCCCCGGCAGAAATATTACCCAAAAATACATCCTGTACTGGAAACAGCCCCTTCCCCTCTACAGATACCCTTGCATTATAAATATCTGCCAGACCGGTATTTAATATCTGAAACGTCAGAATCTCGGTATCTGAAGAATATACCAGTTCTGGAAAAGAAAGATTTACGACCTCTGCTTTCTGGGGCTGGTTTACCAGCAGATTCACTGCTTCCGTGGAAGTATAGCTGTTTCCTTTATCGTCTTCATACTCAAACTGTAACTGAACCGGCACCGGCTCTGCCGCTGCCTTTTTACTGACCAAAACTGTCTGGGATAAATCCATTGTACTTCCTATGCCCAGATATCCCTGATACCATGACATTTTTTCAAATTGAATGTCTCGGCTTTCTGATAACAACGTAACCTTCATATTTTCAATTGCTTTACTTCCATAATTTTTAACAGTCAATGTCCATGTTGTATCTTTTCCCGCTTCCAACTTTACAGTCTGCAAACTGTTATCTGCTACTAAAACCCGGGACTGATGATTGATTTCTTCCTCTGTAGAATCTCCTTTTTTTTCTTCTGTCTTTGATGCTGTAGTTTTTTTCTTCTTTTTTGCAGTTGACTTTTTTTTGGAAGATATATTATCCGTTTTAGGCTCCGTAGATGGTTCTTCCACCGTTTCCTGTTCTGTCTCCTCCTGTTCTGTTGCCATTTCCTGTCCACTTACCTGACCGGAATATCCTATTACTGCCAATACCATAACCATCACATATATCATAACTTTTTTCCTATTCATAGTCGTCGCATCCTCCCTCCGTCCATTTCATACACCTCATCACATAAAATCCGGATATCTTCACTGTTATGACTGGCAAGAATAACTGTTTTCCCTTCTTCCTTTAACTGCAAAAGAAGCTTTCTTATATCTGCCACGCCGTGTTTATCCAAACCATTAAACGGCTCATCCAATATTAAAAACTCTGGGTCTTCCATAATCGCCTGGGCAATCCCCAGACGCTGCCGCATACCCAGAGAGTACTGGGATACCGATTTTTTCAAATCCGGATCCAGCCCAGCTGATTTAATAGCCTTTCTAATTTCCCTTTCGGTAATCTGATTTTTCAGATTCGCAAGTATCTTTAAATTCTGAAGTCCTGTCAGATTTGGCAAAAATCCTGGTGTTTCTATAATCACGCCTATACTTTCCGGAAAATCTATCTCTGCCCCAATCCTTTTTCCTCCGACTTTTATGATTCCCGACGTTGCCGGAAGAAACCCACAGATACATTTCATCAGTACCGTCTTTCCTGAACCATTATTGCCCGAAAATCCATATGTTTTTCCCTGCTCCATGACAATATCAATATCATGCAGTACGGTTTCTTCTCCAAATTTTTTGGTAATATGGCTGATTTCAATATATGGATTCATTCTCTATCCCTTCTTCCCTTTTACGTCTAATCTATATTTCCCGCAGCCGATAATACAGTACCAGCCCATTCATCAACCCTGTCATTACAGAAAACAGCAGCAGAAAAAACCATATACCACTGCCATTATTTCCCCAGTCATGCTCACATTTAATCCATTCTATTGGATACATGCTATACATTTCCGATAGATAACGTTCTTTTAATATAATCAAAATGTAATAACATACAAAAGGAAGCCCATATGCCATGTAGTAACTTTGAAACACTCCTGCAAAAATGCCAGAAATTTCAGCTATAATCCCTCCAACCAGTGTTACACGAAAAAACATTTTCAGCATTTCCATAAAATCCTCTCCCTGCCACTTCCCTTTTAACTCCAAAGGAAAGAGAAACAGAAAAGAAAATGCCAGTATCATCATTCCTGCAAAGAGAAAAACCAAAAAGCCACTGACATAAATCTGTAAAATCTTACGCCTGATGTATTCCCTCCGACTGGTCCTTGTAATATATAATTTTAAAAATCCAGATGCCCTGTCCCTGATATAGACTGCCCCCAGCGGCAATACGGAGACAACCGGCATCAGAAAAAACAACTGCTTTGAAGATACCGCTGTCTGAAAATAGTCGATAACACTTCCAGTCTCCAACGGAAATTCCATTTCATAAAAAGGAATGCCGGTCAGCATTCCTATTGCTGTAACCAGTACAGCAATCCATAATCCTCTATCCCGTATCAATTCTTTTATCATTCTATCTTCCCTTTTCCGACTGTCAGTACAGTATTTTCAGCCAGGTGCTTAAAAATCGCTGCCTGATCATTCTCCCGTAAAAACAGAAAAATTGTAAAACTTTAAAATATAGAAGGCCGCACCTGCAAGAATAACCAACATTATTATAAAAACAAGACATGACTGCCAGAGCACCGGCAGATTATCATAGCCAAAATCATGCATTCCATAAGTGGCATGATTTAATGGGCTAAGCCAGCCCAACAGGCTCCGGACCTGATACATCTCATATTCTTTTTTGCCCAACAGTTTTGCCAGAATATCCGGCTCTAACAAAAAGCCAAAAAGGCTATAGGTAAGGGCTGCACCAATCGCTGCCTTCTTTCCCTTTTTCATCTGAAAATACAGCATAAGAAATGACAGCGTCAATGTATAACAAATCAAGAGTACCATAATCTGAAGCATACACTCATAAGGGCTGGTGCTTTCCATTACTTTCACTGTAGACGGAACAGCAAGGTCTTTTCCCATTTTGGAATAAGCCAGCAGGGCTGCTGTCTTGCTCCATATATTTCCGATATATGCTTTCTGCATACAAAGCAGGCTAGTGACCAGCAAGACATATCCCATATAGAGCATAGTAACCAGCACAATATAGAAAAACTGTGCCAAAAGCCACTGCTTCTTTTTTACCCTTAACAGCATATACGGTGTAAAGGGGCTTAGCTTTGGCAGATCAATAAACAACAAGATAAGTAATAACGAACATAATAATATTGCTGTTGAATCACCGAATGTCCAGATGAAGGCTTCCGCCATCTGGATAGGGGATTCATAAGTTCTGGCTACTAACATAACCCTGTCGCTCAGAAAAAAGCATAATACAAAAGAAAGCATAAACGTAATGATGATTCTGGGATTTTTGAAAAATCCCAGAAAGTTCCATCTTACAATTGCCAATATCTGTTTCATCTCTATCTCTCCCATAATTTGTAACCAATTTTGCTCTGTAAAATTGATTGCCCACTTGCCCGCCTGTTTGCAAAGCAGATTTTAATGCAGCTAATTCCCGTCTCGTAAATTATCATAATTTACTTTACGCTGCCTATTGCAAATACATTTTCCTGTCTTTTGTAGACTTCCATTTAACAGACCTCTTGTACCTGTCAATATCCTAGTGAACGGTCAATCACTGTGCCGTCAATCGCATTTATTGTCATAAAACTCTGTGTCGAATATTCACCCGAATCCTTATTCGTAACATTCCCCTCTTTGTCCTCCGAATCAAATCTCCCAAAGAAATCCCATACCGGTACCAAAAGTCCACCGGAATTATCCTTTAACGGATCATAAATCCGACTGTAACCCAATGTGATTTTTTTGATATGGTAGGTTCTCTTTCTCTCATACTCCGTTATGTCTGCATTAGAAATCTCCATCATCTGCTCATAGATCTTTATTATGCTGCCAAAATCCATCAGCTTTGCATTTTTTGTCTGTACCTCGCCTACGACATAGGGATTATCCAGAGTTACCTCTAAAATCCCATCATCCCCGATAAGTATGTTGCAGACTTCATACCCCCATGGCTCTTCAGTGCTCTCCATACTTACGTAAGCTCCTCCCCGATTACTGGTATAAGTAATAGGTGTCCCCGAAATCTTTCTGGTAAAATAAAATCGATACCCCGCATCTGTAGAATTTTGCTCTGTAACTCCCCCCTCGCCATGGTAGAATACTGCATAATCCC
The DNA here is from genome assembly GCA_029063085.1 of Lachnospiraceae bacterium. Taxonomy (GTDB): domain Bacteria; phylum Bacillota; class Clostridia; order Lachnospirales; family Lachnospiraceae; genus CAG-590. The sequence goes on from JAIDOW010000087.1 coordinate 59,249, forward strand.
AATCATAAAGTTCTAAATCCATACCCAGACTCTCTGCTTTATCCTTTGCCTGCTTCTCTGCCTCTTCATAAGAAATCCCGGCAAGATTTTTTAAAAACTCATCAGACAGATACTGTTCTGATTCTGGATTCCTGACATATTCACCTTCCTGCCATGTAGAAAACTCCTGTCTGTCTTCCTGTTCCATCATTTTTGATATACGAAAATGAATTTCCTTTGATATGGAAGGATCCTCCCCGCTTATTCTATATTCATAGTTCCCGTTCTTTGTCTCTGCCACACCCATAAATTCATAATCATAGGATATCTTCTTCCCGTCTTCTCCAGACGGATATTCCAATCCAAATGCAGGAGTGACTTCCTCCTTTACCACATCATTCGCGGCATCCTGATACCACCCTTCATATTTTTCAATAACCTGATCTATATCGAAATACAGGTTTCCGTTTTCATCTGTACCATACTGGTAGGGGTCCAGATTATTTTCGGCTTTATATTTTTTAAGAATTGTAATCTGCTTTTCAATCTCAGCCTTAGTCATCCTACTATAGGACACTCCGTTGTAGATTTTATCCCCTTCAAAAAATGCCTTTGTTACCGTATCAATTAACTCCTGATTTCCTTCTCTTGCTGTCACATTAACCGTATCAATGAAGTTCACATCCGGTACGATCACTTCTGCATCTGTATCAATGACCAGTCCACCGTCCTCATATACAGATTCCTTTGTATAATGCTCTGGAATTCCCAATGTTTCCCGCAATAAATCTCCGGTATCCTCACCGCTTTCATATGCCGCTATATTTTCAGCACCTTTTTCCTTCACAATTAGATCATCCGGTGTTTTTTCACAGCCCGCAACCATACTGACACATAAACTCAACGCAAACAATATTTTATATTTTTTTCTCATAAACTTCTCCTTCCAAACATAAATTAGGTAAATTCTTGTTTATCTTACGAAGGGGGACGCTTCCATACGGTGATGGTGGTGGACGCAGGAAAAGGGGGCTTATGGTTTCCACGAGAGACACACTTGCGTTCTAACTTCAACGTAGCGGTACATAAGAGGCTATCCTGCAAGCAGGCTACCCTCTAAGTACCGACGTTTTCAGACGGGTCTCTCTTAGGATAACCATAAGCCCCCTTTTCCTGCTGTGTACCGATACCGTCGTATGGAAGCTGTTTCTTGGCAGAATGAACAAGAATTTCTGCCCTGCGGGCGGCACGGCCGGTACTATTGTGACCGGTTAGCTATTGGACTTTAAAATATTATTTATTACCATCTGGTAAGAAAAGCAATATTTGATAAGAGACTACCTTCCGCCCAGAACAAATATCCCCTGCCCCGCCGGAGGCAAATAAATTCTTGTGTTAATTTTACCAGAAAACAGCTTTCAATATGAGCTTTTGAAAAGTCTAAGCTGTGGGGAAATACTTGCTGTTCTCGGTAGGACTTTCGCACCCATCGGTACTTAACGATTGGATGCCGCAGACGTCCAAGAGTTTAGTACCGCTATGTGTGCGAAGGAGCGAAAGCGGGGACGAACGAGAACAGCAAGTATTTCCCCACAGCGAACCCCACCAGCCCCTCATGTTGAAAGCGTCCCCAGTAAGCTAAACAAGGATTTTTTCCTGACAGATAAAAGGATAGCATAAGTTGTGTTTTGAAATCTTCATTAATTTGTAAAGGTTCTGTAAAGAAGTGAGATTTTTGTCCCCACTCCCAGTTTACTTTCAATCCTCATATCAGCATGATGTACCTTTGCAATCTGCTCACAAAGAGCGAGTCCCAGCCCCATATTTCCACTTTTTCTGGACCGGGATTTATCCACTCTGTAAAATGCTTTTCGAACTTTATCAATTTCTTTCTCTGGAATTCCTGCTCCCTCATCCCTGACCCAGAGAGCTGTCTCATCCGCTCCGAGGTAAATACAGCATCCCCCCTTGGATGCTGTCATGCTGTTATTAATCAGATTAATCAAAAAACTGATGATCAAATCTTTATCCAGTCTCTTTGATACCCCTTGATAATTCCCCTCATACATCAGTTTCAGATTTTTTTCAGATAATATCTGCTTTACACAATCTTCTACCTCATTAAAAATCTCTTCTATCTTTACTTCTTCCAATGCAATACTGCATTCTGATTCATAAAGCTTTGTCAGCTCCATCATTTTCTCGGAAAGCCTGGACATTCTTCCACTTTCTGTATAAATATAATTCATCGCCTTTTCTGTCTGTTCTTCCGTCAGCTTTACCTTTAATAACAATTCTGAATATCCCTTGATCGCAGTCAGCGGGGTTTTCAATTCATGAGACATACTGCCAATCAACTGCCGCTGGGTCTCATTTGTGGTTTCCAAGGGACGGGTAATTTTCTTAATCATTGCAGAAAGCAACAGTGCCGCAAACCCGGATATCAGAAAAGATATCAGAAGCTCCTTAAACACCAGTCTCCGGCTGTCTTCATATAAATAAGAAATATCTTTTACACGAAAAAATACATAATTATCCCCATTCTTTTCCAGATTTCCATAATACACCAATATATATGTTCCATTTACCTTCCTGGAAATACAATTGATTCCTCTTTGTGCATCCCCATCCATCCTGTTTATATTTAAGTCAAACTGATACCTGCTGCCATTATACAACTCCTCCCCATCCTTATATAAAGCAGAATCCTCAGGCATTTCATTCCGAAAGCATTGAACCACTATATAATCACTAAAATTATTTTTTATATCTAATTTGTTTAACCGCAGGTTTAGATTTTTTCTTTCGCTCTCTATCCGCTTTTCCCCTTCCTGTTTCACCAGCTCTAGCTTTTCTTTATGACTGCTGTAAATAATATAAAATGAAAAAAGCTGTGTCAGGATAAATAACATTGCAGATGCTGTAACTGCAATCTTTTTAATCATGTCCATATTTTTCATCCGCCTTTCCCTGCTAAACTTCCATGCGGTAACCTACTCGGGGTACCGTAATGATCACATCAGCAAAATCCAGTTTTTTTCGCAAATTTCCTACATGAACATCCACTGTTCTGGTTTCTCCCTCAAAATTCACACCCCATAAACAGTTTAAAATCTGCTCCCTGGTCATCACCCGATTTCTATATTTCCAAAAAGCCATAAGACAGTCAAATTCCATTGGCTGAAGAGAAATCTCTTTTCCCTCTTTATAAACAGTCCGCCGCTTCTCGTTTATAACAATATCCTTTATATGAATTTCTTCATCCTCCTCTTGCTGAAAACGGCTTAGTACCTTGTCGATTCTGACCAAGAGCTCCAGCATTTCAAAAGGCTTTACGATATAATCCTCCGCACCACTTTGTAATCCCTTCACTTTACTTGACAAATCACCCTTTGCTGTTAGATAAATCACAGGAATATGATATTCTCTCAGTTCCTCCAACAATATAAACCCATCTTTTCCCGGAAGCATAATATCCAGCAATGCCAAATCATAATCGTTCTCCCCTTTTAAGTGCCGGCTGAACTCTTCCCCATCAAAAAAAGGAACAGGTTCATAACCGGCAATGGATAAGTTCATACAGATTAAATCATTTATGGACGTTTCATCCTCTATCACTAAAATTTTCTTCATAACATCCTCCTGTTTTGCAGCCATTCACGAAACAACAATTACTTACGTGCCTCTGCAAAACAATATTCATATATGCAATACCTGTTCTATATATTTCATCATCTACCCTACACTATCCCCTACATTATAATAAAAATACAGATAGAAAACGATATTTAAATGTAAACAATTTGTAAAATGTAATATCGTCTCATCCATTTCCTCATAGTAAAAAAGTATGGCCATACAGCCATACCCTTTTCAAATAATAAAATCTTTTTGTTCTTTTCTAAAAATGATTAAAGATTCATAATCTTCACATCACTCACCAGACACCAGTTCTGCCAATGTCTGCCGGATTCCAAACTCCCTGCAAAGTCTCTCAATCTCTTCCTTTGCCTTCTCACGCTTCGCTTTGGACACATTCCCCTTCACCGCACGAATCAGAATATTTTTAGGAGAATGTGCAATATCAATAAATTCCAGAAGCTGTGTCCGGTAACCACAATACTCTAACACATTGGCACGGACTGCATCCGTCATCAAAGCTGACATCCGCTCTTTCACGATTCCGTATTTGGTAAGCAGAGATAAATTCTCACTTTTTATCTGTGCATTTACTTCATGCTGGCAGCAGGGTACAGATAGAATAATTCCCGCATTCCAGGTTATCGCATTGTAAAGAGCATAATCGGTAGCCGTATCACAGGCATGCAGTGTCACCACCATATCCACAGGCTCCGTTGTCTGGTATCCGTTGATGTCCCCCAGTTCAAAATGCAGGTTCTCATAACGGTACTTCTTTGCAGTCTCATTACACTTGCGGATAACATCCTCTTTCAGATCCAGCCCTGTCATATGTACCTCATATCCTTTCAATTCCACAAGATAATAATACAGGATAAATGTAAGATAAGATTTGCCGCACCCAAAATCAATAATATGCATATTCTTACCCGGGTAATCTTTCACTACATCCTCCACCAGCTCCAAAAAACGGTTAATCTGTTTGTATTTATCATACATACGCTGCACTACTTTGCCGTCTTTTGTAAAAATACCAAGATCTACCAACGGAGGAACCACAGTTCCTTCCTGTAATAAATAATTTTTTTTCCGGTTGTGAGGCATCAGCACAGATCCTTCTACGGATATCCGCTTTCCAGAGGAGGTATTTTCATTCTCTCCGCCACTTGCCATTTGTACTATCGCAGAATCCGCCTGCTTTTTGTTTTTTATATGGACATTTGAAAGAAGCTTTCCCTTCTTTGTCACCTTAAAATCCCACTGCTTTTCTTCTCCAAAAACATTCAACTGGCTATATACAGATGGAAATCTCTCAAATACCATTTGTATCAGCTGTTCTATTTCCACATTTTCATGAAAAACCTGCTTGTCCGTAAAGCATTCCATCTGATAGGCTTCCCGCCCTTTCAAATTGATTTTCTGTATCACGGTTTTCTTATATAAATAAGCCTTATCCCGGAGACTGCTTAGTACCAGCCTTTCCGGAAAATTCTCTAACACATCTGTAATTTTCTTCTGCTCCAATGTATCTGACATTTTTCTTCCCCGTTACTTTCTTTATTATATGTATCGCCTTGCACCATACGAAGGTCTCAATCCAGAAGGCAGTCATTCTGCTGGCCACCCTTCCCATCTATATTCACTATAGGATATTACCACATAAAAGTAAACATTTTTATCCGGCTGCCTTTATATCTGCAACATTTCAATCTCACACCAGCCAATAGCCAGTAGATTACTTTTTTCCTGTCAGATAATATACGGCCAGTGCCGTCCTGTGGGACAGGTTTTCCTTCGCCAGTATTGTTGTGATATAATTTTTCACCGTTCCCTCACTGATAAAAAGCTTTTCTGCAATCTCCCTGTTTGACAAACCCTCTGCAACCGCTTTTATGATATCCAGCTCCCGCTGCGTATACTCGTCTGCCTGAAATCCTTCCGCACTCATAGGCTCTGTTCCCTTTGCAAGACTCTCTAAAAAATTTTCTTCTACTACTGCCGTTCCGTGATACACCGATTTGATCATCTGCTTCAAATGCTCCGGTGTATGATTTTTAACCAGATACCCCTTTGCACCTTTTTTCAATGCCTTCTGCACCAGTTCATAATCATCAAACGTTGTTAAAATCAAAACCTTTCCCAGATTATGTTCAACAATATATTCGGTGGCTTCAATCCCATCCATTTCCGGCATCTGGATATCCATTAAAAATACATCCGGCGGATTCTCTTTTGCAAGCTTCACCGCCTCTCTTCCATTTGCTGCACAGCCAAGAACCTCAAATTCCTCATCTACACTTAAAATAATCCGCATGCCATCCCTGACAAAATCACTGTCATCTGCAATCATTACCTTTATTCTTTCCATCCTTACCTCCTGTCATATGCCGTATGTCTCCATTCCCATATACTATGATGTTGGGGCAAAAGGTATTTGCCCCCTCCAACTGATACTATTTCTCTAACGGAAGCAGCATATTTACTGAAAAACCCATGTCTGTATTAAAATCCAGGATTCCGTTGACACTTCTCATCCGTTTCCTCATTCCTGAAATTCCCATGCCGTCTACAACCTCGCCACAACCGATTCCATTATCCGTCACAGAACACCGGAGCATTTTATTCATCACATAAATTTTAATCTCTATTCTGGTACATTTCGCATATTTTAGTGCATTTGATACAGCCTCAAATGCATTATCCATAATAATTTCCAGATATTTTTCAGGAATATTTTCTATTTCTCCTTCTGTCAGCAGACTGGCTTCCACCCCCATCTGACAGCACTCTTCACAAAGCTGCTTTAACTGCATCAGCGCCAGTTTATGCTTCCTCGGTCTCTCTCTTCTTAAAATGGCACGTATTTCATCCATACCGGTCCGCAGACTTTCAATCACAGCCTGTATCATTCCCCGGCTGGTCTCTATATCCTGTTCCATCAGGATCTTTACTGCTTCCAACTGATAAATAGAACCATTCATATTATGTCCAAGCCTGTCATGAAGTGTTTGCGACAGCCGTTCCTTCTCCTCTAGCATTTGGTTTTCTGCTGCCAAAACGCTTCGCCGCAGTTCTTCTCTCCACGCAATTTCCTTTTGATGTATGTTTTCTTTCAGGCTTTGTTCCCTACAGATATCCTCTCTCATTCTGCTGCGGTAAACTGCAATTACCATATTCTGCTGAAAATAAATCAGTCCCAGAAACAGACAAACTAACAGCCGTATTCCTATAGGAATATCTGTGGGGATACATGCCAGCAGTAAAGGTGCCAGATACCATCCAGAATTCCGAAGTGAAAAACAGGAAATACTCTCATAGGCCAGAACCATTCCAAGCATACTATATGCCGGACCATACTGTGCTATCATCAACCCCATCACTCCTCCTGCTGCCAGAACCGCAATCCACTGTGAAGACCTTGGCAGAGCTTCCCTTCCTGCCACACTTCCAAGAAAAAGTGCCAAAAGCAGGAGCATCCTGCCGGATGTTCCTGCCAAATCTGACTGCATAATTGCTATATAAATCTCTAATGCCAATATCATCATAATTCTGGCTGCCCCAAAATAGTTTTCCCGAATCTGTTCTGTCATAATGTCTATTCAGTCCCTTTCATCCGAAGACCTGCCGCTCCGACACTTAATATTACTATTAAATAAGCTATCGTAATATATATTAACATAGAATAGGCGGATTTGTCTCCTGTCATCAGCATTTCAGTTCCTTTTAGAAACCATCGCTGAGGCATAAGATGTGAAAGGGTTTTAATCACTGTATTACTACGATCCAGCGAAAAATAAAGCCCCGAAAGCAATGCCGATACACTCCAAATGGTAAATACTGCATAATTTGCTCCCATCACATCCCCCATCAGCACACCTATACTTAAGCTTAAAATATTAAAAATAATACCCATCAAAAAAATCATGAATAAATAGCTGGATATTTTCATTCCGAAATCCATGTCAGAAAACAACAGCATGCATAACGCGATAATTCCGGTCTGCAAAAAAGCAATCATAATAGAGACCACTAATTTTGCAAACAGATATTCATATTTTCCTGCCTTAGATAACATAATTCTGGTATACACTCGGTTTTCCTGCTCCTCAATCACAGTATAGGCAATACACACTCCACAGAACAAAAAGCCCAGTGTAACAATAGCAAAAGAATAGCCGACTCTGTCCCTGCATCTGCTGAACTTACTGTCCAGTGCCGTCTCACTCTTTCCGCTTACTGCCACAACACTTTTATCGGGCATGGCATCCTTAAGCTGATCCAATGCTGCCGTAATACTTTTTGCATCAGAACCCACTTTGTCCGCCATCTTATATATCATGGACAGCTTTTCTTTCAGACTGTCCTCAAAAAGGCTAAACCGCTCATCCTCCGACACATGGTAAACCTGGATTGCTTTATTCCAGTCTCCTTCCATTACTCCCTGGTCAAAATCCTTTTTCAAGTAAAGGATTACCCCCGCTCTGTCTTCGTAAGCATCCCTTTTTGCCTGAGATAAGGCTTCCTGCTCCGTCATGTTTTCTGTCTTACATCTGCACACAGAAAACATTCCTTCATCCGCCAGCTTATTCAGTGCATGCTCAGATAATTCCGTGCCTGCGGCATCAAACACTTTTACTGTATATTTTGTAGTATCCGTCAGATATATGGCCTTTTCCGAAGCTTCGTCAAGCTCTACTATCTCATTTCCTTCCTTCTTCTCTTGCTCTGTACTGGTTGCCTTTAAATTTAGAATGCACACAGAAACGACTGGCGTAATACAAAGAAAAAAGAGGAATCCTTTATTTCTAAGTAACAATTTCATATTCATTTTTATCAGTACAAAAAAATGGTTCATGCTCTTCCCCCTTTTCTTATCTTATCCACAAACAAAGCTCCTGCAGTACATATAATGATTATAGCAAGCATATACAAAATACAGGGACCGGTATAACTGCTTTCCCCCATACAGGAATACTCCACTAAAACCCGGTCAATATAATAAATCGGTGACAGCTTCTTAATCCCCTCCGGAATAGAGGAAAACATATAAGTTTCAAAAGATCCTCCCACAAATCCCATCACCCACACAACAGTAAATACCGCCACAATGGTAACTGCCAGATTGTTAAATATATAATATATAAATAATTCGAATGCGGTAGCTGCCATAACCGACAGTAACAGGATGAGGATACTCCATAATATATCTCCCCATTTTATTCCAAACATCCATACACAAACCAGAATAGTAACCGCCATCCCACCAGCTATTACCCCTGCACAGGGAACCCACTTTGACAAAAACAGATTCATTCCCGATATCGGAGATACCTGAAACTTTTTTGATATCCCATTTTTCTTTTCGCTCGATAGTACCCCTGAAATACATACAATCCCACACCAGATAAAATATACGATATATACGATTCCATAATAGTCCTTTGAGTCAACTGCCGGCATATAATCCAGTTCTTTCACAGGCAGTTCTATTTCCGGTGCAGCACCTGCCTGTAATATATTCCCTGCCGCCTGACTGATAATCCGGCTGATAAAATACTCTAATGTAATCCCCTCTATTTTATAATCAGCAGACTGATACAAAACATACCTGTCATTGCCAAATTCCACAAATCCCGCCAGTTCATTCTTAGGCATCAGCTCCTCCGGGTCTCCCTCAGGATACTCCGCAAAGATAATGCCTGATTCTTCTCCTGCTACCTTAATCTGCTCCATATAATCTGCGAAAATGCCCGATTGTTCCACACTGTATCCCACATAAAAGGAATCTACCTTTTCATAAGACTTCATCAAATCCTCAAAAGCACTGGATAATATGGCAATTACAAAAACAGGCCCTAATATCATCACCACAATTACCCATTTATTCCGGAGCATTAATTTTATATTGTTTTTAATTAAATAACCTATCATATTTTCTATCTCCTACTCTCCATAATCCCGCAGCCGTTTACCTGTCAGCGTCAGAAATACTTCCTCTAAAGTAATATCACTTCCGTCCTCCCTTACCAGCTTTTTCAATTCTTCACTGGTTCCACATGCAATAATCTTTCCATTATCCATTATTGCAATCCGCGTACAGATTGCCTCAACCTCCTCCATATAATGACTCGTATAAATAACGGTTGCCCCATTCCGATTAGAATCTTTAATCTTTTCCAGAATAAAGTTTCTGGACTGTGGGTCAATTCCAACCGTCGGTTCATCAAAAATCAACAATTCCGGCTGGTGCCCAATTGCACAGGCAATGTTCAGTCTTCGTTTCATGCCACCCGAAAATTTTCCTGCAAATTCATTTCTTTTTTCCGATAAGCCCACATATTCCAGTGATTCCTCTACCGTCTGTTTTAATTTATTTCCTTTTATTCCATATAAAGAGGTAAACAACTCCACATTTTCCCACGCTCTCAGCTTTCCATGGATTGCAAGCTCTTGTGGAATATATCCAATTTTGTGAATTACTTCTTTCTTCTGCTTCCACGGATTCTTTCCTAAAAGATTTACCGATCCGGCAGTTGGTCTTACAATGGAGCATATCATATTCATTGTGGTACTCTTACCCGCTCCGTTCGGTCCCAGCAACCCAAATATTTCCCCCTTTTTTATCTCCAGATTTAATCCGTCTACAACTACCCTGTTATCATATTTTTTTGTCAGTTCTGTTGTGCTTAAAATAATATCTTCCATAATAATTCCTTCCCTGGTTTTAATTAATTCTACAAAACAATACGAATGAACCGCTATTTTCCAGTATCATATCAAACCTACTACTCTTTATCTACATTATTATAATACTAATTTTATTTTATTTTCTGTAGTGAAAAAAGAAAGATTCTGACCATGACAAAAGTCATATTTTTTCTACACACTTAATACCGTATGCCCAGACAAGTCTCCCCAACAACAGAGCAGTGGGAAATGCGCCCCTTGCGGCAGCCGTCAGGCAGCTGTTTGGCTCTCTGCTCGCAGGAATTATTTGACGAATTTCAAATACCCTTATATAATGAACGCATAAATACGATATAAATACTTTGAATTATACCGAAATTTATATAACAAGCTGCATTTATAAAACAGATAATTTGCGATAATAATAGATAAGGAGAAACCATATGTGGGTAGCAGATAACTGGAAAGACTATGAAGTAATTGATACATCAAAGGGTGAAAAGCTGGAGCGATGGGGCAAGTATATCCTGCTCCGTCCGGACCCTCAGGTACTTTGGGATACTCCAAAGACAAATCCTGCATGGAAAAAACTAAATGCCCACTACCACCGCAGCAAAAAGGGCGGCGGTGAATGGGAATTCTTTGACTTACCGGAACAATGGTGCATACATTATAAAGAATTAACCTTCCATTTAAAACCTTTTAGCTTTAAACATACTGGACTGTTTCCGGAACAGGCAGCTAACTGGGACTGGTTTTCCGATTTAATCCAAAATGCCGATCGTCCGATCAAAGTATTAAACCTGTTTGCCTATACCGGCGGTGCTACCTGTGCCGCTGCCAAAGCCGGCGCCAGCGTAACTCATGTAGATGCCTCTAAAGGTATGGTAACCTGGGCTAAGGAAAATGCACAGGCTTCCGGTCTGTCAGATGCTCCAATTCGATGGATTGTAGATGACTGCGTAAAATTTGTAGAACGGGAAATCAGACGGGGCAATCATTATGACGCCATTATCATGGATCCCCCCTCTTATGGGCGTGGTCCAAAAGGAGAAATCTGGAAAATAGAGGAGAAAATACATCCGTTCATTGCACTCTGCCAACAATTATTAAATGATGAGCCGTTATTTTTCCTTATAAATTCCTATACCACTGGACTGGCACCGGCAGTGTTAAACTATATGCTTTCCACAGAAATTGTTTCAAAGCATGGAGGCATCGTGAAATCCGATGAAATCGGTCTTCCCGTTTCCGATAACGGACTTATTCTACCATGCGGTGCAGCGGGAAGATGGCAGAACATATAACCAAAAAATTTATGGATTACAGTATTACAATATTTTTATAGAAGCATCTGCAACCGACAGTTACAGATATTATTACGAACAGCAGGAGGCATATCATCATGAGCCAGCAGCGTGTAATTGATAAAGAAAGAAAACGTGGAGACTATACTATGTTTATTGATAAACTGGCATGGGTTGCTTTCCTTGTGCTTTTACAGATTGGTTTTATCATATTTGCCTACATGCAGCTGAAAGAACATTATTTCCATGTTCAGATTTTCCTTTCTGCTATCAGCATTATCGTAGTTTTATACATTATCAACCGGCCAATCAATCCTTCCTATAAGCTTGCCTGGGGTATTACCATTTTGTTAATCCCGATTTTTGGCGGTCTTTTTTACCTATTGCTTTCTGTAAACGGAACAAGGCGTAAGTTCCGAAAAAGCGTCCGCAAAGCAGTTACCGAATCAAAGACCCATTTAATGCAGGATGAATCTGTTATCAAAAAAATCGAAGAAACCAGCAGACATGCTGCCCCTCAGGCAAATTATATTTATAACCTTGCCAAATATCCTGTTTATCAGAATACTTCCGTAAAATATTTTGCCTCCGGAGAAGAGCTTTATATAACCCTGCTGGATGAATTGGAAAAAGCTGAACATTTCATTTTTATGGAATACTTTATTATCCACGATGGCATATTCTGGAACAGTGTTTTGGAAATCCTGAAAGAAAAAGTCAGAAAAGGCGTAGAAGTAAAAATCATTTACGATGACATGGGCAGTGTCCGCACTTTGCCCCCCCTCTATTATGAAGAACTGCGGCAGTTCGGAATCGAATGTTACTGTTTTAATCCGTTCAGTCCTACACTGTCTCTAAGACTCAACAACCGTGACCACAGAAAAATCACAGTTATAGACGGACATACCTCTTTTACCGGTGGTATTAATTTAGCAGACGAATACATTAATAAAAGACAAAAGCTCCATGGTTACTGGAAGGATTCCGGCATTATGCTAAAAGGGGAAGCCACCTGGAATTTTACCGTTATGTTTTTACAGTTTTGGCAGCATGTATCAGAACAGCCAGTGGATTATGAAAAATATCATTTTTATTACGATGATTTTCCTAAGGAAGCCAGAGAAAATACTGACGGTTTTGTTCAGCCTTATGCAGATAATCCGCTATTTTCCGAAATTGTGGCGGAAAACGTATACCTGAATATGATTCACCGTGCTACCAAATACATTTATATAACCACTCCATACCTGATCGTGGACAACGAAATGCTTACTGCACTGACCCTGGCGGCTCAAAGCGGCATTGATGTCCGGATTATCACCCCAAGAGTTCCGGATAAAAAAACCGTGTTCATGATGACACGGTCTTTCTATGAACCCCTGACCAAAGCAGGCGTTAAAATATATGAATATATTCCCGGCTTTATTCATTCCAAAATGATGATCGCCGATGATCACTATGCTGTAGTCGGTTCCATTAATCTGGATTACAGGAGCCTCTACCTGCACTTTGAATGTGCCGTCTTTCTTTACCACTGCAAGGAGATCAACACAATCAAGGAGGACATATTAGATACTATATCCGTATCAGAAGAAATGACTTATGAATCCTGCCTGCAAATGAACAGACCTTACAGACTGTGGCAGAGTTTTCTGAGATTATATGCACCGCTTCTCTAAAATAGTAAAGCGGAAACTCTGTTTTGACAGATGGTCATATTTATCATAAGTATATCTGACCGTTCCTGATTTGTCTGACAGTGGGCACATTCCTTTTTTACACTTTTCCATTTCATACCTCTTATTCTACCTGATGTTTCTTAAATCCCAGCCTCGCAAACGGCAGCATGATTACAATCAAAGCTGTATACAGGATTCCTTTGACGGAAAATGCATCCAAAACCAAGCTGCCAAATTGATAAGAAATATATTTGCCTATTTCAGGCATAGTGGCACGATAAGGTAATAGGAACAGAGTCAGATTGTACGCTCCTGTCGTTCCATTCGGTGTCAGGAACATCGGAAAGAAAAGAACTGGCACAAGTATGATCAGTACAAGGTAGGGGGTATTCATTTTTGATGACAGAAGAAGCGTCAGGCTTATCATGGCAAACAATATCAAATAAATAATACCGATATTCACAAGGACAGCTTGCAGAAATGTAAACGGGTATGGTATTACCGTATTGGCAATTTGCATGGGAAGCTCCCAGCCATCTACACCAAATGCTGCAAGCGGTAATCCGCATGCCACTACAATATGAAGTGTAAATGCAAGCACTCCAAATAGAAATGATGCTATAATTTTTGCTGTTATCAGTTTTGTTTTGCCATACTTGCCTGATAAGATTACCGCATCCGTCCCTGCTTGATATTCACCGGAAAAGACCGGGGCTACTACAATACAGATTGCTAATATTGCGAACATTAACAGTTCAAAGCTGCTCATAATGATTTCCCAACTCTTGAAATATCCATATTTCAAAGGAGTCTCTACTCTGCCTGCCATACTTCTCCAATATTCTTTCTGTTCATCTGATAACTTACGGGATGGGGCATTCAGCAAAGTTTCAATTTTTGATTCCATTGCCCGATAGAAATTTGCTCCGTCTGATACATCCAAATCAGGCAGCTTATTATAGCCTGTGGTTTCATTCGGATCAGCATAAGTTTTAGCAATCATATTTAGCAGATCTTCTCTGGGTGCAATATCATTCCAATAAGCATCTCCAATCAGAAATTGTTCGGTTCCATCATAACCGACATTATCCTGATTTTCAAAAAGCTGCTGCACCTTGCGTATCGCTTCGGTAATATATTCTTCCGACAAAGGAACTGACAAATTAAGATGCTGTTCTTTATCATAGGCAATGCCTTCTAACCCTTTTAGCACACCATCCTGATTGTAGATTTGATACTGCAAAATGGGCAGACCAAAAAGAAACGCCGTTAAAATCAGGCTGACTGCCATAACAATGCGCGTGGACTTTTTACGTAATATTTTCAAAAACTCATATTTAATTAACATTTTATTTTTCCTCCTGTGCTTCCGCTCCAAAATGATAGAGAAACAAATCCTCCAAACTGGGCTCTACAGTAACTGCATTGACTGCCGGTGTTTTTTCATTCACAATTCTCAGCCGTACTTTATTGCTCTCGTGATGCAGATTAACAACTGAAAACCGCCTGCTATACTCTTCCGCTTCCAACTCATCAACCAGCACTTCCCACACTTTACCTCTAATTCCGTCAGTAACCTCAGCGATTGGTTCCTGCAATAAAAACCTGCCGTCTTTCATCATTAAAATAATATCTGCAATATAGGAAACGTCAGATACAATATGCGTTGACAAAATAACGATTTTTTCTTTTGCAAAATCTGAAATGAGATTACGAAAACGCACACGCTCTTTTGGATCAAGTCCTGCGGTTGGTTCGTCTAATATCAGGATTGAAGGGTTATTCAGCTCCGCCTGTGCAATTCCCAGACGCTGTTTCATTCCCCCGGAATAGGATTTGATTTTCTTATCTGCCACATCCTGTAAATTTACCATACGAAGCAATTCTTCTGTTCGGAATTTTGCTTTTTTCTTATCCAATCCTTTTACAGCCGCCATATATAGCATAAATTCACGTGCAGTAAAATCAGGATAAAAACCAAAATCCTGCGGCATATAACCTAAACAGCTATAATATTGTTCCCCCAATTCCTGTATTGTTTTCCCATTCAGACGAATATCTCCGGAAGTAGCCTTCAAAATTCCACATAGCATTCGCATCAAGGTTGTCTTTCCCGCACCGTTTGCACCAAGCAAGCCATATACCCCGGGCACTAAGTTGATATTTATATCATCAACAGCGCACTTTGCTGCATATTGCTTACTCAAATGTTGTAATCGTAATTCCATATAAAAACCTCCTGTTAATTATTACATAGGCACTGCTTCATATATTGACTCACTCCATGCGGTACTCACCAAATGTGTATGTAAACATACGCCTGGTTCATTGCCCGCAAAAAAAGATGACCTATGCTTAAAGCATAAGTCATCCATCTTAGGTTAATCTTTTCCGTATCTTAATTTAACCTTAATTTATGTTTTAATCGGCAGGGAAACCACAAATTCCGTACCCTCATGAGGTTTGCTCTTCACGGTAATATTACCGCCGTGAAGTGTTATAATCTGTTTTGCAATTGCAAGACCAAGACCACTGCCCTCTGGTTTTTCTTTCATATTTGTACCCCTGTAATACCGTTCAAATAACTCTGACTGTTCCTCATCACTCATACCTATTCCGTCATCCCGTACAATAATCGATACTTCATTTAATTTATCTATATTAACAATAATCGTTACCTTCGTTTCTGACGAATTGTGCGTCAGAGCATTGATTATGAGATTCTCCATAGCACGACGGAACAGTCCGGCATCAAGACATACGACAATATCCTTTACCGCATTTTTGTCATATGGCACACAGGTATCCCCACAGGAGGTTACCGTACTTTCAAACTCTATATTGCGATTTGAAAAAACAGGGTCATTAATAATATCAATGACTAATTCCCTGATATAACGTACAAGATATATCTTTTGCAAAGATAACGGCACGACACCGGTCTCAAACTGATAGGTCATTTTAAGATCATTGATCAACTTCTCTGTGTAATTTACATTTTTTAAGATGATTCCCCCGTATTCCTGTACCGTTTTGCCCTCTGGCATAGGATTTTCCGCAAGTAACTCCGCATATCCTTTGATGGGCGAAAGCGGTGTTTTAATATCATGTGTAATATTAGTAATCCATTCTTTTCTTACTCTCTCCGTATCTTCTTGCAACTTATCACTATGATGGATTTCTGTATCCATTTCATTTAGAGAAGCATAGACATCGCTAAATAGACCTTTCTCCTCCATCGGAATATATGTACGAAGACGTATATCCCTGATGCCTGTCGTAATCTTTCCCAGATGTTTTAACAGCCATAGTCCATAAACAAGAACAACTGCAAAAACAGCAGCCAGAACAAGCACAATACCTATGCGAAATATAGGCGAAAGCCGACTGACATTTTCTCCATTATAATAAATCATGTGCTTTCCGATAGCATATGGAAAACCCACAATATACCCATATGTCTGATCAGAACCTTCATAACTGCCAGCAAAAACAGTATTTTCATTATCGTAATTGCTTGCATTAAACGCCATTAACTCAGCTGCTGAATAACTTATCGGATACCCATCAGGTTTATGATAAGCATAAATCTCTTTTCCTTTTTCATCGACAATTTGAAGCCAGAGACCATACTCATCTAAATATTCAAGCCCAATATCTTTTACTTTTATTTCTCCCTTTTCACACTCTAGCCAAATAGAAAAATTATCTGTAAACCTGTTTGGCCAATCGGCCAAACTAAGTCCTTCCGGTTCCGGAATTGCAAAAACATAATAAAACAAACATATCCCTGCAACAACTGATACTAAAACTAAAACAATTACAACACCAAATATACGAAAGAAAGGATTTATATTATTTCTATTTTTCATGTGGATTCACCAATTTATAGCCCAAACCTTTCATGGTAATAATATATTGGGGTGCTGCGGGATTGTCTTCCAATTTTTCACGTAAATGCCGGATGTGTACCATCATCGTATTATCACATCCAAAGCTATCCTCGCCCCAAATCGTTTCATATAAACGTTCACGGCTTATGACCCGCCCTTTGTTTTCCGCCAGATATCGCAAAATCTCAAATTCCCGTGCTGTCAACTCTATAGGCATATCGCCCTTCATGACTCTGCATCCCTCTATGTCAATCATCAATTCTCCGATTTTAAGAGCATAGTTCCCAGACGAGTTTTGTTTGTATCCAACACGCCGCAGTTGTGCTTTTACTCTGTATACTACTTCTTTTGGGCTAAATGGCTTGGTCACATAATCATCTCCACCAACAGCCAGACCAAGTATTTTATCCAATTCATCATTTTTAGAAGAAAGGAACAAAATCGGACAATGAGAAAATCCACGGATTTGTTTACAAACTTCATAACCGTCAATGTCAGGAAGCATAACATCCAAAATAATGATATCCGGCTGACTTTCTAAACATTCTTTTACAGCGGAATGTCCATTATCAATTTTGATGACACTATGATATCCTTCCATATTAAGGGCTTTTTCAAGTAAATTCAATATATCCGGCTCATCATCAACAATCATGATTGTGTATTCGTTCACAAATTTGCATCTCCCTTTTTTTATCACTGTTAAAATGTTGATTGTCAGACTTTTTGATATTTTAAAATATAAAACATCTCTTTACCAGACCTTTTTAATATTATTTTTGCTATACCACTTCAAATCCAAGGTCTTCTATCTCGGAAACTGCTGTCTTTACACAGCTTTCATCACCTTCAAAAGAAACCGTCTTATTCTCCAGAGAAACCTCTGCCACAATACCTTCTGCTTTTAAACCTTCTGTCACTCTCTTTACACATCCTTCACAGTGCATTCCTTCTACTTTTAAAATATTCATATTTGACCTCCTTATATTTTGATCTTTTTTTAATTATTTTTTAATTTTCCTATCGACAATTGCTACATCAACTTCTGTAAGGTATTAATCAATTCCTCTACCTTGTCTTCTTTACCCTGCTTTACATCTTCCACCACACAGGTAGAAATATGCTCTTTTAAAAGTGCCTTATTAAATCCTGCAAGTGCTGACTGGATTGCAGCAACCTGCGTAATTATATCAATGCAATATGCATCCTTTTCCAGCATCCCCTTCACTCCCCGTACCTGACCTTCAATCCTGTTCAGCCGGTTCATTAACTTCTTGAATTCTGCCTCTTCCCGCTGCTTTGTCTGGCAGTGGGCACATTCCTTTTTACACTTTTCCATTTCATACCTCCTTTTATTCTCATAAATTCTTGTTTATCGTACTAGAGGACGCTTTCAACATGAGGGATTGGCGGAGTTCGCTGTGGAGAAATACTTGCTGTTCTCGTTCGTCCCCGCTTTCGCTCCTTCGCACACATAGCGGTACTAAACTCTTGGACGTCTGCGACATCCAATCGTTAAGTACCGATGGGTGCGAAAGTCCTACCGAGAAACAGCAAGTATTTCCCCACAGCTTAGACTTTTCAAAGGCTCATGTTGAAAGCTGTTTTCTGGTAAAATTAACACAAGAATTTATACGCCTCCGGCGGGGGCAGGGTATATTTGTTCTGGGCGGAAGGTAGTCTCTTATCAAATATTGCTTTTCTTACCGGATGGTAATAAATAATATAAAGTCTAATAACTAACCGGTCACATAGTACCAGCCGTGCCGCCCGCAGGGCAGAAATTCTTGTTCATTCTGCCAAGTAACAGCTTCCATGGCGACTTTATTGTACCAGCAATCAGCAGGAATCTATGGATATAGGGTTCTTAAGAAAGACCTTGTGGAAACGTCGGTACTTAGAGGGTAGCCTGCTTGCAGGATAGCCTCTTATGTACCGCTACGTTGGAATATTGAGTGCAAACGTGTCTTTCGTAGAACCCTATATCCATAGATTCCTGCGTCCGCCATCACCCGCCATGGAAGCGTCCCCCTTTGTA
>JAIDOW010000088.1 GCA_029063085.1 Lachnospiraceae bacterium
ATGTACCGTTACGTTGGAATATTGAACGCAAGTGTGTCTTTCGTAGAACCCTATATCCATAGATTCCTGCGTCCGCCTCCACCCGCCATGGAAGCGTCCTCTTTAGTAATATAAACAAGAATTTGATAAAGAAAAATATTTTGAAATAGGAATTGAAGAAGTGGGGGAATTAGAATATAATGTAAAAAGTATATCCTTTAAAATACATATATAGAATTTACGGAGATATAAAAGGATAATTTTAGGAGGATGTTATGATTAATACATTAGTGGACAAGATTGCTTCTTTAAATGCACCGGTGGTGGTTGGGTTAGACCCTATGCTTGATTATGTACCAGAATATATTCGAAGCGGAGCATTTGAGGAGTATGGAGAGACGTTAGAAGGAGCGGCAGAAGCTATATGGCAGTTTAACAAAGCTATTGTAGATGCGACCTATGATCTGATTCCGGCAGTGAAACCACAGATTGCCATGTATGAACAGTTTGGAATTCCTGGTCTTAGTGCATTTGCGAAAACCTGTGATTACTGCAAGTCAAAAGGTCTCGTTGTGATTGGAGATATCAAAAGAGGTGATATAGGTTCTACCTCAGGTGCGTATGCGACAGGTCATTTGGGGAAAGTACAGGTGGGAAGTAAACAGTATTCAGGATTTTCCGAGGATTTTGTAACGGTGAATCCATATCTTGGAACGGATGGGGTAAAGCCCTTTGTGGATGTTTGTAAAGAGGAAAACAAGGGCATTTTTGTGCTGGTCAAGACTTCCAATCCTTCTTCAGGTGAGTTTCAGGATCAGCTGGTAGACGGAACCCCTCTTTATGAACTGGTAGCTAGAAAGGTGGTAGAATGGGGAGAAGAATGTATGGGAGATTCATACAGTAATGTAGGATGTGTGGTTGGTGCAACTTATCCGGAGATGGGGAAGGTGCTTCGTAAATTAATGCCAAAAACATATATTTTAGTGCCAGGATATGGTGCCCAGGGAGGAAAAGCAGAAGATTTGGTACACTATTTTAATGCAGATGGGTTAGGAGCGATTGTCAATTCTTCCAGAGGTATTATTGCAGCATATAAGCAGGAAAAATATGCTTCTTATGGAGAGAAGAATTTTGCGGATGCATCCAGACAGGCGGTAATTGATATGATAGAGGATATTACGGGAGCAATTGCAAAGAGATAGAACCGGCAATTACTTGAGGTAAACAGCCGGAGTTAGGAGAATAATATGAGTGCAGTGAAGATGACAGCTAGAGTGAGACGCCAGGAGCAGCTTGCTGATGATATTTACAGTCTGGTTTTGGAAGCAGCAGAGATTGCAGAGCAGGCCAAAGCAGGACAGTTTGTATCGTTATATAGTAAAAACGGAGCCAATCTATTGCCAAGACCAATCAGTTTATGTGAGATTGACCGGGAAAAAGGAACAATTCGTCTGGTGTATCGGGTAGTTGGCAAGGGAACCAGAGAATTTGCAGCGTTGACTGCCGGCAAAGCCGTAGATGTGATGGGTCCCCTTGGCAATGGTTTTACATTGAAGGATAAACGTGCCATTTTGATTGGCGGAGGGATCGGGATACCGCCAATGTTAGAACTTGCAAAAGAGCTAAATTGTGAAAAGAGTATCGTTCTGGGGTTTCGGGATGAGACATTTTTAATAGAAGATTTGGAAAAAGAAGGGGAAGTCTATATTGCCAGTGAAGACGGTAAATGTGGTGTAAAGGGTAATGTGCTGGATGCCATTAAGGAATATGATATCAGGGGTGATATCATTTATGCCTGTGGACCTACACCGATGCTTCGTGCTATTAAGGAATATGCTTTTAAGAGTCATATGGAAGCACAGCTTTCTTTGGAAGAGAAGATGGCGTGTGGAATCGGAGCCTGTCTCGCCTGTGTGTGCCAGTCTACGGAAGTTGACGGACACAGTCATGTCTGCAATAAGCGGATTTGTAAGGATGGTCCGGTATTTGACGCACAGGAGGTGGAGCTATAATGAATCTTTCGGTAACGATTGCAGGAGTAGAATTTAAAAATCCGGTAACGGTGTCTTCCGGAACCTTTGGTTCCGGTGCGGAGTATGGAGAATTTGTGGATTTGAATCAATTAGGAGCGGTGACTACAAAGGGTGTTGCAAATGTACCGTGGCAGGGAAACCCTACTCCACGTATTGCTGAGACTTATGGTGGAATGATGAACGCAGTGGGATTGCAGAATCCGGGGATTGATGTATTTTGTAATCGGGATATTCCGTTTTTACAGCAGTATGATACCAATATCATCGTGAATGTTTGTGGCAGATCGGAAAAAGATTATGTTGAGGTGGTAGAGCGCCTGGCAGATGAAGCAGTAGATTTATTGGAAATTAACGTTTCCTGTCCAAATGTAAAAGAAGGAGGAATTGCTTTCGGTCAGAATCCTAACGCGTTGGAGCAGATTACGAAGGCGGTAAAGGCAAAAGCGAAGCAGCCGGTCATTATGAAGTTAAGTCCCAATGTAACAGACATTACAGAAATGGCGAAGGCAGCAGAAGCAGGAGGAGCAGATGCTCTTTCTTTGATCAATACCCTAACGGGAATGAAGATTGATATATATAGAAGGGATTTTGCGATTGCCAATAAAACAGGGGGACTGTCAGGTCCGGCTATTAAACCGATAGCAGTCCGCATGGTATATCAGGTGGCAAATGCTGTTAAACTTCCTGTTATTGGTATGGGAGGTATCATGAATGCAGAAGATGCCATTGAATTTATGATGGCAGGTGCTTCCATGGTATCTGTCGGCACAGCCAATTTTCACAATCCATATACAACGATAGAGATTATAGAGGGGATAAAGGAGTTTATGGAAAAGCAGGGGATTGATGATATCCGTGAAATGATAGGCTGCGTAAAATAGTTTTTTAAGACAAGATAAAAGGGCGTTTTCCGTAAATAGGGAAATGTCCTTTTCTTTTACAGCAAAAATCCGGTTTTGAAAGTGTGAATATAATAAACGGTAATTTGCTAGCTTTATGAGAGTAAATTGAAACATTGTCTTTACATAGATTATTCATTATGGTAGAATCCCATTGTGCTGATTAATAAGGGAACTGTTTAAGAACAGTATCTACATAAAAAGTAAGAGAAAATCAGCAAAAGGAAGGAGAAACAAAATGAAGAAGAAAATATTGGCATTACTGCTTTCTATGGCATTATGCTTTAGTATGGTAGCGTGTGGAAGTAAAGATGGAGAAACCAATGGTAAGGGTGATACATCTGCACAA
The DNA here is from genome assembly GCA_029063085.1 of Lachnospiraceae bacterium. Classification (GTDB taxonomy): domain Bacteria; phylum Bacillota; class Clostridia; order Lachnospirales; family Lachnospiraceae; genus CAG-590. Next base: position 3,261 of record JAIDOW010000088.1, read on the forward strand.
AAAACGCAGGAATCAGCAGATGAAAATGGTTCCGGTGAGAGCGAGGAATCTGATCTGGCCTATATACAGGATAAGGGAACACTGATCGTAGCTATCACTGATTTTGAACCGATGGATTATAAGGATGATTCAGGAGAGTGGATTGGATTTGATGCAGACATGGCTAAGGCATTTGCAAAGAGTCTTGGCGTTGAAGTAGAGTTCGTGGAAATTGAATGGGATAACAAGGTAATGGAGTTAGATGCCAAATCTGTTGACTGTGTCTGGAATGGTATGACCCTGACGGATGAGGTGACCAGTGCAATGGAATGTTCCCGTGCATACTGTAATAATGCACAGGTAGCAATCGTAAAGGCAGATGTGGCAGATAAGTATCAGACGGTAGAAAGCCTGAAGGATTTAAATTTTGCAGTAGAGGTAGGTTCGGCAGGAGAAGGTGTTTTATCTGAGTTAGATTATAATTTCACTTCTGTAAAAACTCAGGCAGATGCCCTGATGGAAGTGGCTGCCGGAACTTCGGATGCGGCAGTAATCGATTCATTAATGGCGGCTGCCATGGTTGGAGAGGGAACCAGTTATGGGAATTTAACATATACGGCAAGTTTTAATGCAGAGGAATATGGTGTTGGATTCAGAAAAGGTTCTGATCTGGCAGAAAAACTGAATACATTTTTCACTGAGAGCATCACAGATGGCAGTATGTTAGAGACTGCGAAGAAATATGGTGTTCAGGCCGCAGTGATTGGCAATGATGAATAACCGTCTATCAATATAGCAAAGAAATGAAACAGACGCTGTACAAAATACAGTGTCTGTTTTGCCGATTATATATCCTGTCAAGGTAGCAGGATTTACCAGCAAAGGTAAATTTGATGACAGCAGATATAGAACGTTTTTGCAGATTGTGGACGATACAAAAGAAAAGGCAGGTATGGAAATGTCAACGATTATGGAACAGTTGCCCATTGTTTTTCATGCATTAAATGTGGGCTTTTTACAAACATTAAAATTGTTTTTTGTTACGCTTTTAGGAGCATTCCCCTTGGGGCTTATAATCGCTTTCGGTTCAATGTCAGGACTTAAGCCATTACGTTATTTTACGAGGTTTATTGTCTGGATTATCCGGGGGACACCTCTTATGATTCAGCTTTTGATTGTATATTATTTTCCGGGGCTGGTACTTGGAAAGGCTATATGGGGAGGCGGTGAAAATGGGAGATTTCTGGCAGCAGCAGTCTCTTTTATTGTAAATTATGCCTGCTATTTTTCGGAGATATATCGTGGAGGGATACAAAGTGTGCCAAGGGGTCAGCAGGAGGCTGGTCTGGTGCTGGGAATGACAAAAAGTCAGATATTCTTTAAAGTAACGCTTTTGCAAATGATAAAGCGTATCGTGCCGCCGATATCTAATGAAGTGATTACATTGGTAAAAGATACTTCTTTAGCCCGTATTATAGCATTGCAGGAAATTATATGGGCGGGACAGGCATTTTTAAAAGGTTCCCAGGGAATTTCCGGTGCTATCTGGCCGTTATTCTTTACTGCATTTTATTATCTGGTATTCAGTGGAATTCTTACTGTTTTCTTAGGCTGGCTGGAGAAAAAACTGGATTATTTTAAGTAGGAGGAGGGCGTTATGGCAATATTGGAAGTGCAAAACATAGAAAAGAATTTCGGGTCGACAAAGGTTTTAAAGGATATTAGTTTTTCTTTGGAACAGGGGCAGGCACTCGCAATTATCGGGTCTTCCGGTTCTGGTAAAACAACCCTGCTCAGATGCCTGAATTTTTTAGAAAAACCGGACAAGGGAAAAATTATCGTACGGGGAGAAACGCTTTTTGATGCCGGCACAGCACAGACAGAGCGGGAGAAGGATATCCGTAAAAAGCGTCTTCATTTTGGCATGGTCTTTCAGTCATTTCATCTGTTTCCGCAATATACTGCATTGAAAAACGTTATGCTGGCAGGTGAGCTTCTGGCAAAAGAGAATCCTGATTTTAAAGAGCATAAAAAGGAGATACTGGATGAGCTTGAGGAAAATTCAAAGCAGCTTTTGGATAAAATGGGACTTTCTGACAGGATATCCCATTATCCGCATCAATTATCCGGTGGACAGCAGCAAAGAGTGGCCATTGCAAGGGCACTGGCATTAAAACCGGATATTTTATGTTTTGACGAACCGACTTCGGCTCTGGATCCAGAGCTTACCGGTGAGGTATTAAAAGTTATACGCAGTCTGGCGGAACAGGAGACAACCATGGTAATCGTTACTCATGAGATGGCCTTTGCCAGAGATGTAGCAGATCAGGTCATCTTTATGGATGATGGAATTATTTTGGAGCAGGGAGAGGCAAAACAGGTAATTGAGAATCCCAAGGAAGAACGTACCAGACAATTTTTGTCACGTTTTGCAGAGAAATAGGAAAAATAGAGATTTTATATTTTGGCAGGACTGTTAAAACTAATTGATAACAATAAGTGTTTATGGTAGAATATGGCTTATACACAGTGTTTTTTTCTGCACTGATAGATAAAAAAGTGACAAATATGAATCACAGATGTCAATAGTGATACAAGGTAAAGGCGTTACCGGAAAAGAGCGGAGGATTTAGAGTAAATGGAACAATATAAAAAAGAGTTTATCGAGTTTATGATTGATTGTAATGTATTAAAATTTGGTGATTTTGTAACAAAAAGCGGAAGAAAGACACCGTTTTTTGTCAATACCGGATTTTACAGGACAGGTTCCCAGCTTCAAAGACTTGGGGAATATTATGCAGAGGCAATCAACAGTGAGTTTGGTACAGATTTTGACGTGCTGTTTGGACCTGCTTATAAGGGAATTCCCCTTACTGTTGCAACAACAATGGCGATCGCAGAAAGATATGACGAAGATATTAAATATTGCTCTAATCGTAAAGAGATAAAGGATCATGGTGATAAGGGAATTTTGCTGGGAAGTCCGATTGAGGATGGTGATAAGGTCATTATTATTGAGGATGTGACTACTGCCGGAACATCTATCGAAGAAACATTGCCAATCATAAAAGCACAGGGCGATGTGAACATAACCGGCATGGTAGTATCTGTAGACCGGATGGAGCGGGGACAGGGTACAAAATCCGCACTCAAAGAGATTGAAGAAAAATATGGATTTCAAACAACTTCTATCGTAACAATGGAAGAGGTAGTAGAACATTTGTATAATAAACCATATAAAGGGAAGATTATTATTGATGATACATTAAAAGCAGCAATAGATGCATATTATGAACAATATGGAGCAGAGTAGATTTATATGTGAAGCGGAATGAGATGGAGGTAGCTTATGAACGAAAAAGTTTACAGGACAATGAAAAAGGTCGGAGCATGGAACATTGTATTCGGAATCATACTGATTGCTGTAGGGGTTACGGTCGGGGTTTTACAGATTGTCCATGGGGGCAAACTGTTATCTGATAAAAAGGAAATTATGTTTTAAATAGAGAGAAAACAGAGGCTGTGCACATTGGGGAGATTGGAAGGATTTACTTAATGAGCCGGCTTCTTTTTTGTATGCGAGAGTAAAAAAATTAAAGAGTAAATAGGGCTTTTCTTATAGGATGAATTGTGATATAGTACATAATAACTGGAAATAATAGTTTTTGATACTATGTGATGCAATGTTCCGGTGGGTGTATTGATGAAATTGTAATAGGAGATGTACTATGGCATATCAGATTATAACAGACAGTTCTTGTGATTTGAGTGTAGAACTGGTAAAAGAAAAGAATTTACAGGTAGTACCATTTTATGTGTCATTTGATGAGGCAAATTATTTAAAGGAAAATGAAGAGATTAGGGTACATGAATTTTATCAGAAAATGATAGATAATCCGAGTATTTTCCCAAAAACTTCTCTGCCTTCAGTAGAAGATTATATTAAAGCATTTACGCCTTGCGTTGAAAAAGGGCTGGATATCATCTGTATTTGTATTACAACAAAATTCAGTGGTTCCTATAATTCTGCTTCTACAGCAAAGGATATTTTATTGGAGGATTATCCTGATATCAGAATTACTGTAATTGATGCTACTGTTAATACTGTATTGCAGGGAATTCTGGTGTTGGAATCTGCTAGAATGCAGGAGAATGGACTGAGTTATGATGAGGTCATTGAGGGGATAGAAAAAATAAAGGGAACCGGAAGGATTATCTTTACAGTGGGAAATATGGATTATCTGATTCATGGTGGACGTGTTGGAAAGGTAATGAAAGTGGCAGTAAATGCTCTTAAAATCCGTCCAATGATTATCTTAAAAGACGGTGAAATTTTTCCTTTTGGTATTGCAAGAAGCAGGAAGAAGTCTATTCAGAAGATTATCGAAAAGATGAAGTCTCATTTTGAAGAAATAAAAGAATCACCGGATGATTACGAAATCGTTATTGGCTATGGGTATGATTATGAGGAGGCAGTAGAATTTCGAAAGGAAATTTTGGAATCTCTAAAAACCTATTCCAAGAAAACAGAGATTGATATTTTCCAGATTGGAGCCATGATAGGAGTTCATACAGGACCTTATCCTCTTGGCGTTGGATTGATTCGTAAGTATGATAGATAAATACAAATTTATCATGCTAAATGGACGTTTCCATACGGGGTAGTCGGATGCTGGTAATGTATAGGGGTGACAAACGAATCAAAAAAGATTTTCTCAATCCATGAAAGGCTATGACAGTAAAGGTTATAGTCTTTTTTTATGCGGCTATTACCGGGCAAAGGAAGTTTAAGCAAAATTTAATGGCATTGTATATGTGTTTGGGGTAAAATATTGAAGTTAAATCATTCGGCAAATTGAGAGTGGGGAGAATGCTGATTGTTAGAAAATACAGCTTATTATATGCCTGTCCTTAAAGGGCTGAATGGCATGATGTAAAAGGATTTTGACACCATTTTTTACACAATGGCAAAGATATTTGATAGACTATGTCTGCTATTTGCTGTATGATGATCAGGAAACAAGGTGACGGAAAGGAGGCAGACATGGAAATCGGAAAAAAGCTAAAGAGCACCAGACTTCAAAAAGGATTTACCCAAGAAGCAGTTGCCGAAAAAATCCAAGTATCACGTCAAACAATCTCAAATTGGGAGAATGAAAAATCGTATCCCGATATAGTAAGTGTTGTTAATTTGAGTAACCTTTATGAAATCAGTCTTGATGAATTGCTAAAAGAAGATAAACGTATGCTTGAACATTTGGAAGAAAGTACGAACATGGTGAAGAGTAATAAAAGGCTGGTTGTGGCAGTAATTATTAATATTGTCCTCCTTTTGGCGTTAGTGTTGCTGTCGAGTATAGTCCCGAACAAAGTGGTATTCTTAGTCGTAGTTTTTGTGTTAGCTATCATTAGTTTTTCGCTATTACTCTATCAAATTATCAAGCGGTTATAAGCAGAAAGGAATTTAGAATGAACACACAAGCATTAGCGTTAGGCATTGTGTGCTTCGCCGCTATTATTGTAGGGGCGTTGCATATAGGTTTTCAGCTTTTTAGGATTGTTTCTTTAGATGCAGAAGCCAGAGGATTAAGTCATCCAAAATTATGGGGATTTCTTGCTATGGGTGGCAATAATTCCTCTGGGTTGATAATGTATCTTATTTTAAGAAGAAAGTCCCCTGTTATAAATATGTCTGAAGAAGTTTGCCACGAAATCGAAAGCAGAAAAAAAAGAGCTGGAGTAGGAATTATATTTTTGGGGTTAGGTGCTATCGGTTTTGTAATCACAATTTCACTCATATAAGGAGAGAACACCATGGATGTTATAAATCAAATATTAAGTGCAATATTGCAATTGGCATTATTTACATTATTCCCCTTTATTTGGTATGTATTTCGCTACAAAAAAAGTTCCGGTTTTTTTCAGTGGATTGGTTTGAAAAGACCGTCAGTATTTGACAGAACACTTTTGGAATTTGTTGTTTTGACAATAGTTGTTTTCATAGTAGTTTCCATAGGAATATTATATTCACTAAAGGGAGTGGATACAGCAACATCTAAGTTTACGGGCATGGGAATTGTTGGATTTCCATCTGCGCTTATTTATGCTTTCATTACAACTGCACTATCAGAAGAAATATTGTTTAGGGGCTTTTTGCTAAAATGTCTGTCAGGTAAGTTTGGTTTTAATATGGGTAATATAGTACAGAGTATTCTTTTTGGATTGCTGCATGGTGCGATGTTCTTTTCACTAATTAGCATTGTAAAAGTTGTGCTAATTATAGCCTTTACGGGACTAATTGCATGGTGTATGGGCTATGTAAATGAGAAAAAAGCAAACGGTTCTATTATGCCAAGCTGGATAGTTCATGGAATGACCAACTTGTTCTCTGCAACTATTTCAATGTTTTGTATCATAGCTTGACAGAATATAGCTGTTTTGATGAAAGTTGCCACCCAACCCAAAGGTTTTTTATGGTGGCAACGGATTTGCCGCCGAATGAAATGAAGGGGACGAACGAGAACAGCAAGGTATTTCCCCACAGCGGACTCCACTAACCCCTCATGTTGAAAGTGTCCCCAGTAAGCTAAACAAGAATTTAATATGGAAAATTAGCAGCTCCGTTTATGACGGCTGATGGATTTAATGGGATGTTCTGGTCTATTAGGACATGCCCGTAAATATCAGTTACCCGGAAGGTAAAAGGTCCGTTTCCGGGATTATTCAATGTAAAATAATTATATTCTTCCCTGGGCAGTTCTATAAAGTTTCCGGTTGTATCTTTGTATTCCAGTTTTTTTATTGGATACCGGTGGTTTCTTACCTGTACCTGCATCCAATAGGGAGTGCTTTGGGGCTTGTATACGTATTGGATGGGTGCTTTGGTGGGCAGTGGAATGATCTGCCAGCTGATAGGCATTCTTCCGGTTACCAAAGGTTCGATTTTTTCAAAGGCTTTTTTATTTAAATCAATATCACCACGTTTACCCTCACCATCAGCCAAAGTATCTGTAATTAATACATGAATGCTTCCGTGTGGTCCGGTTACTTTTAGGTAAGCTCCTGCGAGATGACCAGCCCGGTAATCAATTTTATTCATTGCAGCAACAAAATAATCAGATGCAATTGCATCAAGATTACAACAGCCTCCTGTATATCCCCCGTCATAATAGGTTCCATCACCGGTATGGATTTTTGTGATGGAATAGTCGCCAGCATCAGCATTGGAAGTGTCAGTTCCTGGAGATTCTGTAACCTGTGTAGATGGGTCCGGTGTATTTTCGGTAGAAGTATTTTTGTCCTGCTCTGAGGAGGTATGTTTGTTATTAGAAGGATTTTTAACTTTTACTTTGCAACGGTATGTTTTTTTGTTGACTTTTGCATAGATATAGGTGGTCCCTTTTTTCTTAGCAGTTATTTTAGCAGTCATTTTTCCGGTTCTTTTTATAGATACAATTTTCTTATTCTTACTGGACCATTTGGGACGTGTTTTTGTACCGGTAAGCTTTATTGTCTTTGTTTTTCCTCTTTCAAGAGTTATAGTTTTGTGGTTCAGTTTAACCCTGTTTGCGGCATTTACCTGATTTAAGGCGGCAGGTTTTGCCATAAATATGGTTTGAACCATACATAAAATCAAAAAAGTATTCAATAATTTTTTCTTCATGTCCGTTCCTCTCTTTCGTGAAAATAGGAATTTGATCCTAATAAGAATGTATATCAATATTGTATCATGTACTTTGCAAATTTAATAAAAGTACAAAAAAATCACACCTGTAAACAAATAAATTTGTATATATTATCTCAATAACGTTGTTTGTGATCTGCATTCAGAAAAAACGCTTTTATAAGCGAGCAATTTTCTTCATTATACCACATTACGAGAAACGGGATAAAGAATTATTTGTATAAATTGTTTAAATTTGTGGAAGAATAGAATTAGAAAGATATACCAAAGCAAAATTTGTCAAACGTTGTAAAAATGCACAATTTCGGGTAAAGAGTGTGTGAAAAATGCAGAAAATGAAGAAATTACAGAAATCCACTTACGAAAATGCAGATAATTTGTTATGATAATAACAGTTGTAAAGAGTTAACCATATTTTAGAAAGAGAGGAGAAAAATGTTTGAAATTGGCGAGTATATCGTTTATGGTATGAACGGTGTGTGCAAAGTGGAAGAGATTGGTCCGATGAATCTGAGTGGAGTTGAAAGCGACAAAGTATACTATACATTATTACCACTCTATACAAAAGGAAGCAGAGTGTTTACACCTGTGGATAATCAGAAGGTTGTAATGAGACCTGTTATCAGCAAACAAGAGACATGTAATTTGATTGACGAGATGAAAGATGTAGATTTGATTGAAGTGCCGGATGATAAGCATAGAGAGTTAGCCTATAAGGAAGCACTTAAGACTTGTGAATGTAGAGAGTTGATTCGCATCATCAATACAGTTTTGAAGAGAAAAGAAGAGCGAATTGCACAGGGTAAGAAAATGTCGGCTTGTGATGAAAGATACTTGAAGCAGGCACAGGATGGTTTGTATGGGGAATTTGCTATCAGTCTTAAAATAGACAAAAAGGAAGTTGAAGAGTTTATCGAGCATAGGAGTTCTCTTAAAGAGATGGCTTCAGCATCCTAGGACAAGCGTGGTTAGAACTTCATAATATGTATAAAGCGGCTGTTTTTTTCAATTAAGAGGGGGATGGTCGTTTTTTTATTTGTAATGGAGAGAGGATACAGTGAAATGCAATGGCAACAGAATCATTATAAGAATGACTTGCAATATATATCCAGATTCGTTACAATACCAACTATGTGTATTACTATATAGAGTGGAGCGTAAGATAAAATGGAAGAACAAAAAAGAGAAAATAAAATGGGTACAATGCCTGTAAATAGTCTGTTGCTTTCCATGGCATTGCCGATGATGCTATCCATGCTGGTTCAGGCCTGCTATAATATTGTGGACAGTCTGTTTCTGGCAAGAGTCAGCGAGGAATCAATCACAGCAGTTTCATTGGCATTTCCAGTACAGATGCTGATGATTTCTTTTGGAGGTGGTTTAGGAGTTGGCGTTAATGCCCTGCTTTCTAAGAGTCTGGGAGAAAAGAATTTTGAAGAGGCCAACAGGGCTGCAATGAATGGAATTTTCATTTCTTTATTGGGAGCATTTTGTTTTATCTTTTTTGGTATATTTTTTTGTAAGAGTTTTTTTATATCGCAGACAAAGGATGCAGTAATCGTAAAAGAAGCGACGTCGTATTTGTCCATTTGTACAATTGTGTGCGTGGGATTGATATTTCAGATGATTTTTGAGCGTCTTTTACAGTCTACGGGAAAAACTATTTTTTCTATGATTACACAGCTGACAGGTGCGGTCATTAATATTATTTTGGATCCAATATTCATTTTTGGGTATTTTGGAATGCCCAGGATGGGAACTGCGGGAGCTGCTGTTGCAACGGTGGCAGGACAATGTGTTGCCGCAGTATTAGGATTAGTCTTTAATTTGAAATTTAACCATGATATCCGTCTGAAATTAAAAGGTTTCAGACCGAAGAAATCAACCATTAAGCGTATTCTGGTAGTAGGACTGCCGGCAATGGTTATGCAGTCAGTGGGGTCAGTCATGAATTTTGGGATGAACCACATATTGCTTGGATTTTCGACAACTGCGGCGGCGGTATTTGGAATATACTTTAAAATTAATAGTTTTATATTTATGCCTGTGTTTGGTCTGAATAATGGGATGATACCGATACTTTCCTATAATTATGGAGCGAAAAATAAGGATCGTATGCTTAAAACATTAAAACTCAGCATTATGTATGCAATGCTTATCATGTTTACAGGTCTAATTATTTTTCAGACAATACCGGAAAAGTTGCTGGCGTTATTTAAAGCATCAGACAATATGCTGGCAATTGGAGTCCCGGCATTGCGGATTATCAGTGTTTCCTTCTTGTTTGCCTCGGTATGTATTATTTTGATTTCCAGTTTTCAGGCATTAGGAAATGGATATTACAGTCTGATTATATCGGTGTGCAGACAGTTGATAGTATTACTTCCCGTAGCTTATTTGTTTTCACGGACGGGAAATATCGATATGGTCTGGCTGGCATTTCCAATTGCTGAGATTGTATCGGTTTCTTTGTGTATATTTTATTTTATCCGTATTTACAGAAAAAGAATTAAACCATTGGAACAGCAAGTGTCTGTATAGGTTACCTGTCTTGGAAAAAACATTCTGGTGTGATATAATGAACGCATAGGCATGAATGCAGACTTTGGAAGGATGCAATGGCTGCTTGCATATAGGTGTATTTTTAGAAGTCCATGTGTGTACAGCGAATACTGATACCTGAAACTGTGGCAAACGAAGTGAATTTGGCTTGAAGGTATGCAAAGCGGAAACGAAGGTTTTGAAGTGAGTGCTTATGAAGAATAAATTCATGATGGAATGTCATCAACCGGAGTGAAGCGAATCTATAAGTGCAAAGGCAGAGTCTGTCCGGTATGTCATAGCCGGTTTGAAGGTATGAAAAGGAAAAACAGGATTTCTGGATGCGTACTTAAAAATATATGATGAATAAAACTGGTTAGAAAACTATAGGAAGGAAAAGATATCATGAGCAGACGTAGATATAGAAGAAACAAAAGAGACCAGTTTGGTATATATGAATTACCGGGATATCAGCCCGCGAAAAGGAAAAAGAAGAAAAAGAAATTTACATTCCTTAATATCATAAAACTATTTGGAGGAATTCTGGTGCTTCTGGTAATTGTATATGGTGTATCCTTTGGAGTAAAGTATAGTATGCGTGAAAAAGGATTATCCTTGTATGAACAGGAGGACTATGAGGGGGCAGTTGATTTATTTGTGGAGGCATTAAAACCGAGGCTTCCGCTGTTGGAAAATTTTGATAATGATGTGCGTTTTTATATAGCAGACTGTTATGTAAACACGGGGAATTATGGTTTTGCGTGTTGTGAATACAGTCAGATTAAATTATGGACTCAAAAGGAGATAGAAGGGCTTTCTTATTTACAAAATGTAGCATATGGTCTTCAGTTATATGATTGGCAGGATTATCGGGAAGCGTTACCGATTTTGCTAAAAGCATATGAAGACGGTTATAGCGATCTGGTTTTATATGTAGGCAGCTGCTATGGTCAGACCGGAGATTTGGAAAATATGCAGATTTATTATGATGTATTTCTTCAAAGCCACGAGATGAATAGTTTTATGTATGCCCAATATGCGGCAATTGCATTGGATGAGAATAAGATGGAGGAGGCACTTGGTTATATAGAAGCAGGGAAACAGCTGGAGGATCAATCTAATATTAAGGAACTGCTTTTTGATGAAATTGTGTATTATGAGAAGCTAAAGGACTATAATACAGCATATGAAAAGGCGAAGGCGTTTATAGAGACATATCCGAATGATGCTGCTGGCAGGAATGAATATGACCTGCTTTATACAAGGCAGTCAATATCTGAGAAGTAAAAGTAGCATTTTTTACAGTGGATTGAAAAAAAATGGAGGCGTATAGTGCAGTTTTTTGATAATAAGGAAGAATCAGAACGTGTAATTCTTGTGGCAGTACATGAAAAGGGAAGTAAACAGGAATCTTTTGACGAACTTGAAGAATTGGTAAAGACTGCTGGCGCAGTCAGTGTTGGAAAGATTTCCCAGAATCTGGAGTCTGTTAATGGGATTACGTATCTTGGTAAAGGTAAATTGGAAGAATTGAAAACAATGCTTGTGGCGTTAGACGCTACAGGCATTGTTTGTGATACGGAGCTTACACCTGTACAAATGAAGAATCTTTCACAGATTCTGAATATTAAGATTATGGACAGGACAATGGTTATTCTGGATATTTTTGCCGCACGGGCCAATACAAAAGAAGGAAAGATACAGGTTGAACTGGCACAGCTAAAGTATAATGCCACAATGCTTGTGGGGCTCAGACCTTCCTTGTCCAGACTGGGAGGTGGTATTGGAACAAGAGGACCCGGAGAAAAGAAACTGGAGATGGATAAAAGGTTAATTAGGGAACAAATTTCAAAGTTAAAAAAAGATTTAGAAGAGGTAAAGCAGCATAGAATAACCCAGAGGAAACGCAGAACCAGCAATGACAGTCCGGTAGCCTGTATCGTTGGTTATACGAATGCGGGAAAGTCTACGCTGTTAAATCAATTGACAAGGGCAGATGTATTAGCAGAGGATAAATTGTTTGCAACATTGGATCCCACAACACGTGCATTGCAGCTTCCCAGCGGACAAAATATTATGCTAACTGATACGGTTGGATTTATTTCCAGACTTCCGCATCATTTAATACAGGCATTTCGTTCTACTTTAGAAGAGGCGAAATATAGCGATATGATTCTGCATGTAGTAGATGCTTCCAATCAGGATATGGACCGGCAGATGCATGCAGTATATGAAACATTAAGACAGTTAGAAATAGAGGATAAACCGGTTATAACGGTATTTAATAAAAAAGATAAGCTTTCGGTAATTCCTGCATTGAAGGATTTAAGGGCAGATGCTACCGTTTTTGTATCAGCAAAGAATGGTGAAGGTTTCCCGCAGCTTTTCAATCTGATAGAATGTAAGCTTCAGGAAAACCGGGTTTATGTGGAAACGCTGGTTTCTTATGAAGAGGCAGCACTTCTGGCGAATATCAGAAGATATGGGCAATTATTATCAGAGGAATACAAAGAAGAGGGTATTTTCATAAAAGCATATGCCAGGAAACAGGATGCAGCACATTTAGGGCAGGATAGGATGTAAACGGGAGTTGTCTGGGAATATTGGAGTAGCGAAAATGAATATTTTAAATATAGAAAATATAACAAAGGTATATGGGGATAAGGTTCTGTTTGAACAGGTCAGCCTTGGAATAAATGAAGGGGACAAGCTTGGGATTGTTGGTGTAAATGGTACAGGAAAAAGTACACTGCTTAAAATGATCGCAGGTCTCACCGAGGCTGATGCAGGGAATATCATAAAAAATAATCAGACTGACATTGCTTATCTTGCTCAGGACGCGGATTTTGAACCGGGAGATACGGTATTGTCCTATGTCTGTCGGGGAAAGATAAGCCCTAATCCTGATTGGAATTTAGAGGCACAGGCAAAAACTATTTTAAAGAAAATGCATGTAGAGGATATAGAAGCCTGTATTGAGACGTTATCCGGAGGAGAGAAAAAGAGGATTGCCATGGCGAAAGTGCTTCTTGCTCCAGCAAAGATGCTACTCCTTGATGAGCCGACAAATCATTTAGATAACGGTATGATCGTATGGCTGGAAGAGTATCTGGCAAAATATAAAGGATGTCTGATCATGGTAACGCATGATCGGTATTTTTTAGATAGAGTGGTCAATAAAATTGTAGAAATTGACAGAGGAAAGTTATATACATACGATACAAATTATTCAGGGTTTTTAGAATTAAAGCAGCAGCGGTTAGAGAGTGAAAAGGCAGGCTATCGCAAAGTACAGAGTATTTTACGTACTGAGATCGAATGGGTGAAAAGAGGGGCAAAAGCACGCTCCACAAAGCAAAAGGCAAGGTTAGAACGTTTTGAGGAAATGCAGAATATGAGGGGGCCTGTAGAGAATAAGTCGGTAGAGATACAGTCTATGGCATCCAGAATGGGAAAGAAAAGTATTGAAATCAATGGTATTTCTAAAACATATGGGGGAAAGAACTTAATAAAAGATTTTACATATTACACAGTTAAGAATGAAAGAATCGGAATTGTGGGCGAAAACGGTTGTGGAAAAACAACTCTGTTAAAATTGATTTTGGGAATTGAAAAACCTGACAAGGGGAGTGTTGCCATTGGAGACACGATAAGAATCGGGTATTTTTCCCAGATGGCTGAGAATATGGATCCGAATGAGAGAGTGATTGATTCTGTCAAGGATATTGCGGAATATATAAAAACCGGCAGCGGCATGGTATCGGCATCCCAGATGTGTGAAAGATTCTTATTTACCCCTGAAATTCAATATAATCCTATCGGCAGACTTTCTGGTGGGGAAAGAAGAAGGCTTTGTCTGTTAAAGGTTTTGATGACGGCACCCAATGTGCTGGTTTTGGATGAACCTACCAATGATTTAGATATCACGACGCTTGCCGTTTTTGAGGATTATCTGGATTCTTTTGAGGGAATTGTGATTGCGGTATCTCATGACAGGTATTTTCTTGACCGGATTGCAGACCGCATTCTGGCATTTGAGGGTAATGGAAAGATTGTTCAATATGAGGGGAACTATACCGAATATATGAGCAAGGTCTTGGAAAAAAGTATGCCATTACAGGAAGGGATTACGAAGGCAGCAAACAGCAAAAATATTGAAAACTGTAAAGATACATGGAAAAATAACAGAGAGAAAAAATTGAAGTTTTCTTACAAGGAACAGCGTGAGTTTGATACCATTGATGAAGAGATTGCGTTATTGGAAGAGAAGATTAGAAAAATTGAGAAGGAAATGGAAATGGCAGCAAGCCAGTATTCTAAATTACAGGAACTGACTGAAGAAAAAGAAGCTTTGGAACAGGAACTGGAATTAAAGATGGAACGCTGGGTATATTTAAATGATTTAGCGGAGAAGATAGCCAGGCTTTAATTCTTTTTCACTTATCTTTCACATAAAAACGATAGATTGATTGACATAAAATACCCTGAATATAAATCTGGGTTGGAAAAGGCAGTGAATAATATGAAGAAATGTAGAAAAATAGTACTTTTCTGTTGAAAAACAGTGAAAATTATAGTATTATGTAACTGTCTTATGTAAATCTATTATGTAGAATGATAAGTAAGGGGAATACGAATGATTGATAAAAATAAAGGAAGAAAAGTAAAAGATTTAGTCAAAATTATAGTAGTATTATTGGCATGTATATTTTTTGTTCCGGTAACCGGAATAAAGGCAGAAGCTGCGACTTCCTGCAAGTCTGTCATTTCTTATCCGGGAACCACAGCATCCAAGGTAAATATGAGAAAAAAGGCGGGGACCAATTATAAAAGTTATGGTATGCTGGAAGAAAATGCATCAGTTACTATTTTGGGATATGTTACTAATAAAGGGATTACCTGGTACAAATGCAAGGGGAAAGTGAATGGTAAGACGAGGACAGGTTATGTGCATTCTTCTTATATTATCAAGAAGTCCAAACCTGCCGGAAAAGTTAACAATAAGGTAGTTACGTATTTAAATGTGAGAAAAAGTGCGACGACTTCTGCAAAGTCATTGTTAAAGATTCCCAGAAATACCAAAGTAAATATTCTGAGCATTAAAAAGAAATCAGGAAAGTACTGGTATAAAGTAAAAACAACCTATAAGAAAAAGACAAAGACGGGATATGTACTGGGAAATTATATTACGGTAGATGATAATACATCAACAAATTCAGGAAATGATAACCAAAATAAAAAATATGGTTATGTAAATGATAAAGTAACTACTTCTTTGAATGTTAGAAAAAATGCGAGTACATCAAGCACTATTTTGTTAAGTATTCCTAGAAGAACGCCTGTTACAATTTTAGGAACAGAGGGCACATGGTATAAGATAACAGTTACCTATAGCGGAAAAACAGTTACCGGATATGCATCGAAAGAATATATTACGGTTGGAGAGACTGCACCGGGGAATGGTACAGATAATAATCCTCCAACGGTACAAAATCCAGGTACAGATGCGGATTTTGAAACATTGTTGGCAAATTTCCCGGAAAGTTATAAGTCGAGCCTGCGTACACTGCATGCGGCTTATCCCAACTGGAGGTTTGTTGCGGTCCATACCAATCTGGACTGGGCGGCTGTCATCACCAATGAAAGTGTGGTAGGACGGAATGTAATCCAGAGTAATTATCCAAAGGGGACCTCTTCCCTGGCACCGTTTTCTTATTTGTCAACGGCTGCTGGTGCATATAACTGGTCAACTGATAAATATGAAGTAAAGGATGGAACGAATTGGTATAGTGCAAATTCCGCAGTGATTTCTTACTATATGGATCCAAGGAACTTTTTGAACAGTACTGATATTTTTCAATTTGAAGCATTGTCATATGATTCTTCACAAAGTGGAAATGTGGTGCAGAGTATTCTGAATAATACATTTATGAAAGGTAATTATAGTGTGACGGATTCTGCTACGAAGAAAAAGGTCAGTGGTTCATATAAACAGGCCTTTATGGATGCTGGAAATAAAGCACAGGCAAATCCATATTTTCTTGCCTCAAGAAGCAAGCAGGAGGTTGGTATAAACGGTTCTAATTCTACCAGTGGTAAGTACAAAGGATATGAAGGATTATATAATTATTATAATATAGGTGCGTCAGACGGCGGAGATGCGGTCGCAAAAGGATTATTATGGGCAAAAGGCGGTTCGTCCGGAGCAACAACTTATGGAAGACCGTGGACGAACCCGTACAAATCTATTGTGGGTGGAGCCCAGTATATTGCAAAGAATTATATTAATGCAGGACAGAATACGCTGTATTTCCAGAAATTTAATGTGAAGCCGAATAATCCGTCGTATTTATATCTGCATCAGTATATGACAAATGTACAGGCACCATATTCAGAGGGACGGACAACGCGGTCAGCGTATAATGCAATGGGAATATTAAATGACACGATGGTATTTTATATACCTGTATATAATAATATGCCGGCTAGTGCATGCCAGCTTCCGGCTTCTGCCGGTAATCCCAATCCATATTTGTCAGCGATTTCCGTATACAATGGGAATACAAAGTTAAATTTAACGCCAACTTTTGCGAAACCTTCAGCAAATGGTAATTTAGCGAATGCAGTTTATTCTATTGTCGTACCAAAGAGTGTTACCAGTGTTACGATTTCTGCATCTACGATAAGTAATAAAGCCACGGTAACAGGAACGGGAACTGGTAATCTGGGGAAACCGGGAACAACGACCAAGTTTACTATAGTAGGAATTGCACAAAACGGAGCACGGCAGCCATATACAATTAATGTAACAAGAGATACAAAATAGTATGGATTATCTGCGGGAAGGAGAGCGTATGAAGAAGAAATTAGCGGTTTTATTATCATTAATATTAATAATAGGGCTTTCGGCTATAGGTGTGACATCCAGAGAAAAGGCATATGCAAAGGAAGCTCAAATGTATTTGGAGATTGCCGAGACAGTTAAGAAAGAAAACGAATTTACGGTGAAGGTGATATTGAATAGTGATGTCGAACTTTATTCGATTGATGCGTATCTGTCATATAACGCAGAACTTTTAGAATTTGTACCGGATAATGAAAAAGTGACCGGAGCAGCCGGCGTACTGGAATTAAGGGATACTTATAAAGAGGAAACAAAGAATGCTGTTTATGAGATTACCTTTAAGGCTTTAGAGACTGGAGAAGCCGAGATAGCATTGACAGAGGTTTTTTTGATTGATTATGCAGATTTGGATTATATAGAAGTAGTACCGTCTGCAAAACATTTTGAAATCGGTATCAACAAAAAGGTAGCTGCTGATGCGAGATTATCAGAGTTGATTCTTGCACCGGGAGAATTGACAGAAAGCTTTTTGCCAGATAAACTGGAGTATGAAATGCATGTTGGTATGGATGTGGAAATGATTGGAGTAAGTGCAATTCCGATGGAAGAGGGAAGTATTGTGGAACTGGATATGCCAGAGAAATTATTGCCTGGTGAAAATCTTGTTGTTGTAACGGTGACTGCTTTGTCAGGAAATGTCAATACTTATATGATAAAGGTTTATCGTGAAGAGCAGGATGATATACTGGAAGATACTGTAACAGAGGATACAGAAGCAGATACCATATCGGATACGGAGGACCAGATAAGTACAGAAGCGGCTACGGAAATAACTACAGAAGAGTTGACGACAGAAATTGATAAGACAACAGAGACGGTTAATCCGGAAATTCCTGTGGAAGAAAATTCTACAGAAGAATAAGAATTGGATATAGAAAGAAGGGACTGTATAGCAAAAGAGAACTTTTTCTTGTGCGACAGTCCCTTCTTTGAGTATAGGAGATATGAAACGGGTTTTATCTTGATAACATTGCTTTTAATTCGTCTACATCAAAAACATAGTTTTTGTTACAGAAATGGCAACAGACTTCGATAGGTTTGCCATCTGCGATCATTTCCTCAAGGTCATTTGTTCCAATGCTCATAACAGCAGAGTAAACCCGTTGTTTTGAACAGTCACACTGGTAATGAGGAGTAATGGTATCATTTACGACGATATCATAATCATGAAACAGTTTCTGCATCATATCGGCAGGAGACATTCCCTGTTCCATTAAAGCTGTGATAGATGTAAAATCTTTTAATCGTTCTTCCAAATCGGAAATAAGTGCTTCTTCTGCAAAAGGCATCATCTGAATGATGAATCCTCCCGCATGTTTGACTGTATTGTCTTTTTCCATAAGGACGCCAAGTGCTACAGAGGTTGGAATCTGTTCGCTAGTGGCAAAATAATAGGTTAAATCTTCTGCGATTTCACCTGAAACCAGATTAGACTGCCCAATATAAGGTTCTTTTAGACCAATGTCTTTGATGACGCTCAGTACACCGAGATCAAGAGCTTTGCCGACATCAAGTTTGCCTTTTTTACTTGGCGGAAGCATTACTTTTGGGTTATTTACATATCCTTTTACCCGTGCATTTGCATCAGAAGTTACTGTCAGACCGCCAATGGGACCGGAACATTGAATCTGTAATGTCAGTATGTCCGTATCGTTTTTGCACATGCTTCCCATGATAGAACCGGCTGTTAGCAGCCTGCCCAATGCAGCTGTAGCTACGGGACTGGTATTATGAAGTAAGCGAGCCGTTTCGACAACCTCTTTTGTATAGGCACAAAAAAAGCGAACCTGATTGTTTGCGGCCATTCCGCGTATAATGGTATCTTTCATATTATTTATCTCCATTTCTTGCAATGATATATATTCGTTCACTTGTAGGTGAAGGAGGATTAGTGGTAAATGCATCATATGCTGCAATATATTCTAAACCGGACTGGATGAGCATATCTGAAATCTCTGGCAAATCATAAGCTTTTTGATGATGAGTTTCGTAAAAACGGTTAAACAGTTCACCTTTTGGCTGACGCACAAAAAATGTCATATCATATTGATTAATCCTATCCTCTTCAAAATAGCAGTTTTCCCATGTGTAACTGCAATCCTCCTGATGATCGCAAAATACCTGATCACCTAAAATATATTTATAAAAATAAGGTGTCTTTAAATCAAAAATAAAAATACCGTTCTTTTTTAAATATTTTTTTATGCCGCAAAAGGTAGATAGAATCTCGGCAGGTTTTAGCAGATAATTGAGACTGTCGCATACACTATAGAATCCGTCAAAGGACGTACCAAGGTCTAACGTACACATATTCTGACAAAGCAGTGTGATATCGGTTCTGGAACTTGTTTTCCCGGCTGCAACAGAAAGCATTTCGGAAGAATTATCAATTCCGATAATCTGATAACCAGCATCAGCCATGAGAAGGGTAAGGTTACCTGTACCACATCCGAGTTCCACAAGATGTCCGGTTGTTATGGAATATTGTTTAAATAGATAGACTATGTACCGGCTCCATTCGGCATAAGGAATATTGTCCATAAATTTGTCATAAACATAAGCAAATCCCTGATAACTAATTGACATATATGTCCTCCTATATTGAGCACTTAATGAGCAGCAAAGCTGCGAATTTAGTGCGAAAATACACTTGACCACTAAGCGAAGTAATTATGAGCATAGTGGGAATAGTGTTACCTTATTCATATAATAAGGAATATAAGAAAAAAACACTACTGTAATAATCAGAAAATGGATTATTACAGTAGTGAAAGCAGCATGAACATTAAAAATCAAGTTTATCCTGTTCTTCTAATACATCTGAATCCTCTGAAACATCAGATAATCCTTCGTTTTCATAACCAGTAACTTCTCCTGTATCTGATGGAATGGCTGATTCTTCTTTTGTATCTTCTGATGACAAAGTCACCGGTTCTGTTACAGAATGAAAGCTGATGGTGGGAATGGAATCCTCAGTTGATGAAAAATCATCAGGTGTTTCATCTTCGAAGGAATCTTTTGATGAAGCAGAAACTTTGTCAGGCGCCTCATCAGAAGTATATTCTTTTGGATTAATCGTGATAGAAGTATATTCCCGCTCATTTTTTGAATCTTCAGAGAAAGGTTCTTCAAAATCATCATCAAAGAAAAAATCATCTTCTTCAGGAGTACAGACTTTATTGGAAAATTTGTCGTAAATGTCGTTAAACTTATCGGCAGAAAGCTTATAAATCGAACTTTGTTTAATCTTATCACGGAAGATATAACAGGCTCCTCCGATTGCGGCTATGGTAGTCGTGAAAGCAAGAAGCTTACCAAAAGTATTCTTATTCTTTGCCATAATGATCTCCTTATTTATAATATATACTGGGTGAATAGTTATACTTATTTTAATACGGAAAAGGGGAAAAAGCAATTCTTATTTGCTATTTTAGATATTATATGTGATAATGATTATTGCTATTCAAAATATTTAATTGAATTAGAAAGGGTTTTGGAATGAATAAAATAAAAGAGGTAACAAAAAATTTTTTTGTATGTGCAGTATTAATGATGATAGCAGGTATTGCTTTAATAGTAATTTCCAAAAAAGGATTAGGAATTGCAGCAATTATATTTGGATTATTATTTTTGGGAATTGGCATTGTATTTTTGATAAAAGACTTAAAAGGTGATGATGATAAGTAGATTTATATAAAATAGACATAATTTTTTGTAAATAATTGGGGATGTTTTGGGGGAATGAACATAGATTTGTACAAAATGTACAGGCACATCTGTAATAATAGCTGAAAACAGAATAAAATCCAGTTGTAAATCAGTCAATATTGTGATAATATTAAAATTAATGAGGTGTAATTTATTTAATTCACACAAAATGTAAGTATTAAGGAGGAGTTACAATGCAGAATTTGCCAGCAAATGTTACTCGGGGTAACGATACAAATATTATATCTATTGCAGCATCTTCCAATAAAGGCATGTTGATTCGTTTTTTGAATGAGCAGGTAGAAGAAGGATTTTATGCATTAGTAATTGATTATTTAAAAGATCACAATTTTGATTTATCTACAATGTTGGTTGATGATGATGTAAAGGCACAGTGTACAAAGCTTTACGAATTAGCTGAATTTGTAGATGAGAATATTAAACGACCGGGTAGATATGAGATAGAAGAATGGATAGAGCCATTGTTTAGATTTGTATATGGGGAGATCGATCCGTCTGACACGGATGCGATAATTAACACAACAGGTATATATCGATACAGTATCTGGCTTATTTACTTATATCAGCTGGATTGTTTTGGAGAGGCCATGAGGCTGATCGGAGAAAGGGTTGCACCTTTATTGATCAATACCTGTTACCAGATTGCGGATGCAGATGACAGACCGGCTACTTACGATAAAGCAGTAATGGGATATATGGATTTGATAAAAGTAGTAATGGAGATGGATTTACCTCCTTCTGAATCAAATTCAGAGGCATATCTGAATAATCTGGAGGTTTTGTATGATTATTTTGTAGAGGATTCTCATGTAGGGAATGATTATAAAATCCAGTTTAGTATGGGATTGTTTAATTCTTATATCCGTAAAGGGGATTATGACAGGGCGTTTGAATTTTATGGGTTGAATGCAGAATATATACCGGTTGATAATATGCAGGTATATGAGAATTTCAAAGAACTGATCAGGAATTGTAATAGTGCACAGTATACAAATGTTTTAAGTCGGAATGTGATTTCAGCTATTTCCAAACAAGATATTTATAATAAGCGTATTGACAGTCTTTTGGTAGAAGTATCTGCTTTTGTTAAAAAGGTTTATAAATACATTGAAGATGAGCCGAATATGAAGAAAAATCTACAGATTCTTGGAGCGGGTTCGTCACTTAGTGATAAGAGTAATGTATTTGAAGGTTTGTATGAATATAATCTGGTTTTTCATGAGTGTGGTATTAAACAGCTTGTAAATCAGGATTTGTCTACGCGTTCATGGGAAGAAAAATATGAAATTCTTGATATGCTTTATACTACTTTGAATGTTGTTTTTGATGGGTATAATGTATATGAGATATCCAATCGTATAGAGCACCAATATGTGGAACTTGCATGGATTGGTAATTATGTAAATGCGAATCCATCACTGCTTAAATTATTCTTTAGTGTTAAGGAAAAGATTAAGGCATTTAAAGTCCGCAAGAATACGATTCTGGAGAAGAGCAGAACCAATTATGAGATTAAGAAGCTTTTGGAAGACAGACAGAAGCATCTGATTTTCCTGGCGGCGGACGATATGGTGCGGCATGGACTGAATAATAAGAATCTACCTATTATCAGTTCAAATTATGATATGGAAAGAGCTAAAAAGATGTTTCAGGATACTTATACAAAAGTTAGTGTACCTTCCAAATATGAGCAAAATAAACAGGAAGCAGTATCAGTTCCCAAATTTGGATTTGGTAAGACCGTGGCTCCGGTTGTGAATCCTGAATTAAACCGTATGTTCAGTAATTTGCAGATAGAAGAAATGTTATGTAAATCTGAGTGGTTGTGGAATCAGTACAAGGATAAAGGAAAAGAGAAAAGGACAGAAGAAGAATGCACATATAGTGTGGCCTGTCTGATTAAAGTTGTAGAAATATTGATTGCACGAAAAGACAAGAAGGTTGTACCAGAGTCTACGCCAAATAAAAGAGTTATTATCACTAAGACTGGCAAGGTCATTGAACTTTCGGATGAATCAGATGATAAGCCGGTAAGCAGTAAGAGTAGTGATCCTACGGTGATTGACCATATTAACCATATTGAAGATTATCTTAGAGACCGGAGAGAAGAAAATGTTGAATATGTGAAGAATTATATCGAGGACTGGATTGAATATCTGATGCAGAACAAATTTGATAAAGATTCTTTACTGTCTGCTTTTGAAGCAGAAGAAGTTCGTGAGAAGACGTTGCAGACGATTAAGCGGTTAAGTTTTGATATGGTGGCTTTATAATATTCTATTGTTGATTTGCAGTCAGTGGGCCAGGGTCATGTTCCTATGATCCTGGTGGCTGTTGTAAAATGCTATTTTATAGGTTGCTTTGTAGTTTGATAAGGATATGATTGATAAGTGAAAAGAAGACTTGAGCAGGTTTTCTTTAATGGGGAGTGTATATGAAAAATAAAGGATTTTCAATGGTTGAATTGATTATTGTAATTGCTATTATGGCTATATTGGCAGGGGTATTAACACCGGCTTTAATAAAATATATACATAAATCAAGACTTAGTACGGATATAAATATGGGGAGAGAAATTGCAATGGCAATTATGTCTTGTGTGGTGAATGACAACGTTAGAGACAATGCGGTAGAGCATGCAACGCCGCAGCCGGTATCTGATATGGATGGCAGTGATTTTAAAAAAGAGGTATATGATACATTAGGTGTTACTGATATAAAAGGAAAGTCAAAAAAAGATGCAGATGGCAATGAGTTTGATGTTGATAAAAGATGCTTTTACTATACTTTAGATTCTAATAAGAATAAGGTAGAGGTATATTATGGAGGGATTACAGAGGATTATCAGGTATATCCGAAGGCAGGAAGTAAATTGGTAAAATAAGGTTTGAAAAAAGTAAAAAACATTTATTTGTATTTTTTTTCAAAAAAAGTGAAATTTATTATTGACAAATATTTCTGAATTTGATATATTAATACCTGTCGTTAAGACATGCGCGAGTGGCTCAGCGGTGGAGCACCTCCTTGCCAAGGAGGGGGTCGCGGGTTCGATCCCCGTCTCGCGCTCTTTATTTTTAAATCCCGGAACTTTGATGGTTGTAAGGTTCCGGGATTTTTTACGTTTACAGGATAATTGATTTTTTTGTCAAAATCAGATCTTTGACAACAGGGACATATATTTGATATGTGTAGATAAAAAAGTATTGTTGTATATAAGGACAAAACCGGAATGTCGTAAGATGGCAGAATGGGAGTAAAAATAAGCAGAATAAAATATTATAAATCAGCATAAAAATTCAGGAAAACAAAAAGATTATATTGAGGTATTAAAAAGACATAAAATAGACACAAAAGTGGTATATAGTGGATGATTATTAGTATAAAGGGGTGTTCCGGAATGAATCAGAAAACAGGGATTAAGCAGAGAATGTTACAATTTATGAAGGGGAGATATGGGGTAGACCAGTTATCCAATTTCATGATATGGTCAGCGGTTATTCTGGCACTTGCTGCTATGTTTATTAGAATACCGTTTTTGCAGATTATCTGTTGGGTCTTGCTTGTTTATGCGTATATAAGGATTTTTTCTAAAAATATCAATAAAAGATATGCACAGAATCAGAAGTTTTTAGATTCCACATGGGGGATTCGCAACTTTTTTGCCAAAGTCAGATATCGTATTAAATATGGGAAACAGACAGCAGATCCATACAGGATATATAAGTGCAGAAAATGCGGACAGAAAATACGGATTCCGAAAGGAAAAGGAAAGATTATGGTAACATGTCCGAAGTGTAAATATCAGTTTAAGAAAAAAAGCTGATGAATGTTTAAAGGATATTGTTTAGGAGCAGATTAAAAATGTTTGGTTATGTAGTAGTGAATGAGCCGGAACTGCGTATTAGGGAATTTCATGAATATCGTTCTTATTATTGCGGACTTTGCAGAGCATTAAAGAAAAAATACGGTATACGGGGACAGATGACATTAAGCTATGACATGACATTTCTGGCAATGCTTTTAAGCCTGTTGTATGAGCCTCGGGAAACGGAATGTCTGGATAGGTGCGTTCTTCATCCCATAAGAAAACAGCAGATTAAAAGCAACAAAATGATAGAATATGTGGCAGATATGAATGTATTGCTGACATGGTATAAATGCAGAGATGATTTTAGTGATGAAGGGAATATTATAAAAGGAATTTACGGGAAGAGTATTGAAAAGAAAGTAAAGAATATAGGTTTATGTTATGAAAGACAGGAAAAGATTGTTAAAGAATGTATGAACAGCCTGTTAATGCTGGAAAAAATGGGAGATTTGGATATTGATCGGTTGTCCGGGAGTTTTGGGCATTTACTGGAAGAAATATTTGTGGTAAAACAAGATGAGTGGGAAAAATATCTCCGGAATATCGGGTTTTATATTGGGAAATTTATTTATATTGTAGATGCTTATGAGGATTTAGAGCAGGATAGGAGAAAGGGATGCTTCAATCCCTTTTTGGAGAAGGAAAAAGAAGAAGGGTTTGATGAATGGGTCAGGCAGCTGCTTACGATGATAGCAGCTGAGTTTGCAAAAACATTTGAGAAGCTTCCGATTACTGAAAATGTTGATATTCTTCGAAACATAATTTATTCCGGTATATGGACAAAATATGAAGAAGTCAAGAGGAAAAGAATGGCATTAGAGAAAAAAGAAACATCCAGGTAGAAGAGGTGGCTTGGAAGCATTGCTAAAGCAGAATTAGTTACAAATATGGAGGTAGAAAATGAAAAGTCCGTATGATATATTAGGTGTATCACCGGATGCATCTGAAGAAGAAATAAAAAAGGCATATCGTAATCTGAGCAGAAGATATCATCCGGATGCAAATGTGAATAATCCGAATAAAGAACAGGCAGAAGAACGCTTTAAGGAAGTACAGCAGGCATATCAGGCGATTATGGATGGAAATACAGGAGGGTATGGTAATGCAAACGATTATGCCGGTAACGGATATGGTGGTTTTGGCGGTTTCAGGGGATTTGGCGAGGGTTACGGACGGAATGGCAGTACATCTTATGGAGATGATAAAGATTCCACATATTTAAATGCAGCGATGAATTATATCAGGGGAGGAGACTATCAGTCTGCACTCAGGGTTTTGTCTGATATTGAAAATAAAAATGGGAAGTGGTATTATGTTTCGGCAATTGCTAATCAGGGTCTGGGTAATCAGGCGAGGGCCTTGGAGCATATCCAGACGGCTATGCGTATGGAGCCCGGTAATGCAGAGTACCGCCAATTTTATAATGTTATGCAAAGTGGTGGGACATGGTATACAGGCAGAGGCACGGAGTATGGTATGCCGGGAATGGAAGGGACTGATTTTTGTTTTAAACTCTGTCTGGCTAATATTTTCTGTAATCTGTGCTGTGGAGGAAGTATTTGCTGTCCCAGACCGTATTAGTGTCATGTCGCGTTGATAATTAGGTAAAATCACTTGTTTGTTTGCACATCTGCTGTGTTGGATTTTTTGAGAAATGGGGGATGATCGATGGAAAGAGAAGAATATAAGGAATATGACAGTTCCTTTTTTGCCATGATGGCAAGGATGAAATATATTAACAGGTGGGCACTGATGCGTAATTCCTATCCTGAAAATATAAGTGAACACTCTTTGGAGGTTGGAATGATTGCCCATGTATTAGCGCTTATTAGTAATAAAAGATATGGCAGGTGCCTGAATGCGGAGCGGGCGGCTTTGATGGGGATGTATCATGACTGCACAGAGATTTTAACAGGAGATATGCCGACACCGGTTAAGTATTATAACATGGATACAAAAGAGGCATATAAAAATGTAGAAAAACAGGCGGCAAAGGAACTTTTATCCATGCTTCCTGATTATCTTTATGAAGAATATGAATCTATTTTGTTTCCCAAAGAAGGAGAAGAGTATCTGTGGAAACTGGTAAAAGCAGCAGATAAATTATCTGCATATATAAAGTGCCTGGAAGAGGAAAAAGCAGGTAATCGTGAGTTTTCCAGTGCAAAGGCAGCAGTTTATACCAAGCTAAGGGATATGGATTTGCCCGAAGTCCGTGATTTTGAAAGGGATTTTATTGGGGCGTATAAGAAAACATTGGATGAACTGAAAAAATAAGAAGGTTTCGTAGACAGATATTGTAAAAAAGGGTATAATATGTTTAGTGGCATTGGGCAGTATATGGCTGGTCGTTGTTACGGTGATAAAATTTTACGATGTAAAAGTGGTTACTAAATTGGAGGGCGTGATTATGAAAAATATTTTGTTTGTAGCTTCAGAGTGTGTTCCTTTTATTAAAACCGGCGGATTGGCAGATGTTGTTGGGGCACTTCCTAAGATGTTTCCAAAAGAAGAGTATGATGTGCGTGTAGTAATACCTAACTATACATGCATTCCCTGGGAGTATAGAGAGAAATTCCAATATGTTCATCATTTTTATATGGATTTAGGACAGAGATTTGAGAATGTTCATGTTGGTATCATGACTTATCAATTAGATGGTATCACATATTATCTAATTGATAATGAGTATTATTTTTCAGGTTGGGCACCATATGGAACAATCCGTTTTGATATTGAGAAATTTACATTTTTCAGCAAGGCGGCTTTGGCGATCTTGCCTGTTATTAATTTTAAGCCGGATGTCATTCACTGTCATGACTGGCAGGCGGGACTTGTGCCGGTTTATCTGAGAACTTTGTATCATGATAATCCATTTTTTGCGGGAACCAAAACGATTATGACAATACATAATTTGAAGTTTCAGGGAGTGTGGGATGTTAAGACCTTTAAATACATTTCAGGATTGCCGGATTATGTATTTACTCCGGACCGTATGGAATTTTACAAAGATGGTAATATGTTAAAAGCAGGTATGGTATATTCTGACTATATTACTACAGTGAGCGATACGTATGCCGGAGAAATTCAGACACCTGAATATGGAGAAAATCTTGATGATTTATTGCGTTTTCATAATCAAAAGCTTTGTGGTATCGTGAATGGAATTGATTATGATGTGTATGATCCCAATACAGATGAAAAGATATTTAAAAAATATAATGTGAGAAGCTATAAAAAGGGAAAAGCCGCAAATAAAATGGAATTGCAAAAAGAACTTGGACTGCCTGTGGATGAGAATAAATATATGATTGCCATTATTTCCCGTTTAACAGACCAGAAGGGTCTCGATTTGATAGACTGGGTAATGGAGGGGATTGTGGATCCATATGTACAGTTTGTAGTGATTGGAACCGGTGAGGCAAAATATGAGAATATGTTTAAGCATTATCAATGGGTATATTCTGACAGAGTGTCTGCTAATATTTTTTATTCAGACGAGAGAGCACATAGATTATATGCCGCGGCAGATGCCATGTTAATGCCTTCAAGATTTGAGCCTTGCGGACTGACACAGCTTATTTCCCTGCGTTACGGAACTGTTCCTATTGTGAGAGAGACAGGAGGTCTTAAGGATACGGTTGTTCCTTATAATGAATATGAAGGGACGGGAACCGGTTTTTCCTTTACAAATTATAATGCAGATGAAATGTTAAAGATAATTAATTATTCAAAAGAAATATATTATGACCATAGAGATGACTGGAATAAAATGGTGGTAAGAGGTATGAAGGAAGATTTTTCGTGGGATAAATCAGCGGCAAAATATATGGAATTGTATAATAGAATTTTAGGGTATTAAAGATAGGAGAAAGAACATGATCGACATTAAATTTTTACGCGAGAATCCTGACGTCGTAAAGCAGAACATCAAGAACAAATTTCAGGAAGAGAAATTACCGTTGGTAGATGAAGTGATCGAATTGGATACCAGAAGCCGTGAGGCAAAGGGGAAGGCTGATGCACTTCGGGCAGAACGGAATAAGATTTCCAAACAGATTGGTGCTTTGATGGCGCAGGGTAAAAAGGAGGAAGCTGAGGCGACGAAAAAACTTGTAACAGAGCGTTCAGCGGAGCTTGCTGCTTTAGAGGAACAGGAAAAAAATCTACAGGAAAAAATTACAAAGATTATGATGGTGATTCCTAATATTATTGATGCTTCTGTTCCGATCGGTAAAGATGACAGTGAGAATGTGGAGATTCAAAAATATGGTGAGCCGGTAGTTCCGGATTTTGAGATTCCATACCATACGGAGATTATGGAGAAGTTTGACGGGGTTGATCTGGATGCGGCAGGCAAAGTGGCCGGTAATGGATTTTATTATCTGATGGGAGATATTGCAAGGCTCCATTCGGCAATTATATCTTATGCAAGGGATTTTATGATTGACAGAGGGTTTACGTATTGTATACCCCCTTTCATGATTCGTTCTAATGTGGTAACAGGTGTTATGAGTTTTGCTGAAATGGATGCGATGATGTATAAAATTGAAGGTGAAGATCTTTATTTGATCGGAACCAGTGAACATTCCATGATTGGTAAATTTATTGATACGATTATCAAAGAGGAGAATCTACCCAAAACGCTTACCAGTTATTCACCGTGTTTTCGTAAGGAAAAGGGAGCACATGGAATTGAAGAACGTGGTGTTTACAGGATTCATCAGTTTGAAAAGCAGGAGATGATCGTGGTATGTAAGCCGGAAGAGAGCAAAATGTGGTTTGAAAAGTTATGGCAGAATACCGTGGATTTGTTTAGAAGCCTGGATATTCCTGTACGTACATTGGAGTGCTGTTCCGGGGATTTGGCAGATCTCAAGGTAAAATCCATTGACGTGGAGGCGTGGTCACCAAGACAGAAAAAATATTTTGAAGTTGGAAGCTGTTCTAATCTGGGTGATGCACAGGCAAGGCGTTTGAAAATCAGGGTGGACGGTGAAAAGGGTAAATACTATGCACATACTTTAAATAATACTGTAGTTGCACCGCCACGTATGTTGATTGCATTTTTGGAGAATAATCTGAATGCAGATGGAACGGTAAATATTCCCGAAGTATTACAGCCGTATATGGGTGGTAAGACTAAAATTCAGTAATAGCAAATTAGGAACGATAGCGTTGTTTTATTCTGGCTATAAATGTTAATATTATCCGGCATAATATGGATAATATTAACATGCCAGCAAAAACAATACTTGCAATAAAAGAATAAAAAAATTCTGCAAAATATGTGAGCCCTGGCATGGGTCCATATCCGGGTAAGCTGTCATAAAAGAACATAAGTATGACAGCAGCTATGCATGATATAAGTGCGGTGCCGGCAGGATATATCCAATTTATTCTTTTTTTAATAAAACGTATGAACAAAACTATTTGAAGAAAAAACAGTAATATATAAACTATTAACACTACATATTCAAATGTGAGTCTGAGATTTTCGTTAAACATATCCAATTCCCCCCTACTTTTTATTTATATTTTTAAAAAATTTTAGAATATGTTTATGCATACTTTTGACGGCGGGAGCCATCAGTTCCGGATTTAATGAACAGATTCCGATGGTTCGGTGTTCGGCCGGTTTTAGTGGATACATATTTACATCATAAGGAATGTGATTCATGACGAGTTTGGGCATGATACAGATTCCAAGACCGGCAGCTACCATGGCGATAGTACTTAAATCATCCACTACATGGCAGGAGGAACGTATTTGGAGATCATGTTTGCTAAAGAGCTTCTGGATATCTGCATCTGTACTTTCGCTTTGGGAAACAAAATTCTGTTCCTTTAAATCTGTCAGCTGGATATAGCTTTGGCGTTTTGTGCGGAATGATTTGGGAACAACACAAAGCAATTCATCTTTGTATAGCGGGACTATCGGTAAATCTTTACAACTGGACTCTGAGAGAAAACCAAGATCTACAACACCGGTTTTTATCCAGTTATATACATCGTCATAGGTTCCCTGATAAATTTTAATTTCGATGTTAGGGTGCGATTTTGAAAAGCTGGTAACCAAATCAGGTATAAAATTATTACAGACAGAGGAAAAGGTTCCTATTTTTACAGAGCCATGGGTTAATCCGTTAAATTCCAAAATGGCTTGCTGAAGTTTTGCATCGCTATTTAATACAGTTAAAATATAAGGCTGTAGGTTTTCACCATAACTGGTAAGAGTAACCCCGTTTTTGTTACGGTTAAACAGTGGAAATCCTAATTCTTTTTCTGCCGTGGAAATAGCATGACTGATTGCAGACGGAGTTAAATTTAAGACTTCTGCGGCATGCTGAAAGCTTCCTTGTTCCACTACGGTCTGAAAGATTTGATAGACAAGCAGGGTCATTTGGCATCGTCTCCTTTTTGTTCAAAGATGTGTGAAAGGTCAATTGGCTGCAATGTGACAAGTGCTTCCGGTGATGTTTCATTTTCGTTTAACAGGCGGTTTGCCTGGTCAGATATGGCAATATCCAGAAAATTTCGGACATCTCTGGCATTTCCAAAATACTTATCAGAATTTTGAACGTATTCTTCTAACTTTTCTTTTAGATAAATCTCTCCGTCCGGACTGAGTACATAATCATTTTCCTTACAGAATTTAAGGAATACCTGGTATAAGTCTTTGGCACTGTAATCAGGAAAATGAATGGTTTTTTGAAATCTTGATTTGAGTCCCGGATTAGATTCGATAAATTTTTTCATTAGGTCGGGATATCCGGCAACGATAACGATCAAATCTTCACGTTTATCTTCCATGGCTTTTACAAGGGTGTCGATGGCTTCCTGACCGAAATCTCCTCCAGGAGTTTCATTGGCAAGGGCGTAAGCTTCATCGATAAATAATACACCGCCATAAGCTCTGTCAATAACTTCTTTTACCTTAATTGCGGTTTGTCCCATGTAGGCTGCAACCATGCCGGAACGGTCCACCTCTACGATATGCCCCTTGGAAAGAATGCCCAGTGCACAATAGATTTGTGAGAGAAGCCTTGCGACAGTGGTTTTACCGGTTCCCGGGTTTCCAGTAAAAACAAAATGCCTGGTAACGGAAGGAGTTTTTAGATTATTTTGTTTACGGATATCTATGATCTTTAAAAGATTGATCAGATTTTTAACCTCTGCTTTGACGGAAGTAAGACCGATTAAAGATTCTAATTCTTTTAACAGAGAATCCAGATCTTCGCGGGTCTTGTCGCCACCGGTAACATTGCCGATAAAAGGAATCTCCGCCTGGGATTCCTCTTCCTGGCGGGATTTTAATTTGAAAGGGATGCTGTCGGGTCTGCTTGGGGCAACTCCGCCGCTTTTCACATATGCCCTTATTTTGCTTTCCAGCATAAAACGGTAGCGGGTCAGCTGGTTTACTTCCATTATATCCATATGTTTGCAGCTTGACAAAAAATCTTCACCCAGCGACTGGAAAATAAGGATGTAAAGTTTTTTGATGTCGTAGTATTTAGATTCATGTATGATATATTCATCTTTGCCATATTCCAAAAAGTAATGCATGGAGGCAGGTGGAGTGTTGAGAAAATCTTCACGAACTATGCTGCTTTTCAGTGCAAAATTTTTCATAGTCATATCATCAAAGCTATAACCGAGGGATTTATTGATATAGCGGATTTCGTCTTTTGATATTATATGGTCTGCAATTGTAAGGAAAATAAGAAAATTGCGTAAGTCAATGCGCAGAAGCTCCTTTACGCTTTCTGTTACATCATTTTCTTTCATCAAATGCTTATCAATTCTGTCTGCAATGGACATAATGGTTGTATATATACTTTGTGTTTCGGAATCCATGGTATCCTCCTGATTTCTAATCTTTCAAGATGTTCTTATCATATCAAAAAAGTGGAAGGGTAGCAATATAGTTGGGAAAAGTAGATTAAAATTATATGGAAAATGCTGAAGGAAAATTGGAACAGGGAATGCGGGTAATATAGAAAAGTGACTGGAAAGATTGTATTTTTGGCAATATATGGTATACTATTCACGTTTAATAAATACCTATGGGAGGTTTTGCTGTGAAAAATCATAATATGAAACATTTTATTCAATATGGGTTTGTTGTAGCATTTTTATGCTTATTTGTCATGTATTTTAAATGGATTTTGAATTGGGGCGGCAGGCTTTTATCCGTTGCATATCCTTTGATTTTAGGGTGTGTGTTTGCATATGTTTTGAATATTTTGATGGTGCGTCTGGAAAAGATTTATTTTCCAAAGAGTAAAAATAAACTGATCGCAAAATCCAGAAGGGGGATGTGTATGGTATTCTCTCTGGCATTATTGACGCTGATTGTTATTTTTGTACTGTATCTGGTAATTCCACAGGTTGTTGACTGCTTTGTCATTATTTCAAAAGATGTACCAGAGGTATTTCAGAATGTGATACAGTTTCTGATAGAAAAATCAGATGAACTGCCGGCTTTGCAAAAGCAGCTGACAGAATTAGATCTGGATTGGGGAAATATCATCAATAAGGTTTCAGCAGGTTTGATGACGGGAACAAAGGGACTTTTGACTTCGGCTACCACAATTGTAGGCTCTTTTTTTGGAGCAGTGGTAAATGTGGTGGTAGGTCTTATTTTCAGTATGTATGTACTGGCATGCAAAGAGGAGATTGGAGTTAAGATAAATCGTATGATGAAGGCTTTTATGAAGACTTCTCTTTATGAAAAGACAGTATATGTGCTGGGTATCATTGATGAGAGTTTTTCCAGTTTTATTCTTGGACAGGCTACAGAGGCCGTCATTCTGGGAAGCCTTTGTGCATTGGGAATGTGGGTTTTACGGCTGCCATATGCCGGTCCTATTGGAGCTCTGGTTGGGCTGACAGCGTTGATTCCTATTTTTGGTGCGTATATCGGTGCGGCTCTCGGTGCTTTTATGATTGTTACGGTAGATCCGAAACAGGCAGTGGTATTTCTGGTATTTCTTGTGATTTTACAGCAGCTGGAAGGAAACCTGATCTATCCCAAAGTGGTTGGTTCTTCCATTGGTCTTCCCGGAATATGGGTATTGGCTGCGATTATGATCGGAAGCGGTCTTGGAGGAGTGGCAGGAATGCTTTTAGGTGTTCCGGTTGCAGCATCTATTTACAAGCTGTTAAGAGATGCAACAAAGAATAAAGAAGAACTTCAGGGCAGAGTTCCCGATAACAGTAAGCCTGTGTAAAATATTATTAAAAATAATGCAATATGAAAACGTTCAAATTAAGAATTGACAAATTATGTTATAATTGATAGATTATTGTCATACAAAAAACTTTGTAAATAATTATGAGGGAGGATGTTTTATGTTAACATCATTAATGACAGTAGGCTATGACTCTGCGTCAGCAGGCGTTTTAGCACTATTTTCAGGTGTATATTCAATTATATGCCTGGCATTGTTAGTTTTATCAATTGTTGCAGTTTGGAGGATTTTCACAAAAGCAGGAGAACCGGGATGGGCAAGTATTGTCCCATTTTATAATACCTATGTGCTATATAAGATTGCTTTTGGGAACGGATGGTATTTTCTGACATTGCTGATACCGCTTGCTAATGCTGTATTCGGCATCATGCTGTATTTCAAATTGGCAAAAGCATTTGGTCATGGAACAGGATTTGGATTCGGACTGTTGTTTTTAAATCCGATTTTTATATTGATTCTTGCATTTGATTCATCTGAGTATGTGGGTGCATAATTAGTGTGGTTTTACCAAATATCAATGTTTCAGTACACTAGTTAGTAGGAAGGGACTTGTCGTATGAAGGGATTTTTCTTTTGCTGATTTTTTGCAGCAAAATGAAAATAGAGCCTTTTTGCGGCAGTCCCTTTTTGTATAGTCTTCGCTCCTGATTGGACTTGAAAAAGAGTGTGCATAGTGTTAAAATATAGCACATGTGTGAATGATTATTATTAAAGATAGGAGTTAGAAAGATGTCAGGACATTCAAAATTTGCAAATATTAAGCATAAAAAAGAGAAAAATGATGCGGCAAAGGGTAAAATATTTACAATTATCGGAAGGGAAATCGCAGTAGCAGTAAAAGAGGGTGGTGCAGATCCGAATAATAATTCCAAGCTTCGTGATGTGATAGCAAAGGCAAAGGCAAATAATATGCCTAATGATACCATTGAAAGAGGAATTAAGAAAGCTGCCGGAGATGCCAACTCTGTCAATTATATGTCCATTACATATGAAGGATATGGACCCAATGGTACAGCGATCATTGTAGATGCACTGACAGATAATAAGAACCGGACGGCATCTAATGTAAGAAACGCATTTACAAAAGGCGGAGGAAATGTTGGAACTACAGGGTGTGTATCTTTTATGTTTGATAAAAAAGGACAGATTATTGTAGATAAAGAAGAATGTGAATTAGATGCTGATGATCTTATGATGATGGCATTGGATGCAGGAGCCGAGGATTTTGCAGAGGAAGAGGACAGTTACGAGATTTTGACAGCACCGGATGATTTTTCGGCAGTACGGGAGGCTTTGGAGACGGGAAAAGTTCCCATGGCATCAGCAGAAGTAACGATGGTTCCACAGACATGGGTGGAGCTTACAGGTGAAGAAGATATTAAAAAGATGAATAAGATCCTGGACTTACTGGATGAAGATGACGATGTTCAGGCCGTTTATCATAATTGGGATGAATAAGATGAGATTGAAAAAAGATGCCTTTTGTTTTACATTAAGGCATCTTTTTAATAGGATTGTTTTTATAGTTCCTTCTTGTACATTTCTTTATCAAATTCGGGATTGAAGAAATAGAAATTTTTTGCATCCATTTTTTCTTTTGTCATTTCCAATGCTTCTCCGAAACGCTGGAAGTGTACGATTTCTCTTGCACGGAGGAATTTAAGAGGGGCCCGTACGTCAGGATCTTCTATGACCCGGAGCAGATTATCATATACTGTTCGTGCTTTTTGTTCTGCTGCGAGGTCTTCATACAGATCAGCCATTACATCTCCCTTAGATTGAAATTCCAATGAAGTAAAAGGTACTCCGGCAGCAGCCTGTGGCCATACTCCGGCAGTATGATCAATATAATATGCATCAAAACCGGCAGTTTTTGCTTCTTCTGGTGTTAGGTTTTTGGTCAGCTGGTAAACGATTGCACAGATTATTTCCATGTGATTGATTTCCTCTGTACCGATATCTGTTAATAAACCTCCAACTTTTTTTACCGGCATGGAATAACGCTGTGCCAGATAACGCATAGAAGCAGAAAGCTCACCATCCGGTCCGCCATACTGGCTGATAATCAGTTGTGCAGTCTTTGGACAGGTGTTTTTTATTTTTACGGGATATTGCAGTCGTTTTTCATAGCACCACATTAGATCAAACCTCCTTCCCAGGGCATGGGTCCTTCTCCCCAGCCATAACAGTCGCAGTCACAGTTTCCGGTAACCATGGAAATTTGTGTTAAAGGATAAAAGCGGTCCGCAAAATCTGCCAGCATATCCAGACGTTTTTTTAACAGTTCATGAAAAAGTGTCAGACCGTTTTTGCAGTTCGGATGGGTATCCAGATAAAGTGTTAAATCGTTGATAGCAAAGCTTATGGTAGAAATCTCAGTTAATAATTTTTCACGTTCTGTTTCTTCGGGATTGGAAGAAATTGTATTGGTATTTAAAGTGCTGTCTCCTTCATCAGCTTTATAGAATGGAAGATTCAGACATGGGAAAATAGTTCCTTCCATCAATGCCTTTTCATACTCATAGGGTTGACACCAGTTTTGCTTCGGTATGAAAGCCATGGCAAGAGTTTCGGCACAGGTACAACAATCCTGCTTATCCATAAAATCATCTCCTTTTGGGCATACTAAAATTATTTAAAGTTACAATAATATTTTTTGTAAATTAAAAAAATGTATGTAAACAGTTATTCCCACGATTCAGATACAGGGTACAAATTATACGGTTTGTGGAAGATATTGGATATTAAAAAATATTGCCGACATAAATTATTCAGTGGTTGAATCTTGAAAAACACCTATTTCCGTAGTATACTGGAAAATATAAAGGTGAATGTAGCAGCACACCAGCTTTTACGTATTACCTATTTTAGCTATTACGGTGCGGTATGAACGTACTGATAAATAGTACTTCAACCAATATAATAAAAACACCACAAACAGGAGGCTGGTTTGTCATGTACCATTCCCTATACAATATTGTAAGAAAAAGGAGGACGGAGTATGGCAAAACTCATCATAACAGTCGAAGGAGGAAAGATAACACAGACACTGAATTTCTTAGACAGGAATATCAAGGATAACAGGTATGTTTATGAGAACGGCAATGAATCAGGAATTAAGGATGAACCGGAAGCTATTTATGAGGATATTCCGGATTGTGAACGTATAACCGAACTTTACGATGAACTACTTGAGACAGTGGATTTGGGTAAGAGCCAGATTACTGATATTATGAGAAGATTGAATCAACTGGAAAAAGAAATGAATTTATATGTTATCCCCGAGCCGGACAGT
This sequence comes from Lachnospiraceae bacterium, assembly GCA_029063085.1. Classification (GTDB taxonomy): domain Bacteria; phylum Bacillota; class Clostridia; order Lachnospirales; family Lachnospiraceae; genus CAG-590. The sequence continues at coordinate 40,515 of JAIDOW010000088.1, forward strand.
GAACAGGAACATGTGATTACCCTTAACAATGAGGATTTAAAAGAACTTTCTGAGACGAGGGATTCCCGTCCACTCACGACTGACAAACATATTGAGGAGGCATTAAAGCAGATGCTGCATGATAAGAAATCATGAGAACGCATTTGCAGGCGAATGACAGTTTTTTACTAAACAGTGTCTGAAGGAAATATCTTTCAGGCACTTATTTCATTAGAGCAGAGTTTTATCGTTTGGTGTAGAATTATAAGAAAATATAGACTTTTAGGCTGTTATATGGTAATATGTGGGTTGCTATATCAGGATTTGTGAAATGGTGCACCGGGTGGTGTGTTTTCTAATAAAGATAAATGGAAAGTAACGTAAAATAAAGGAATTTTAGGAGGATATAGAAAAATGAAATTAGGAATCGTCGGACTTCCCAATGTAGGAAAAAGTACATTATTTAATTCTTTGACAAAGGCAGGGGCGGAATCAGCCAATTATCCGTTTTGTACGATTGACCCAAATGTTGGAGTGGTTCCGGTGCCTGATGAGAGAATTGATGTTCTGACAAAGATGTACAGTTCCAAGAAAACAGTACCGGCAGTAATTGAATTTGTAGATATTGCAGGACTTGTAAAAGGTGCTTCTAAGGGAGAAGGTCTTGGAAACCAGTTTCTGTCTAATATCAGGGAAGTGGATGCCATCGTGCATGTGGTGCGGTGTTTTGAAGATTCCAATGTTGTACATGTGGATGGAAGCATTGATCCCTTAAGAGATATTGAAACGATTAATTTTGAATTGATTTTTTCGGATGTTGAGATACTAGAGAGAAGAATTGCAAAAAATGCGAGAGCTGCCAATAACAATAAGGAAATTGCCAAAGAGCTTGCTTTTATGAAACGAATCAAGGAACATCTTGAAAACGGAAAGCTTGCTATTACCTTTGAAACGGATGGAGAAGATGAGGATGCGTGGATGGCAGAATATAATCTTCTTACCAGAAAACCTGTTATTTTTGCAGCAAATGTATCGGAAGATGATTTGACGGATGATGGTGCAGGCAATGAATTTGTAAAAACAGTAAAGGAATATGCGTCAGAATATAGTTCAGAAGTATTTGCGGTATGTGCTCAGATTGAACAGGAGATATCGGAACTGGAAGAGGATGAGAAAAAAATGTTTCTGGAGGATTTAGGACTTTCCGAATCAGGACTGGATAAGCTGATTCGTGCAAGTTATTCTTTGCTGGGCTTGATTTCTTATCTGACATCAGGAGAAGATGAAACCCGTGCGTGGACGATCAGGAGAGGAACGAAAGCACCTCAGGCAGCAGGGAAGATTCATACGGATTTTGAGAGGGGATTTATCCGTGCAGAGGTTGTGAATTATAAGGATCTGGTAGAGAATGGTTCTATGACGGCAGCAAGAGAAAAGGGACTGGTACGTTCAGAAGGAAAAGAATATATTGTACAGGATGGCGATGTAGTTTTGTTTAAATTTAATGTGTAGTTAGGAGGATGCTATGTACGAGATACGTTTTCCGAATTTGGGGATTGTACTTAAAAATGTGGCAGATGGTTTTTTTATCGGCAATTTTGAAATACGTTTTTACGGAATGGTGATAGCACTTGGATTTATCCTTGGATATGTTCTGATTGCGAGAGAAGCAAAAAGAACCGGGCAGGATTCGGAATTATATCTGGATTACATGCTCTGGCTGGTGATACCGGCAATACTGGGGGCAAGGATTTACTATGTATTGTTTAGCCTCGGAGATTATATAAAAGAGGGACAGTCTGTTAAGGATACGATTCTTGGGATGTTAAATATCCGCGGTGGTGGTCTTGCTATTTATGGAGGAGTTATAGCCGGAATCATTACGCTGCTGATTTTTGCAAAAAAACGTAAAGTCAGCACGATGCTGATGCTGGATACGTGTGCCATGGGACTTTTGGTGGGACAGATTCTTGGGAGATGGGGAAACTTTTTTAACAGAGAGGCATTTGGCGGATATACAGATTCGTTGCTTGCCATGGCGATTCCCGTAGAATGGTTTGGAAGTAAAAATTATCTGCTTAGTACTGTGAATAACGGAGTGATTACACAGGAAATGATAGATCATGTCGTTACTATTGAAGGGATGGAATTTATTCAGGTACATCCGACTTTCTTATACGAGTCATTATGGAATCTTGGAGTACTGCTTGTCATCTTTTTATACAGAAGATACAAGAAATTTGACGGAGAGATGTTTGCTATGTATATTTGGGGATACGGTCTTGGCCGCGTGTGGATAGAAGGGCTTAGGACAGATTCTTTGATGATACCGGGAATCAATTTTAGAGTGTCCCAGCTGTTGGCTGCTTTTTGTGTAGTGGGTGCATCAATATTCATTATTTACAAGCGGATGAAGCTGAGGAATGTAAATACAGAATTAGAATAGATAACTTAAGGAAATTTTTTAATGACGATAACCACAGGATTGTGTGAATTTACAATTCTGTGGTTTTTTTGTAGTTAGATAAAACCTGCAAAATGTATTATTCATTTTCGTGGTGGGGGATTTTCCCACTTTTCCCCACTATAAAAGAAAGGAAAAATGCGGAAGAGAATCTTAAGATGGGAAAACACAATATATCTGTATGTTGGATATGAGAATGTACAAGATATTGTGCAAAGTGAGAAGAAAACAGCGAAAAAACAGTAGAAAAAATGTGCATATTGCATAAAAATAGTAGGGCAACTTTAGCTAATTTCACAATGGGATATGGGTAAATCTTTTATTGCATTCTATAACCTGATAGGGTACAATAGTGGTTGTAAGTGGTGAATTGTGGTGGACAGTGGTAAATTGTGGTGGATTTATCAAAAAACACAAGGCATATTTACAAACGAGAGACAGGGGAAGGTGAGAATCATGTCCAAGGGATTAAAAGGCGAATATAATCATTCCGTGGATGCCAAGGGCAGAATGATCGTACCTTCAAAGTTAAGAGAACAATTAGGGATGTCTTTCGTTGTGACAAGAGGAATGGATGGTTGTTTATTTGCTTACCCCAATGAAGAGTGGGAAATCTTTGAAGGCAAGTTGAGACAGCTTCCAATGACTAATGAGAACTCAAGAAAGTTCAAAAGATTTTTTCAGGCCGGTGCTACAGATTGTGAAGTGGACAATCAGGGAAGAATTCTTTTGCCGGCAAATTTAAGAGAGTTTGCAGAGATTACAAAAGACGTAACCGTGGTTGGTGTAGGAGAACGTGCGGAAATCTGGAGCAAAGAAAAATGGGAAGAGAAGAACAATATTGATGACATCGATTTCAATGAATTAGCACAGGGAATCGAAGATTTAGGTATTATGATATAGGAGGATAAACGTGGGATTTTCACATAAGTCAGTTTTGCTGGAGGAAACCATAGAAGGACTGAATATCAAAAGAGACGGAACTTATGTGGATGGCACCGTAGGTGGTGGAGGACATGCATTTTATGTATGTGAACGTTTGTCCGGTAAAGGTAGGTTCATAGGAATAGATCAGGATGCAGCTGCCATTGAGGCAGCAGGCATCCGTCTATTACCATATCAAGATAAAATAAAGATTGATATTATAAGAAGCAATTATCAGAAAACCCCTCAGGTTTTAAGAACACTGAACATCAGCGGTGTTGATGGTATCGTTCTTGACCTGGGGGTATCCTCCTATCAGTTAGATACACCAGAGAGAGGATTTACCTACAGAGAGGATGCGCCTCTCGATATGAGAATGGATCAAAGGCAGGAGATGACTGCTAAAGATATTATAAATGATTATTCTGAAATGCAACTTTACAGAGTGATCAGGGATTATGGCGAAGAAAAATTCGCCAAAAATATTGCCAAGCATATATGCAGGGCAAGACAGGAAAAAGTCATTGAGACAACCTTTGAGCTCAATGACATTATAAAGGCTGCTATACCAATTAGAGCTAGGTCTGCAGGAGGGCACCCGTCCAAAAGAACTTATCAGGCTATCAGGATTGAATTAAATAAAGAACTGACCATTCTTGAACAATCCATCGACCAGATGATAGATCTGTTAAACCCAGGGGGCCGAATTTGCATCATTACGTTCCACTCATTAGAAGATCGGATTGTAAAAAGGATATTTAGAACTAATGAAAATCCTTGCACATGCCCTCCCGACTTTCCTAAATGTGTATGTGGTAAGGTTTCCAGAGGGAAAGTGATGACAAGGAAACCGATTTTACCGTCTGAAGAGGAATTAGAGGAGAATCGAAGAAGTAAAAGTGCCAAATTACGGATATTTGAAAAGGCATGATTGGTATTTAAGTAAATAGACACTTGATAAAAGGGGAACATCTGAGAATACGGAAGATAAGACGTATTTTAGAAAAGGGGAATGAGAGAATTGGATTCAAAAAATGAGAGACGGTATCATTACGTAGAGGGGAACACAGCCAGAAAGCTGAATGCAGTACCGGAGAGGATAGAGAAACCGGAACGCAGGGAACATAAAGTTAATGAGAAAATTAGTCGTAATACAAGACGTGCAAAAGCGTTTGATTTAAAATATACTATGGCGTTGGTGACTGCAACGGTCTTTTTGTTTGTGTCATGTGTAAATATGCTTACACTACAGGCAGATATTACAGATCAGAGAAGACAGATTGCCAGGCTGGAAAGCAGTTTAAATGAACTGACCGACACGAATAACGAGACCAGTAAAAGACTGGAAAGTTCTGTTAATTTGCCGGAGGTACTGGAGGTGGCAACAAAAGAACTGGGAATGGTATATCCCAAAAGCGGACAAATTGTTTCATATAAGGCAACTAATCCAGATTATGTAAAACAGTTTAAGGATGTACCGGTTGAATAAGATAAGGTGATATTATGGCAAAAAAGAGAAAACGTTTTCTTGCCAGAATGCAGAATAAATTATTTGTAATGGCGGTAATTTTTACATTATTGTTTCTGCTTTTAGTGGTGAGAGTGCTGTACATTAATTTGAAGGATGGAAAACGTTATGAGAAGATCGTACTGGCGCAGCAAAGCTATGACAGTATAGAGATTCCATATCGGAGAGGCGACATTCTGGATAGGAATGGGACGCAGCTTGCGACAAGTGAAAAGGTTTATAATCTGATCATGGAGCCGAAAAATGTATTGCAAAGTGATGAGGTAAAAGCGGCGACCATAAAGGCACTTCTCCAGTATTTTGATATCACAGAAGAAACGATAAACGAAGCATTAGAGGATGATAAATCTTTATATAAAAAGATGCTGAAGAAACTTTCTTATGAACAAGTGGAACCCTTTAATAAATTCTTGGAGACGAAAGAAGGTAAGAATGTAAAGGGAATATGGTTTGAGGATGAATACAACAGGTATTATCCATATGGTTCTCTTGCCTGCCATGCGATAGGATTTACTGTAAGTGGTAATGTGGGACAAGGTGGAATTGAAGGGTATTACAGCAGTGAACTGAATGGTGTTAACGGTAGGGAATATGGATATCTGACAGAGGATATGACATTGGAACGGACTACAAAAACACCGGTAAACGGATATAATGTAGTATCTACCATTGATGCAAACGCTCAGAATATAGTTGAGAAAAAGATTAATGAGTTTATGGAAGAAACCGGTGCAAGAAATGTATCGGCTCTGGTAATGGATCCGAATTCCGGAGAAATACTGGCATTGGCCAATTCAAATGGTTTTGATCTGAATGAGCCTTATGAGGATAGTGCCATCCAATATATGTTTGAGGATAAAGGGATTCAGTATTTGTTATCGGATCAGGCAGTAAAAGCATATTTTAAGCCAAAAGAAGGAGAGGAACTGCCGGAGGATAAAGCTGATTTAAAAGCAATATTGGAAAATGGAGGAATATCCGCAGCAGAAAAAATAAACAGTTTAACAGAGGATTTCAGGTTATTGTGTCTGAATAAAGCTTGGCGCAATTTTATCATATCTGATAACTTTGAACCGGGTTCAACATATAAAACCTTTACAATATCAGGTGCACTGGAAGATGATGTTATTAAAGGGACTGAGAGTTATTTTTGCGGCGGTAATCTGGAGGTAGAGGATTATACGATCAACTGCCATGATCATGGCGGTCATGGTCAGGTGACGGTGGAACAGGCACTGATGCAGTCCTGTAACGTAGCATTGATGCAGATTGCACAGGCTGAAAAAAGGGCAGCATTTGCCAAATATCAGGATGCGTTTGGGTTTGGGAAACCTACCAATGTGGATCTTTTGGGAGAGGCTTCAGGAGAAATTTATGATGAGGCAGGCTTAAATCCAGTGGAACTTGCGACCTCTTCGTTCGGGCAGGGACCTACAGTTACGATGATGCAGTTAGGAACCGCATTTTGTTCTGTGATTAATGGCGGGAATTATTATGAACCGCATATGGTAAAGCAGATAGTGGATGAAAACGGAGGAATCATTAATAATATAGAGCCTACGGTTTTGAGAAAAACAATATCTTCCGAAACATCTGAATTTATGAGACAGGCACTGTTTAAGGTTGTTGACTCCGGTACAGCCCAAAAAGCCAAGGTGGAGGGATATACAATAGGTGGAAAAACCGGTACGGCAGAAAAGATTCCACGTGGCAATAATAAATATTTATTATCCTTCATTGGGTTTGCGCCGGTTGAAAATCCGCAGGTGGTAGTATACGTAACGGTAGATGAGCCTTATGTAGAGGATCAGTCAAGTTCAGGTCTTGGTACGATCATCGCACAGCGTATTTTTACGGAACTGCTTCCTTACATGAATATATATCAGACGGAGACTGGGGAAAGTGCAGGAGACCCGAATGTTGGGGATCAGATAGCAACGCCGATTTACACTGGTGATATACCAGAAGACGAACAACAGGAGAACAGTGAAGAAAATCCGCCTGAAACTTCTACGGAAGAAACAACAGAAAGTACCACAGAAGCAACAACAGAGGCGACGACAGAAAGTACTACAGAGCAGGGAACAGAGTCTGGGCAGGAATAAAAGATAGCAGGTTTAGGATCTACCGGTGGCAGGTTCTAATGGATTGAAAAGGCATGGTTTACTTTGGGAGAGGTGGGCTGTGCCTGGGTTATTTAGGTAAATGTGGTGTCTGCATATGTATAGGATATTTTTTGATGACAAAGGAATAGTTATCATAACTGTAAATATTCTGTAATAAGATTAGTAAGAAAGAACTGCGGGAGTCCACATGCTAAAAACTTTTACACGGAAAAAGATATTTGTTGTGGCATTATTGATCATTCTTGCGTTTATTATGTTGATAGGAAGACTTTCATACCTGATGATAGCAAGGTCAGATTATTATTTGAAGAAAGCTGAAGCTCTCCATGAGAGGGAGAGAAGTATAAAAGCGAAAAGAGGAGTTATTTACGATAGAAATGGCGTAGAGTTAGCCGGCAATAAACCGGTATGTTCCATTTCGGTCATTCACTCCCAGATTACAGATGAGGACAAAGTTGTAGAAGCTCTTTGCAAGGTTTTATCATTAGAGGAAGAGACTGTACGAAAGAAGGTCAAGGCCAATACAATACGTGAAAAAATCAAGAGTAACGTGGATAAGGAAACTGCTGATATATTAAGAGAAATGAATCTTGACGGTGTCATGGTGGATGAGGATTATAAAAGATATTACCCATATGATTCTCTGGCAAGTAAGGTGCTGGGATTTACAGGTTCTGATAATCAGGGGATTGTAGGAATTGAAGTTGCTTATGAAGATATTTTAGCCGGAACACCCGGCAGCATTCTGACTTTGACAGATGCATATGGTCTGGAAATTGAAAATGAAGCAGAAAGCAGGATTGAACCGGTTTCCGGTAATAATCTGTACGTATCTATTGATGTGAATATACAAAAATATGCAGAACAGGCAGCCACTAAGGTGCTGAAGGCAAAACAGGCAAAGCGGGTATCCGTGGTACTTATGAATCCGCAAAACGGAGAGATTTATGCAATGGTAAATGTTCCTGAATATAATTTGAATGATCCTTATACATTAGTTAGTGTGGAAGATCTGTATGTAAAACCGTCTGTGGAGGGTGAGGCAGATACAGTGACGACAGTAAAAGAAGAGGGAACAACGGAAGCGGAAGAAAAAACCAAGAGTATAACAGAAATGACTGAAAAAGAAAAACAGGACGCCTTAAATAATATGTGGCGGAATTTTTGTATTAATGATACTTATGAACCGGGTTCGACTTTTAAGCTTGTAACCGCGACTGCTGCATTGGAAGAAGGAGTTGTAAAATTAGAAGATACATTTTCGTGTCCGGGATTCCGTATGGTAGAAGACAGAAGAATCCGATGCCATAAGGTGGGAGGACATGGTACAGAAACATTCAAACAGGGCTTTATGAATTCCTGCAATCCGGTATTTATGGATGTTGGTGCAAGAGTAGGTGTTTCTGCAATGTATAAGAATTACGAAAAACTTGGTCTGTTTGAGAAAACAGGTGTGGATCTTCCGGGAGAGGCATCTTCGATCATGCATAAACAGGAAAATGTAAAAGCAGTGGAGCTGGCTACCATGAGTTTTGGGCAGTCTTTTCAGATTACACCGTTGCAGCTGCTTCGGGCAGCAAGTGCCGTAGTCAATGGGGGAACGCTGGTGACTCCGCATTTCGGAGTTTATGCAACGGATGAGACAGGTAAACGTACCAAAACGTTTTCTTATGAAGAAAAAGAAAATGCCATAGAAAAGGAAACGTCTGAAATGATGAAAGAACTGCTGGAGGCGGTTGTGGCGGAAGGTTCCGGTCATAAAGGACAGGTGGAAGGATACAGAGTAGGAGGAAAGACTGCAACGTCTGAAAAGCTTCCAAGAGGAAACGGAAAGTATATTTCTTCATTTCTTGGGTTTGCACCAGCAGACAATCCGCAGGTAATTGGAATTATCTTGATTGATGAGCCTGTTGGCATTTATTATGGGGGAACGATTGCTGCACCGGTAATGTCAGAAATGTTTTCCAATATTTTACCTTATCTGGGAATAGAGGCAGACTATTCGGAGGAGCAAATAAAGGAATCTGTCATATCCATTGATTTTGAAGATACTGTAGAATAAGTGGAAAGGGAAAGAATGATGACCAAGAGGTTGATAAAATAATAAAAAAGAATTATACTATTAGGGTATGTGCTTTTTGTAGCATACAAGGTCTTGTGGTTATTGGAAGAGTGGCTGCAAAAAAAATTACTAAAGGGTAGGAATGACTATGAAATTTGATTTTACAATTTTGTTACCAGTATTGATTGCTTTTGGAATCAGCGTGATTTTAAGTCCGGTGATGATACCGTTTTTGAAAAAGCTGAAGTTTGGTCAGTTTGTCAGAGATGACGGACCGGAATCGCATTTAAAGAAATCCGGAACGCCTACAATGGGAGGGTTGATCATTCTTTGCAGTATCGTCCTTACCTCTCTGTTTTATATGAAGAGCCATCCGGAAATTCTTCCGGTACTTTTTGTTACATTAGGTTTTGGTCTGGTGGGATTTTTGGATGATTATATTAAAGTGGTCATGAAGCGTTCCATGGGGCTTCGGGCATGGCAGAAAATGGCAGGGCAGTTTCTGATAACGGCGGTATTTGCCTATTATCTGGCGAATTATACGGAGATTGGAACCTCTGTTATGATTCCGTTTACAGGAGGATATGAATTCAATCTGGGCTTCTGGTTTTATCCGTTTTTGTTTTTTGTGGTGATCGGAACAGTAAACGGAACCAATTTTACGGATGGGTTAGACGGACTGTTATCATCAATTACGGTGTTAACGGCCACTTTCTTTACGGTAGTTGCGATTGGAATGGTTTCCGGTCTGGAAACCATTACCTGTGCAGCCGTCGGGGCTTTGCTGGGATTTTTGGTGTTTAATGTATATCCTGCCAAGGTATTTATGGGAGATACTGGATCATTAGCTCTTGGCGGACTGATTGCAGCGACTGCGGTCATGTTAAAAATGCCAATATATATCGTGATAGTTGGATTTATATATTTTGTGGAAGTGCTATCCGTTATCATTCAGGTAGCTTATTTTAAGAAAACAGGAAAACGAGTATTTAAGATGGCCCCTATTCATCATCATTTTGAACTTTCCGGCTGGCCGGAAACAAAAGTAGTAGCGATTTTTTCAATTGTGACTGCAATTCTATGTCTGATAGGATTGGTGGCATTGTAGACAGCACTTGTTAATTAAAGAGAATATATAGTTTGTGATATTTTGGAGGAAAGTATGGATTTTCATAAGAGAGTGCTGATTGCAGGCACAGGAAAAAGCGGAGTGAACGCAGGAAAATTATTGCTGGAAAAGGGTGCGGAGATTATATTTTATGACGATAATGCAGCATTGGATGTAGAAAAGCTTTTATCACAATTTAAAGAACGGAAGGATATCAGGGTTGTTCTGGGTGATATAAATGATAGTATCTTAGATGATATTGGTTTGATGGTCATAAGTCCGGGCATACCGTCGGATTCTGATATAGCTAATGCGGTGAGGGAGCGGAAGATTCCGATCTGGAGTGAGATTGAACTGGCTTATCAGGTCGGAGACGGAAAACTGGCAGCTATTACAGGTACTAATGGAAAAACGACGACAACATCTCTTGTGGGAGAAATATTTTCAGCGTATAGTTCTAATAGTTTTACCGTAGGCAATATAGGAATTCCATATACGGAAGTAGTACTTAAGATGAATAGAGAGTCTTATACAGTTGCAGAGGTTTCCTCTTTCCAGCTGGAGACTATCGTGGATTTTAAACCGCATGTCAGTGCGGTTCTTAATGTGACACCGGATCATTTAGACAGACATTATACAATGGAAAACTATGCATCTGTTAAGCTTGATATATGCACAAATCAGACAGAACAGGATTATCTTATATTAAATTATGATGATCCGGTTACAAGACAGATGGCAGAAGATGAAAGAGTGAAAGCAAAGGTTATATTTTTCAGCCGTTTACATAGTATAGAAGAGGGAATCTGCTTAAAAGGGGAAACTATTGTACTTCGGGAGGCGGGGTGCGAGACGAAGATAATTGATACAAGAGATTTAATACTGCTTGGAGCCCATAATATCGAAAATTATATGGCGGGTATTGCTGTGGCTTATTATATGGGAATACCGTTAAAGGACATCACAGATGTATTAAAGACTTTTAAAGGTGTAGAACACAGGATTGAATTTGTGAGAGAAGTAAATGGTGTTACATATTATAATGATTCCAAGGGAACGAATCCGGATGCAGCGATAAAAGCAGTACAGGCAATGAATCGTAAAACGGTTTTGATTGGTGGGGGATACGATAAAGGTGTTGCGTTTGATGGATGGATCGAGTCTTTTGGCGGCAAGGTGAAAAAGCTTGTGCTGCTTGGCCAGACAGCCAGGATGATAGCAGATACAGCAAAGAAACTGGGGTTCGAAAACGTAGTTATTGTGGATACTTTGGAGGAGGCGGTTGGCGTTTGTGCAAAAGAAGCGGCACCGGGAGAAGCAGTTTTATTGTCTCCGGCATGTGCAAGCTGGGGAATGTTTGATAATTATGAACAGCGTGGAAATATGTTTAAAGAATATGTAAATAAGTTAGGAGCATAGTTTATGGCGGGAAGAAAGCCTGGGAATGCTAACAAGCGAATACGGAAAAGAAGTTCGTCTGCACGTGTAAAGAGTAATTATTTTGATTATTCCCTGCTATTTATTATTTTGTTTTTAGTGGCGTTTGGTCTGGTCATGGTATTTAGTACCAGTTCTTATACGGCAGAATTAAAACAGCAGAGTGCCACGTATTATCTAAAAAGACAGGGAGCTTTTGCTCTTTTAGGGATTGCGGTAATGCTGCTGGTAGCAAGAATAGATTATCACTGGTGGAAGAAATGGTCTTTGCTCATGATGTATGGTGTGATCGGACTGTTGGTGCTGGTGCTGATTCTTGGAGCGGCTTCTCACGGTGCAGTAAGATGGATTCAGGTTGGTCCTTTGCAGTTCCAGCCATCTGAGGTGGCCAAAATCGTGATCATTATATTTACGTCACATATGGCGACGATTCGGGCAGCGAGAATCGGAGACTTCAAAATTATGGCTAAGGTTATGGTGCTTCCCATGGTCGCAGTTGCTTTGATTGCAAAAGAAAATTTAAGTACCGGTATTATATGTGCGGCAATTACATTGATGATCGTATTTGTTACCAGTCCGAAGGTAAAGCAATTTTTAATGATGGGCATTGTGGTTGTAATTATCATGGTATTTTTCCTTATGATTGCATCTTACAGGGTGGAGCGTATTAAAATATGGCTGGCCCCCGAAAAATATGAAAAAGGTTATCAGACATTACAGTCATTATATGCGATTGGTTCCGGTGGTATTTTTGGAAAGGGGTTAGGACAGAGTATCCAGAAGCTGGGATTCATTCCTGAGTCCCATAATGATATGATCTTTTCGGTGATTTGTGAAGAACTGGGATTGTTTGGTGCCGCATGTGTAGTGGCGATTTTTGTATTGCTGATATGGCGTTGTGTTATGATTGCCATGAGTGCTCCGGATTTATTTGGTGCATTGATAGTAGTAGGTGTTATCACGCATATTGCAGTTCAAGTGCTTGTCAATATCGCAGTTGTAACAAATTCCATTCCGCCTACAGGGGTTCCGCTGCCGTTTATCAGTTATGGAGGAACGGCACTCTGTGGACTTTTGATAGAAATGGGTCTGGTACTCTCTGTGGCCAGACAGATAAGAATTCCAAAAGAATACTGATGATTTGGAATCACATAATTCTTTCTATTGGCATATTATAATATATATGGCAGGGATTGGATGTGAGTTCCTTGAAAGCGATTAGTGTGAAAGAAGCCGGAGAATTAAAGGGAACAATTGAAATACAAGGTTCCAAAAATACGGTTTTACCCGTTATGGCGGCAACGTTACTTACTTCCGGGATATCAGTGATTTATAACTGTCCTATGATAGAAGATGTACAGGTGATGTGCAGGCTGTTAGAGTGTCTTCATGTTAAGACCAGTCTGGCAGACCATACTTTAACGATTGACACCAGGGAAGCTTCCTATGAGCCGTTACCATATTCTCTGACGAAGAGACTCAGATCTTCTGTTTTGCTGCTAGGGTCAATGCTGGCAAGGTGGCATAAGGCAGAACTTGGTATGCCAGGCGGCTGTGCGATTGGTCTTAGACCGATTGATATTCATTTAGAAGGATTAGTGAAAATGAATGTAGATGTAAATCTGCATAAGGAAATCTTATCCTGTGAAACCTTTTATCTTCAAGGGTGTGAATATCATCTGCGTTTTCCGAGTGTTGGTGCAACAGAGAACCTGCTTATGGCAGCAGTAGGGGCAAAAGGAAGAACTATATTGCGGGGAGCGGCAAAAGAGCCTGAGATTATCGAGCTTTGTAATTATCTGGTATCTATGGGTGCTCTGATAGAAGGTATCGGAACAGATGTGCTGATTATAAAGGGAACAAATGAACTGGTTTCTTCTGATTATCACAATGTATATGACAGAATAGTCGCAGGTACTTATCTGCTTATGGCAGCAGCAGTTCCCAGTGATATCAAAATGACAGGAATAGAAGATATTCACTATTTGAAAAATATTATTCAGGCGGCATCCAAGTTGGGGGTCAATGTAATAAAATTTGATAGATATCTGAGTATTCAGTCTCTGGGGAAAGTAGCAGCAGGTGACTTTGAGACAGGAATTTATCCCGAGTTTCCAACGGACTTACAGCCGGTATTGCTGACTGTTCTGGCAAAAGCAGTGCAGGACAGCAGTGTGACGGAAACGGTATTTGAGAACCGTTTTGCGATTGTAAAGGAATTGGAAAAACTGAATGCCAGAATTCAGGTAAAGGAACAAAAGGCATTGATAAAGGGAAATATAAAGCTTCAGGGACATACAGTGAAAGCAACAGATTTAAGACAGGGGGCAGCACTTGTGGTTGCCGGACTAATTAGTAAAGGATATACAACAATAACGGATATTTCCTATATAGAGCGCGGGTATGAGGACATTGTAAGGGACCTGCACTGTTTAGGAGTGGATATTGCTTATGTATAAAGGTGTAAAATGAGAAACAGGGAAGATAATGTAATACAATTTAAGAAAAAACGAAAGGGTATGGCAGTTGCTTTTATTTTTCTCTTTCTGGTGGTTTTTATTGTTGTCCTGTTTACCTGTTTTCGAATCGACAGCATCGAAGTGACAGGAAATAAGCATTATAATAAGGAAGAGATAAAGGATTTTGTATTTGCCAAAGGGTACATTGATAATACAGTGCTTTTGATGCTTAAAAATAAAATTCATCCAATTGAAGATATTCCGTTTATTGCAAAATTGGATATTGAATATGTCAGTGCACACAAAGTTACCGTGACGGTTTACGAAAAAGCAATGGCCGGTTGTATTGAATATATGAATGCATATGTGTATTTTGATCAGGATGGATATGTACTGGAGATATCCCAGACAAAGCTGGATGATGCACCATGCATAACTGGAATGTCGTTCGAAAGTATGGAGCTGCATGAAAAGCTTCCTATTAAAGATGAGGACAGATTCAAAATAATTTTGAAGCTGACACAATTGATTAATAAATATGAATTAAAAATCGATTCCATTAAATTTACCTCCGAAGGCGAAATTGTAATGGGTTACCATTCTATCCGGATTGAACTTGGTGACGGGAGTGATCTGGAGGAACAGCTGGTCGATTTAAATAAGATATTACAAGGATTGGAGGGAAAGAAGGGAACTTTGAATATGAGAGATTTTAATTCCGCATCTGGAAAAGCATCTTTTAAGACGAGTACAGAATAAAAACGGCGATTATCTTCTTCAGAATATGAAAAAATATGCATATTTTAAAAATATTCATAAAATAGAGGGTTGATTATTTTACCGAAAAACAGTATTATATATATGTTTACTAATAATTAAGGAAAATTTAAATAAGGAGGAAATTACCTTGCTTGAAATAAAAACATTCGAAGAAAAAGGACCTGCTAAGATTTTGGTAATTGGTGTAGGTGGAGCTGGTAACAATGCAGTTAATAGAATGGTGGACGAGAACATCAATGGGGTGGACTTAGTTGCCATTAATACAGATAAACAGGTGTTAGCAACATCTAAGGCACCGACAAAGATTCAGATTGGCGAAAAACTGACAAAGGGACTTGGTGCAGGAGCTAAGCCTGAAGTTGGTGCAGGAGCAATAGAGGAGAATAGAGAAGAGATTACCGAACTGGTAAAAGATGCTGATATGGTATTTGTTACCTGTGGTATGGGTGGGGGAACAGGAACCGGTGCTGCTCCTGTTGTTGCTGAAATTGCCAAAAATCTTGGAATTTTGACAGTTGGTGTTGTTACAAAGCCGTTTTCATTTGAAGGTAAGCCTCGTATGAATAATGCAATCGCAGGTATCGACAGATTAAAAGTGAATGTGGATACATTGATTGTTGTTCCAAATGATAAGTTATTACAGATTTGTGATAAGCGGACAACCATTCCGGATGCACTTAAGAAGGCTGATGAAGTATTGCAGCAGGGCGTTCAGGGTGTTACGGATTTGATTCAGAGTCCGGGCATTATCAATCTTGACTTTGCGGATATCCAGTCTGTAATGCGTGATAAAGGAATTGCACATATTGGTATCGGACGCGGAAGTGGAGAGGATAAAGCAGTTGAAGCGATTAAACAGGCTATGGAATCTCCATTGTTAGAGACAACAGTTTCCGGTGCAACAGATATTATCATTAATTTTGCAGGTAATATCGGCATGATAGAGGCGTATGATGCTGTTAATTATCTGACGGAAGCTGCCGGAGAAGATGTAAATATTATATTTGGTACAGTCGATAATGAGACATTAGGGGATGAAGTAAGCATTACAATTATTGCAACCGGTATTGAGCAGGCAGCCAGAAAGAGTACTTACGGCAGTTTTGGACAACCTGCCATGGCTTCTTTTGCAAAACCGACACCGGTTTCAGCACCAGTACAGCCGACACCGGTTTCAGCACCGGTACAACCTACTGCTACAGCATCAGCACAGCCGGCAGCTCAGCAGCCGTATCGTCCGGTACAGTCAGCACCAGCATCTGAAAGTGTACAGACGGGACTGAATGCAGGACAGGCATCACCGACTTATGTGGGACAGCCTATGGCAACGCCCCAGCCTAAAACAGCGGCAAAGCCTTCTTTCCTGAATGGTACACAGGGAAGTGCAGCGAATAATACGACACAGGCAACACCGGTGACAACCGCAAGACCGCAGACGCCTAAGCAGGAAGCAGACGGAACGATTAAGATTCCAGAGTTTTTAAAGAGAAGATAAAAATTGGATAGAATCATTTAAGATACAAAGGACAGTAAATAGGACATACCTGTTTATTGTTCTTTTTTCTTGTGACCGGAGTGCATAATGTCTGGAGATTTGCGGTTGCAGGCAATGTATTTCGACTTTTTTTGAGTAGAAGGCAGACTATACTTTTTTATAAAGAAGCAGGAGGCATATATTGCAGATAATAGTCTATCTGGACATCATTTTTTTCGTTAATTTCATAGTAGATTTTTTTGTTTTGTTTTTGACTGGAATTATCATGAAACAAAAAATCGTATACTGGAGAGTGATAGCCGGGGCGTTATTTGGTGCTGTCTCGCTTCTTCCGTTTATTTTTCGTCCGTATCTTTTGACGGGAAAAACGGGGATCATTCTTTGCACAGGAATCAGTATGGGAGCCGTCGCCATTTCTCTTGGCAGAAAAAAGGGAGGATTGGTTAAAAAATGGTTTCTTTCCACCACTATTATGATTCTTCTGGGCGGTATGATAAACTATCTAAAATACATGACAGGTATTACGTCGGTCTCATTATGTATATGGATGTTTTTATTTGCAGGAGGAGCAGCAGGCTGTTTTTATATGATACGGTTTCTGCAAAAAATGTTACATAAAGGAAAGCATATTTATTTGATCCAGATAAGGCATGGCATGAGAGAGGCGATGGACTACGTATATATGGATACTGGAAATATGTTATGGGATCCGTTATTTTCAAAACCTGTTATTCTGCTTTCTGAAAGCTTTGTCGGGAAATGTCTGACGGAGGAAGAAAAAGAATTTATAGAGGAATATAAGAAAAAAGGATATATAAATTATAAGAAACAGATAGTTCTTGATATACAAAAGAGGGTTTGTTTTCATGAGATAGCATATCAGAGTGTGGGAAATCCTTCAGGAAAGCTTCTTTGCCTGATAATAGAAGAGATTGTTCTGAAAAAAAATGGGCAAGTGTTAGTGAAACAGCCGGTTGCAATTGGTTCGGCTGATTTGTTTGAGGGAAAAGAGTATCAGGGACTGCTGCATTTTGAGTGCATCTAACGTTATTTGGAGGATTGTATGGTGAACATAGTCAGTAATGATAAATTTAAGCTTACCATGATGAAAAATGTGGCGAGTATGTTTTTTATGCCAAAAAAGGAGATACATTACATAGGAGGAGCGGATATTCTGCCGCCTCCGCTGGAACCGGAAGAAGAGCGGAAGCTTTTAGAAAAGCTTGGGACGTTAGATGATACGGAAGTAAAAAGCATTTTGATCGAAAGAAATTTAAGGCTTGTAGTGTATATTGCCAAAAAATTTGATAATACGGGAGTCGGTGTAGAGGATTTAATATCCATTGGAACAATTGGTCTGATTAAAGCGATCAATACCTTTAAGATGGATAAAAAGATTAAACTTGCGACATATGCTTCCCGTTGTATAGAAAATGAGATTTTAATGTACTTAAGAAGGAGTGCAAAAACAAAAATGGAGGTATCCATTGATGAACCGCTAAATGTGGATTGGGATGGGAATGAACTGCTGCTCTCTGATATTCTGGGTACGGAGGAAGATTTGATATATCGGGATCTGGAAGAGGAAGTAGATAAAGAGTTATTGAAAAAGGCTATGAATATATTATCAGACAGGGAAAAGAAGATTATTGACCTAAGATTTGGTCTTAACAATGAGAAAGGTGAGGAGTTGACACAAAAGGAGGTGGCGGATTTACTTGGTATATCACAGTCTTATATTTCAAGACTGGAAAAAAAGATTATGAAAAGGTTAAAAAAAGAGATGTTGAGAATTGGTTCTTAGGACCAAAATGGTATAATCGTGGAAAAATTTAACGGTATTTGTCTTGTATAAAGAGTGTTTCATTTGTAAATCCTTAACTATATAACAGTTAAGGAGGACGTGACATGGCACTTAATAAAGTCGTTATTTGCGGAGTAAATACTGCAAAATTACCACTTCTTACCAATGATGAAAAAAATGAATTATTTATTCAGATAGAGCAGGGAGATAAACAGGCAAGGGAAAAGCTGATTAAGGGTAATCTGAGACTGGTATTAAGTGTAATTCAGCGTTTTGCAGCATCTAATGAAAATGCAGATGATTTATTTCAGGTAGGCTGTATCGGACTTATGAAGGCAATCGATAATTTTGACAGAAGTCTGAATGTCAGATTTTCCACATATGCTGTACCTATGATCATAGGAGAATGCAGACGGTATTTAAGGGATAATAATGCAATAAGGGTTTCCCGTTCTTTACGGGATATAGCATATAAGGCAATCTATGCGAAAGAGAGAATTCTAAAAGAAGAGGATCGGGAACCGACGATTGATGAGGTTGCGAGAGCAATTGAAATGGACAAAGAGACGGTAGTAATGGCTCTGGATGCTATTGCAACTCCGGTTTCTTTGTTTGATCCGGTGTATCAGGAGGGTGGAGACACCTTATATATTATGGATCAGGTAAGCGATAAGAAAAATAAAGAGGATAACTGGGTGGAGGATATATCTTTAAAAGAAGCAATGAAAAAACTATCCGACAGAGAATATAATATTATAAGGCTTCGCTTTTTTGAAGGAAAAACCCAGACAGAGGTGGCAAACGAAATTGCGATTTCTCAGGCACAGGTATCACGCCTTGAAAAATCCGCACTGAAGAGTATGAAAAATTATTTGGATATTTAGCAGTAAATGCGTTGTCAATCCTCATAAAATATGCTATAATTTGGTTTAATTGTTGTACAAAAGTACAAAGGAAGATTTTAAGCCGGATGGCATAAAGGAGGCATATATACATGAAACATTTAATATTAGTTACGTCACCACCTGCATGTGGTAAGACCTTTATTTCGAAGCAGCTCGCTAAGGCGCTAACTAATTGCGTATATTTGGATAAAGACACGCTTATTGTACTATCAAAACAGATATTTAAGGTGGCTGGAGAAGAATATAATCGTTCTTCTGATTTCTTCCAGAGGGAGATTCGTGACTATGAATATTATTGTGTTTTAGATTTAGCAATGGAAGCACTTGATTATAATGATACGGTTCTGATTAATGCTCCGTTTTCAGATGAGATTCGTGATGATGCATATCTGGATTCTTTAAGAGAGAAGCTGGCAAAGCATGGAGCAGAACTTGTCGTTATCTGGGTGAATACCAGAGTGGAAGTATGCAGGGAAAGAATGATTAAGAGGAATTCGGATAGAGATACCTGGAAGCTGGAGCATTGGGAGGAATATATAGCAAGCTGTAATTTTAACCAGCCGGATAATATTAAGGAGCTCATTGTGTTTGAAAATTCTTCAGAAGAAGAGTTTAACGAGTCGATTAAGCGTGTAGTAAAACAGTTAAGAGGCGAGTAGAATATAACGACGCTTTTTGGAGCGTCGTTTTTTCGTGAGGAGGAAAGCATGGCCAATAAGAAACTGGTATTTGCAATTAACTGGACAGAGGTGGAGACATTAGCAGCAGGTCGTCATGATAATCCACATCATATTTTAGGAATGCATGAGACAACAGATGGAGTTTTTATTAATGCATATTTTCCGGGGGCAAAGTCAGTTACAGCTGTTTGTAAGAATACAAAGACCAGATACAAACTGATCAGTGACAGAGTGAATGGTTTTTTTTCAGTTAAAGTACCTGACAGACAAAGTTTTGTTTATTATTTTGAAGTACGATTTCCTGATGGAAAGAAAAGGACTGTAATTGATCCCTATGCTTTTGAACCAGTAATTGATCCCATTGACATTAGTAAATTTAATGATGGTATTCATTATGAGATATATGAAAAATTAGGTGCACACCCCTGTATGCTGGATGGGGTAAAAGGAGTGTTATTTGCAGTATGGGCCCCCCGGGCAGTAAGGGTATCCGTTGTAGGTAATTTTAACGGCTGGAATGGCAGAGTACATATGATGCGCAGGATTGAATATTCCGGTATATTTGAGTTGTTTATTCCGGGTATTGCTGATGGGGAGATATACAAATATGAGATACAGACCCGCTCTGGGGATACTTTTATGAAGCCGGATCCCTATGCCAATTATGCTGAATTACGACCTGCAAATGCTTCCAGAATAGCAGATTTGTCTTATGAGTGGAATGACTCTGCTTATTTTGAAAAACAGGCACTTGTAAAGAATGAAATGCCAATGAATATCTATGAAGTGCATTTAGGTTCTTTTAAAAGACCAAAGGACGGCAGGGAGTTTTTCTCTTACCGTGAGATTGCAAAAGAACTTGCAGACTATGTGGCAGATATGGGTTATACCCATGTAGAACTGATGCCTATCATGGAACATGAACAGGATGGAACCTTGGGATATCAGACCACAGGTTTTTATGCACCGACTTCACGTTATGGGGAGCCGACTGATTTTATGTATTTTGTAGATTATATGCATAGCAAAGGAATTGGTGTTATTTGCGACTGGGTGCCCAGTCAGTTTCCCATGAGTGGAAGCGGAATTGCGAGATATGACGGAGAGCCTTTGTATGAACCACAGGATTCAAGAAGAAGCGAGAATTCAAGGTGGGGAACATATATTTTTGATTATGGGAGAAATGAGGTTAAAAATTATCTGATATCCAACGCTGTTTACTGGATTGGAAAGTATCATCTGGATGGTCTTAGGATTGATAGTGTTGCATCTATGCTATATTTAGATTACGGAAAGCCGTATGGCTGCTGGATTCCCAATCAATATGGAGGGAATGAGAATCTGGATGCCATTGGATTTTTAAAAGAATTGAACACCATTATTAAAGAAAGGTTTCCCAATTGCATGATGATTGTGGAAGAAGAATCCGGGTGGCCCATGTTAACGGAAGAAGTGGATAATGGAGGCATGGGATTTGATTATCGGTTTAATATGTCCTGGATGAAAGATTTATTATCTTATATGGCATTGGATCCGTTATACCGTAAGTATGAACATAAGAAGCTGACCAACAGCCTGACAAATGCCTATGATGAGAAGTATATTCTGGAGTTTTCGCATACAGAAGTCGTGGGAGGAAAGGGTTCCATTGTAGACCAGATGCCCGGCGGATATGAAGAAAAGTTTTCGAATCTCCGGCTTCTTTATGGATATATGATGATGCACCCAGGGAAAAAGCTTTTATTTATGGGTCAGGAGTTTGCACAGTTTAAAGAATTCAATGAGGCGGCAGAGATTGACTGGAATTTATTAGAATTCGATGCACATACCATATTAAGGGATTATGTGAAGGCGCTGAATCATCTATATAAAAAGGAACCTGCCTTATATGCACTTGATAATAATGCAGTAGGATTTGAATGGGTAAATGCAAATGCCGCGAATGAGAGTATCGTATCCTTTTTAAGAAAAACGGCAAAAAAAGAGGATACCTTATTAATTGTCTGTAATTTTACCCCGGTTTTATACGATAAGTATAAGGTAGGTGTACCATTTGCAGGCAGCTATAAGGAGATTTTTTGCAGTGATAATGTGAAATTTGGTGGTGACGGAAGTAAGAATTCTGTTATGCGGGCAAGCAAAAGGAGTTCTTGTGATGGGAGAAGCAATTCTATCACCATTGGTCTGGCGCCGCTTTCCATGAGTATTTTTAAGCTTGCAAAAAGTGGTACAGAAAGTAATTCGAAGAAAAAAAAGGCGACAAAACCAACGGGAAAAAAAGAAGTTAATACAGAATCCAAAAATAAGAAAAACTAAAAAACAGGGGTTGTAGCAAAAGAGAATATTTTTCTTAATGCGACAGCCCCTTACTGTTTTAGATTGTGTTAAGGAAAGGGATAGAAGTATGTTATTGGAAACGATTGATAATCAGATAGTGGAACAGGCCGCCAAAAATGCAGAAGAATCTGCCGGGTTAGTTAAACAGACACTGGATGAATTGATAAACTGGCTGATTGGTAAATCCGGCAGTGTTTTGGTGGCAGTTTTATTTATCGCAGTCGGGATAAAAATTGTGAGTGTGCTGATTAAGATTTTACGGCGTTCTTTTGAAAAGTCCAAAATGGAAGCTTCTGTATCAGGTTTTTTGCTTTCGATGATCAGGGTATTAGGGTACACACTGGTGTTGATTACTGCTGCAACGATCGTTGGATTCGAAGTGACCAGTTTTGTCACTATATTAGGAACAGCCTCTTTGGCGATTGGTCTTGCCCTGCAAGGGGCACTTTCCAATCTTGCAGGCGGTGTGCTGATTCTTTTGTTAAAACCTTTTGGACTGGGGGATTACATTATTGAAAATAATAAGAATAATGAAGGAACGGTAGTTTCGATTGATATTTTTTATACCCGTTTGCGAACCCATGATAATAGAATTGTAGTGATTCCGAATGGTATTTTGGCAGATAACAGCCTTGTAAATCTTACCAATGAGGTGAAGCGTAAAATAGAAGTCAAGATTTCTATCGCATATAACAGTGATATTCAGAAAATAAAAGAGATTGTTTTGGGGCTTCTTGGAGCGGATGACAGGATTTTGGCAGATGAACCCAAAGATGTATTTATAGATTCGTTTGATGACAGCGGAATGACTTTGGGAATCCGGGCATGGGTGAAAACAGAGGATTTCTGGAGTACTACATGGGATTTACGGGAGAAGATAAAGGCTTCCTTTGATGCCAATCAGATAGAAATTCCGTATAACCGTTTAGAAGTGGACTTGCGAAAAGGAGAAGAATAAATATGCAATAATATATTATATTTATTCGTTTTTTGTTGACAAATTTAGAATCAGTAGTAAAATAAGAGGTTATACGGGAAAGGAATTCATTTTCCTAATATATTGCAGGTGAAAGAGGGAATATTATGAAAGCGAAAGATTATGGACTTACAAAACAGAATATCATTGAAATGTCAGATCAATATATGCTAAATATCGGATATCGTTTTCCTATTGTGGCAGAAGAGGCAAAAGGAGTACTTGTAAAAGATATGGATGGGGATGAATATCTGGATTTTTATGCAGGGATTGCTGTGAATTCAACGGGTAACTGTAATGAAAGAGTAGTGGCAGCGATTAGAGAACAGGCAGGGCAGGTTATGCATACCAGCCTTTATCCATATTCGGTTCCGCAGGCGTTACTGGCAAAACTGATTTGTGAGACCATTGGAATGGATCGCATATTTTTTCAGAATTCAGGAACGGAAGCCAATGAGGCTATGATCAAAATGGCACGTAAATACGGCATAGAACATTTTGGAGAGGATCATTATCACATTGTGACAGCAAGGAAGAGTTTTCATGGAAGAACATATGGAGCCATGAGCGCTACCGGACAGCCCGACAATGGCTGTCAGATTGGATTTAAGCCAATGCTGCCGGGATTTGATTATGCGGAATATAATGATCTGGAAAGTTTTCAGGCGGCATGTACCGAGAATACGATTGCGATTATGGTGGAACCGGTTCAGGGAGAAGGCGGCGTATATCCCGCAACAAAAGAATTTTTACAGGGACTTCGTAAACTTTGTGATGAACGGGGAATGCTGCTGTTATTTGATGAAGTACAGACAGGCTGGTGTCGATGCGGTGAAACTATGGCATTTATGCATTATGGCGTAAAACCGGATGCCGTTACCATGGCAAAAGCAATGGGAGGAGGACTCCCCATTGGAGCACTTGCTGCAACACAAAAGTGTGCCAATGCTTTAAATCCTGGCTCTCACGGAAGTACTTATTCTGGAAATCCGGTCTGCTGTGCGGCTTCTTATGCCCAGATTACGGAGCTTTTAGAGCGGAATCTGGCGAAAAATGCACAGGAGATGGGCAGTTATTTTATGGAGCAGCTGAAAAATCTGCCTCATGTTAAAGAGGTACGAGGTCTTGGTCTGTTAGTAGGTATGGAATTAGAGGATATAGATGCAGTTCAGGTAAAGGTGAAGGCAATGGAGAAGAAACTGCTTGTTACGGCAACTTCCGACCGCATTATCCGTATGGTTCCTCCGCTTATTATCACGAAAGAGGACTGTGATAAGGCGGCAGCAATTTTAGAGGAAGTAATTTTGGAAATCCAGGCAACAAAGAAATAGATGAAAAAGGAGGAGTCTGTCACGCTGGTTTTGTATATGATAGCGGGACAGGCTCTTTTTCTTACGGAAAATATATTACTCAAAACATAGATTTGGCATAAGGATAATTTCTTTATATTATGTACCGGATATATAAGCCGGGCGGTAACAAGTATTTTTAAATCGAATTGGAATAGCACTTGCCACCCATATTAAATTGTTGTAGAATGAAATAAGTGTGTTTGGGTGTGGAAAGAGGATACTTTTTAAATATTAAGAAAAGAGGATAAGTTTATGGCACAGCTTTGGGGCGGTCGTTTTACAAAAGAAACGGATCAGTTAGTATACAATTTTAATGCTTCTATATCATTTGACCGGAAGTTTTACAGGGAGGATATGGAAGGCAGTATGGCACATGTAAAGATGCTCGCTGCATCGGGGATTATTACAGAGGAAGAAAGGGACAAGATTCTTAAGGGAATTGAAGGAATCCTTGCCGATGTGGAGAGCGGGGAATTGGAGATTTCTTCAGAATATGAGGATATTCATAGTTTTGTAGAAGCCAATCTGATTGAGCGTATTGGTGATGCCGGAAAGAAACTTCATACGGGGCGTTCCAGAAATGATCAGGTAGCACTTGATATGAAGCTTTATACAAGAAAAGAAATCGTGAATCTGAAGGGTCTGGTGAAGGATTTACTTTTGGTGCTTCAGGATTTGATGAAAGAGCATGTGGATACTTTTATGCCGGGATTTACTCATTTGCAGAAAGCACAGCCGATTACTCTGGCACATCATTTTGGCGCATATATGGAGATGTTCAAAAGAGACTATGGCAGGCTCTGTGATATTTATGATAGGATGAATTACTGTCCGCTGGGATCAGGGGCACTAGCGGGAACGACATATCCCCTTGACCGGAATATGACAGCCGAATTATTAGGATTTAAAGGACCGACGCTTAACAGTATGGATTCAGTTTCCGATAGAGATTATGTGATTGAACTGCTTGGTGCAATGTCTACGATCATGATGCATTTAAGTCGGTTTTCGGAAGAGATTATCATATGGAATTCCAACGAATACCGTTTTGTGGAGTTAGATGATGCCTATAGTACAGGTAGTTCTATTATGCCACAGAAGAAGAATCCGGATATTGCAGAATTAGTAAGGGGGAAAACAGGGCGTGTTTATGGTGCTCTGATGCAGATTCTCACTACTATGAAGGGGATTCCCCTTGCTTATAATAAGGACATGCAGGAGGATAAGGAATTTACCTTTGATGCCATTGATACCGTAAAAGGATGTCTTGCTCTGTTTACAGGTATGATCAAAACAATGACAGTTAATAAAGACGTGATGGAGTGCAGTGCCAAAAACGGGTTTACCAATGCTACTGATGCAGCAGACTACCTCGTGAATCACGGGGTTCCGTTTAGAGATGCCCACGGAATTGTCGGACAGCTGGTGTTATACTGTATTGAAAAAAAGATTTCTCTGGATGACATGACTATAGAGGAATATAAAAGGATTTCTCCTGTATTTGAAGAGGATATCTACGATGCCATCAGTTTAAAAACCTGTGTGGAGAAAAGGGAAACTATCGGGGCACCAGGCAGGGCATCTATGGAACAGGTGATCGCAATGAATGAAGAATGGTTAGATCATATAGAAAGAGGTGTTTGACATGAATAACACTGATAAGGCAAAATTGGATGCGGCAAAGAGGATGTTAAAAGGAAAAATCGATGTGGAAGAGGTTTCCATGATGCTTGATATTCCGGTTGAGACTCTTATGCCAATTAAAGAAGAACTGGAGGAAGAAGTCCGTAAGGTATACGGAAATGTAGATGCCTATGACTTTAACATGGGTCAGGTTCTCTATGATAATTTTAATGACACCGGTATGGATCTGGATATGTCAGAACAGGAAGATTAAGGATTTTATCACTATGAGATAAAATAATACAAGATTTTCTGTTTATGGCAGGAAATAGGAGAATATATGGATAAAAAAGCCAGGATTTTAGAATTAAAAAAAGAAAAGAATGCGGTGATTTTAGCACATTACTATGTACCTGATGAAGTGCAGGAAATTGCAGATTATATTGGAGATTCCTTTTATCTTAGCAAGGTGGCGGTAGATCTTAAAGCAGATATGGTCGTGTTTTGTGGTGTTTCTTTTATGGGAGAAAGTGCTAAGATTTTGAATCCCGAAAAAACAGTTATCATGCCGGATGAAACGGCTGATTGTCCGATGGCACATATGGCGGCAGTGGATAAGATTAAACAGATCAGGGCACAGTATGAGGATGTAGCAGTGGTTTGTTATATCAATTCTACAGCAGAGTTAAAAGTACATGCAGATGTTTGTGTTACTTCTGCAAATGCAGTAAAGATTGTTAAAGCATTGCCAAACAGGAATATATTTTTTATTCCGGATGGGAATCTTGGCAGATATGTAGCCGAACAGGTATCGGAAAAGCATTTTATCTTTAATGACGGATTTTGTCCGATCCATCATCAATTGACGGTGGAGGAAGTGACTGCCGCAAAGAGAAGATATCCTAAGGCAGAATTTCTGGTACATCCAGAATGTCAGAGCAATGTACTTGCCTTGGCAGATTACATAGGGTCTACCAGTGGAATCATTGAGTATGCAACAGCTTCCGATAACAAAGAGTTCATTATCGGTACGGAAAAGGGTGTTTTCTACGAACTGAAGAAGAAGAATCCTGATAAAATGTTTTATCCGGCAGGCGGACATATGATTTGTGAGGATATGAAGAAGATTACAGTGGATAAGGTGCTGAAAGCATTGCAGGATATGGACTATGAGGTGAATGTAAGTGATGAAGTGTGCAAGGGGGCAAATCATTCACTAAATCGCATGCTGGAATTAGGAAACAGGTAATCCTTTGTGGAGGATTATGTGTATTAAGAGGACTTAAGATGAAAAAACAATATGATATTATGATTGTGGGAACCGGTGTAGCAGGATTGTTTGCGGCACTGCATTTACCCGAAGATAAACAGATTGTGATGATCACAAAAGCAGATTTGGAAGAAAGTGATTCTTATCTTGCCCAGGGCGGCATATGCGTGTTGAAAAATGAAGATGATTATGCTGTTTATTTTGAAGATACCATACGGGCAGGACATTATGAGAATAACAGGGAATCTGTTGAGATTATGATTCGGTCTTCTCAGGACATTATAAGAGAATTAGTGGATTTTGGCGTAGATTTTGAGAGAAAGTACGGAGAGTTTCTGTTTACGAGAGAAGGAGGGCATACAGCCTCCAGAATTTTATATCACGAGGATCTGACGGGAAAAGAGATTACGGAGAAGCTGCTCATGCAGGTACAAAAACGTCCGAATATTACGATATTTTCCCATACAACTATGATAGATATATTGGAAAAAGAAAATATTTGTTATGGTATTGTGGCAGAATTAGAAGACGGAACCGTTACAGAGATATTTAGTGATTATACTGTATGGACCTGTGGAGGGATTGGCGGATTGTATAAGCATTCTACTAATTTCAGACATTTGACAGGAGATGCATTGGCAATTTCCTTAAATCATGGGATTGATTTATTAAATGTAGATTATGTACAGATTCATCCAACAACGTTATATTCTAAAAAGCCGGGAAAAAGATTTCTGATTTCAGAATCTGTCAGGGGAGAAGGAGCTGTTTTGCTGGATAAGAATGGGGAACGGTTTGTAGATGAATTGCTTCCAAGGGATATACTGACAAAACGGATTAAAGAGCAGATGGAGAAGGACGGTACGGATTATGTGCTTCTTTCACTGGGAAATATGCCGGCACAGGATATTATCAAAAGATTTCCCAACATATATAAACGGTGCTTGGAAGAGGGTTATGATATTACAAAGGAGCCTGTTCCAGTCGTTCCGGCACAGCACTATTTTATGGGAGGTGTAAAGGTAGATGCTGATGGCAGGACGTCGATGGAACGGTTATTTGCCGCAGGAGAAACCGCGTGTAACGGGGTGCATGGTGCAAACCGTCTGGCAAGCAATTCTTTATTGGAAAGTCTTGTCTGGGCAAAAAGGGCGGCTTATAAGATTGGAAAACAATATGAACCGGTTAGGTGGGAAGAATACGGAAGTTATTTTGAGAAGAAAATCGAAAATGGTCATGTTCTCCATAAACCATATCAGGAATATGCACAAGAATACCATAACCGGGTGAAAGAAAAAATAGAGGAAGCACGAAAAAGCAGAGAGGAAAAGAATACATGAGAGAGTTAATGGATTTAAATGTAGATCATCTTATTTTGCAGGCATTAAGGGAAGATATTACCAGCGAGGATATTACCACAAATTCGGTTATGAGTTCCTGTCAGTTAGGGGAAGTGGATCTGATCTGTAAGCAGGATGGTGTGTTAGCTGGATTGGAAGTGTTTCAGCGGGTATTTGCATTGTTAGATGAGAATACGGTTTTTGAAATGCAGGTACAGGACGGAGACCAAATAAAAAACGGACAGCATTTGGGAAAGATACGGGGAGATATCCGTGTTTTGTTAGAAGGAGAGCGAACGGCTCTTAATTATTTACAGAGAATGAGCGGGATTGCTACTTATACCCGTTCTATTGCCATATTGTTTGAGGGAAGTAAGACAAAGCTTTTAGATACAAGAAAGACCACACCCAATATGCGTATATTTGAAAAATATGCAGTGAAAGTAGGTGGCGGTTATAATCACCGTTTTAATCTGTCTGATGGTATTTTGTTAAAGGACAATCATATCGGAGCAGCAGGAGGTGTTGCAAAGGCAGTTAAGATGGCAAAAGAATATGCTCCGTTTGTGCGCAAGATAGAAGTAGAGGTTGAAAATCTTGATATGGTGAGGGAGGCGGTAGAAGCAGGTGCCGACATTATCATGTTAGATAATATGGATAAAGAAACCATGAAAGAGGCAGTTCGGATGATCGATGGCAGAGCAGAGACAGAGTGTTCTGGGAATGTGACGAAGGAAAATGCAGCGGATTTGATTGATATTGGGGTGGATTATGTTTCTTCTGGTGCACTGACGCATTCAGCCCCTATTCTTGATCTATCACTTAAAAACCTGCATAAGTTATCCTGAAAACAGGCAGAAAACGGTATATAGTATTCACTTTTGCAGAAAATGGCAGAGAATATAGGAAAGCGGTAAAATCTTTTAGGCGGATTTTACCGCTTGTTATTTGCCCGGAAGGCATATGCCAAGCTGGATACCTGCATTCCGATTTGACGCCGTCTGCGAACGTAAGAAACCCGCAAAGCGTGTTTCTCATCGTTTTTGTGTATAAAGCATCCAAGGTATAAGCTTACTTGTATATAGCGGCTGTATGCAGGTCGGTAATTCAGTAAGGGTCAGCCCTGAACTTGTAAAAATATTAAAAAAAGATGATTTAACGTATATTTAACAATCTATCGTTTGTAATATACTTTCCAGTATTATACAATATGCTTATGATGAAAATATCTGGGTTTTGTACATGGCAGATAAATTATTCTGCATAATCAGGTAAATAGCAGGAGAGACTGTATGATATATTTATTAGAGGATGATGACAGTATTAGGAATTTTGTATTATATACATTGAAAAATACGGGGTTTGAAGCAGAAGGCTTTGAGCACCCCGGTGCATTCTGGAAAGGGATGGAGGAACAGATACCGGATTTGTTATTGTTGGACATTATGCTTCCAGAAGAAGACGGGATGGAGATTTTAAGAAAGCTTAGGAGCAGTAACGATACAAAACGGCTGCCAGTTATCTTGCTGACAGCAAAGGGAACAGAATACGATAAGGTGCTGGGACTGGATTCGGGAGCAGATGATTACGTAGCAAAACCATTCAGCATGATGGAATTGATATCCAGAATCCGGGCATTATTAAGAAGAAGCAGTCAGGAGGAAGAAAAAGGGGATATTTATACAGTGGCAATGCTTTATGTATGTATTTCCAAGCATATCGTAAAAGTCAGAGGGAAAGAAATTCGGACTCTTACTTACAAAGAATTTGAACTGTTGTCTTTATTGATTCAGAATCAGGGAACGGTATTTTCCAGAGACCAGTTATTGCAGTCGATATGGGGATATGATTTTGATGGAGAAAGCAGGACGGTAGATGTGCATATAAGGACGTTGAGGCAGAAACTAGGGGAGGCAGGAAGTCTGATCGAAACAGTCAGGGGATTTGGTTATAAACTGGGAAATCCTGTATGACAAAGAAACTATTTTGATATGGTTTCATCATTTCAAAAACAGGTGGTGCTATGATAAAACGTATATTTAAAAATACATTTTGGGTGTCCATGGTAACATTATTTGTTTCTTATTTAATAATAGTGGGTATCTTATATGATTATTTTGAACATCAGATAAAGGCAGAACTTAAGACAGAAGCGGAGTATATTGCATATGGTATTGATTATGCAGGGGAAGAATATCTCATCAATTTTAACCGATATATGCTTATGAAGCAAAGAACCAGTGGAGCTGGTGAACATAAAAAACGGGTTACCTGGATTGATAAAACAGGTGATGTATTGTTTGATTCAGATGTAGATGCAAAAAGTATGGAGAATCATAAAAACAGAAAAGAGATAAAAAATGCACTGGAGAACGGAGAAGGGTATACCGTGCGGTATTCCGGTACATTAGATGAACAGACGCTCTATTATGCAGTGGAGTTAGCAGACGGTACGGTGCTCAGGATATCCAGTGCTTATAACACAATATTGGCTATTGTGCTGGCAATGCTTCAGCCGACAGCTTTTTTGGTTTTTCTGATCATCATTTTATCTTATTTTATGTCTAAGCGGGCAGCAAAAAGTATAGTAGAACCTATCAATAATATGGATTTATTGTATGGTGAAATGGATGAGGAATACGAGGAACTCGTTCCTCTTCTAAGGAGGATACGGAAACAGAATATTCTGATCGACCGGCAGATGGAAGATCTTAAGAATCAGCAGGCAAAATTTCAGGCTCTTACAGAGCATATGAATGAGGGATTTCTTGTATTGGATAAAAAGGGGAATGTGTTATCCTATAATCCGGCGGTATTGGAGCTGTTTGGGGCGCCTGGGGACATAGATTATACAGGAAAACATGCGGCTGATTTCGACAGGAGCGGGATGCTTGGGGAAGCTTTAGAGGAAGCATTAAGAGGCGGGAGAAATCAGAAAATACTGAAAGCCAGAGGATGTATTTTTCATATTCTTGCCAATCCAATTCTGCTGGAGGATACCAAAGAAGATGGTATGACAGAAAAAATATTGGTATCAACGGGAAATGTACCGGAAAAACAGGTGGCAGGGGCAGTTATCATTGTTCTGGATGAAACGGAGAAAGAGAAAAGAGAGCAGCTTAGAAGGGAATTTACTTCCAACGTATCACATGAATTAAAGACGCCTCTGACTTCTATATCGGGTGTGGCAGAGATCATCATGAACGGGATTGTAAAAGAGGAAGATATTCCTGGATTTGCAAGAAATATCTATGAAGAAGCAGGCAGGTTGATAGAGCTTATAAATGATATCATATTTTTATCAAAATTAGATGAAGGGGCTTTTTCCTATCATGCACAGAGAATTTATCCCAAAGAGCTTGCAAAACAGATAAGCGAACGGTTAAGTCTTTCGGGCAGAAAAAAGAATGTATCCATTCAGATTGCAGGAGAGGATGTTGTGATGGAGGGAATACCATCCATGATAGAGGAGGTTTTATACAACCTTTGTGATAACGGAATTAAATATAATCATGAGGGTGGGAATGTTAGGATTACGTTTCACAAGAAAGAGACAAATGATATGCCTAAAATTATTATTTCTGTGGAAGATACTGGTATCGGTATTCCGGCAGAAGACAAAGAAAGGATTTTTGAGCGGTTTTACAGGGTGGACAAAAGTCATTCCAGAGCAGCCGGAGGAACAGGTCTTGGATTATCCATTGTCAAGCATGTCGTGCAAATCCATCATGGGGAGATTCAGGTAGAAAGTGAGCCTGGTAAGGGAACACAGGTTACGGTAATCCTGCCAGAACAAGCTTTGTAACGGATAGACGATTATAGAGAATCAAGAGATATATCCATATAATTTAATAGTTTTTCCCAATAGGAAGGAAATTCATCGTATCCGTTAATATGATAATTTTCTTCTTCTGTTCTAAGCTCTATTCTCCATAATACAGGTAATGTATCGGAGGACTGGTTATTTTTAGAGGAGTTAGTTAATTCCGTCAAGAGGTTTTCTTTAATAAATAGTAAAAAGTCATCACTTACGGGAAAAATTTCTGTGGTTTCTTCTGTATTTTTGGTAAATTTGTATAGCGTTTTTGTTTGTTTTTTTAAGTCTATTGTTACAGTATATGTAATATCTGCTTTATCTTTTAAGGTTACTGTTATTTTTTTTAATTCTTCTATATTTTTTAAACTGGTTTCTTTATCAGATTGACATCCGCTGATCATTAAAATAAGTAGGAAAAAAAATACCCATTTGATAAAAGTCTTTTTCTTATTTATCATATTTTTTAATACTCCTTATTAATTTTTTTAATATAATGTCTTTTTCCATTTTTATATCTGTATAATTACCTGTTCCCGCATATGTAAAGCTGAATGCAGTATCCTTTGTTCCGGGTAGAAAAGTTATAATGCCCAGCATAGCACTATATTTTTCAGTATTTAATATGCCTTCATATATTTGCAGAGCCTCCTTATTATCTGTAGTAGAAATATTTTGCATAGATTCCAAATTATTATACTCAAGGATTTTTGTGTGATATTCGTTGTTTTCCAATCGCTCTATCTTTAGAATTCTATTTTCAGATAACATCTGATAAAGCTTTGGGGTGTCAATAATATCGTGAGTATTTATTAAATCTTTGTTTTTCTTAACAACTGGTAAAAATAGATCCAGTCCCATGCTGATATTGACTTTTTTAATCGGAAATTCGCCTAATCTGCCTTCATGAATATTATTTTTATCTAGCTTATCCTTGATTTCCGTTAACTTATTATCTTCCCATATAAGGCTTTTACCGTCATAAAGTT
This sequence comes from Lachnospiraceae bacterium, assembly GCA_029063085.1. Lineage (GTDB taxonomy): Bacteria > Bacillota > Clostridia > Lachnospirales > Lachnospiraceae > CAG-590. The sequence goes on from JAIDOW010000088.1 coordinate 73,967, forward strand.
TATCGTTTTTGAGCAGTGTCCAATCAATTTCAAATATATTATTTAAATTTTCCATTATTTGTCCCTTTCTTTAATTCAATTCATCTTCAATCATTTTTTGGTATTCAGCATACGCAGAGGGAAATACTTCCTTAATGTAATCCAGTTTAGTAGGATCAGCGGACATTCCGGCTTCAAAAAAATGTGCGAAAGCTTCCTTAGGTATGGAATTTGAATTATAGTAATTATCAGCATGTCCCCAGCCTCCGCAGGCTTTTCCGTCGGTTATCCCATTTACAAGATCGGAAACACCATTCTTATTATTACCATCTTCGTTGAGCCAATTTGAAAAATCACTATAGGCATCTTCTATGTCAGTATATCCCTTTTCTTCCATGATATTATTGATATAATTATCCACATCTTCATTTAATTTTTCATAAAAGTCGTAGCTGCCGTCAGTTGACGTATTTCCAAACCAATCGGATTGATCATCTATTAAATGTCCTGTCTCATGGTAGTATGTGCATCCGATTCCGCGTACATTTTCTGCATCATCTTCTGCGTTATACTTTATGTGATTCCAAAATGGATTATAAAATGCTGTATCTTCATAGTCATCATCCTTGATATTGATATTATCCATATATTTCTCATATAACTTTCTTGTATTTTCATCTACAGCGTTTTCGTACCTGTATTGCAGATATTCCTCATAATTCATATCATCAGGGCTTTTTTCATCCTCATTCTCATTATGTTTTTTTGGAGTATCATTGTGCTTTTTTTGAGTATTCTTGTGTTCATTGCATATTTTCTGTTCATGGTTCTCGTAAGCTGCCGCTATTTGCAATAATTGATTATAGAATTGTTTACAGCTTTTTGCCTCATTGTCTAGGTTTTCAATCACGGTATTCAAACTTTTTGTAATGTTGGAGTTCATAGTTATTTTTAATTGCATGGAAATTTTTTGAATTTGATCTGTAGAGGTTCGCATGCTATTGCTGATATCTTCAAAATTATGAGATCTTTCTTTTAATATAGATGGGTTTACATTAAATTCGTTCACAAAGCTCTCCCTTTCCTTCTAAAATTTAGTAGATTTATTATATCATAAATTTTTATCAATTATCATTTTTCGGACAGATAACCAGTTTTTTGGATGAATAACCAGTTATTAAGAATTTGTTTGGAAAAGAATAGCATCGAATAATAAACAAAAAAACCTCAAAGCAACACATTTTTGAATTAATACGCTTTGCATTGAGGTTTTAAATGTTATTTTTAAGAATAGCATATTTAGAGATTGTATAGCAATCTATATACTAATTTGGTAGATGTGCTATTTATTTTTTGCATCCAGCATTGCACGGACTTTTGTAGAAAGTCCGAACAGGTTGATAAATCCTTCTGCATCCTTGTGGTCATACAGGTCACCGGTAGTAAAGCTTGCCAGTGACTCAGAATACAGGGAATATGGGGAAGTAGTACCGGCTTTGATGATGTTGCCTTTGTACAGCTTGAACTTTACTTCACCGGTTACACGTTCCTGGGTCGAGGTGACAAATGCCTGTAGTGCTTCTCGAAGAGGTGACCACCACTTTCCTTCATAGACCACATCTGCAAATTTATCGCCAATCGTCTTTTTAAATGTCAGTGTTTCACGATCCAGAATAAGTTCTTCCAACTGATCATGGGCTTCCATTAAGATTGTTCCACCGGGAGTCTCGTATACACCGCGGGATTTCATTCCCACTACGCGGTTTTCCACGATATCCACAATGCCGATTCCATGTTTGCCGCCTAAACGGTTTAATTCACGGATAATGTCAGAAACTTTCATTTCTTTGCCATTTACGGACTTGGGGACACCTTTTTCGAAAGTAAGGGTTACGTATTCCGCTTCATCCGGAGCTTTTTCAGGATATGTACCAAGTACTAATAAATGGTCATAGTTTGGCTCATTAGCAGGGTCTTCCAGTTCCAGGCCCTCATGGCTGATATGCCATAAGTTACGGTCACGGCTGTAAGAGGAATCTGCGGAGAATGGAAGGTTGATACCATGCTGACGGCAGTATTCGATTTCTTCCTCGCGGGAGTTCATGGTCCAGGCATCCTGTCTCCATGCTGCAATGATCTTAAGCTCCGGTCCGAATGCTTTGATGGCAAGTTCAAAACGAACCTGATCATTACCCTTACCGGTTGCACCATGGCAGATAGCGGTTGCACCCTCTTTATGGGCGATATCCACTAAAACTTTGCCGATCAAAGGTCTTGCCATGGAAGTACCCAGTAAATATTTATTCTCATATACGGCACCGGCCTGCACGGTGGGAACAATGTAATCATCACAGAATTCGTCAACAACATCTAATACATAACATTTGGAAGCTCCACTGGAAATAGCTCTTTCTTCCAGACCGTCTAATTCACTTTCCTGTCCCACATCGATGCATACACAGATGACATCATAATCATAATTCTCCTTCAGCCAAGGGATGATGGCGGTGGTATCCAGTCCGCCGGAATAAGCTAAAACAACTTTTTCTTTCATTTTAAAAGTCCTCCTTCAAAATATCTACTGACTAATATACAACCAAAGTGCATATTATGCAACCCTTTTTCGACAGAAAAATTAAGAAAAAATCAGAAACCTATTGCATAATATACAAAACATATGTAGAATTATAAGCAGAAAAATCCTTACTCTGTATCTATACATTAGAATAAAACAATGTTATAATAAGAATTCGGGTTTC
>JAIDOW010000089.1 GCA_029063085.1 Lachnospiraceae bacterium
AGGATCTGTGGAATAAAGTTAAAAATCCACATGATCAATGTATTCTTGATGGACATGATGGTCATGGTGTCCAAAAATTTGGCACCCTCAACTACTTTGTACGAGCTGTCCGTGTTGATCAATACCGACAGATAGTTGCTCAGTCCCACAAACTTCGGTCCCACCTGGGTCAGACCTCTGTAATAGTTTTCCACGAAACTGAGCCATACTGTATAGATCAGCGGATACAGCTGAAAAACTGCATATACGATGAAAAATGGCGCAATGAACAGATATCCATACTTGCCATATTCAACTGTCTTATTTTTTTTCATGCTCTTCACTTCCCCAAATATTATTTTGCAGCTTAGCCAATGTTTAATTATGCACCGACAAAAACTGCCGGTGCATAACTTAAACTAACTAATTTCAATTTACCCGATTAAAAACTGGTTACTCTACGGTAATGAAGTTATAACCGTCTGCAACCGCATCCTTAACCATCTGGATTGCTGCATCAATGTCCTTAGCCTCTCCAGAATTATAAGCAGCAGATGCTGTATCAACAAAACCATTGAAAATTGCGTCATAAGATGTAGACTTGCTTAAGTCAATTTTCTCAGCAGCTTCCATGAAAGTAGGGATCGGATCATTGCCACCACACTTCTCTGAATTACCCTTGCCTGCATCACTTACAGCCTTAACAGCAGTCTTGTTATTAACAAAATCCTTTGTATCTTCACAGATCTTTGTCATAACCTCTGTATCACAGCAAAGTGTTCTTACTATCAATGCAGCCAACGCGGTATCCGGACAATCCTTACCCACTGATAAGTAAGATCCTCCCCAATGATATGGTGTAGGACCTGCGCAAATATTGTAATCATTTGCATGCTCCACCGGATTCAATGTCCAATATAAAAACCATGTACATCCGAAGTAACCGAATACATCCTTATCTACACTAGCCTTCCAAGCATCATCCCACATAGAAGTTTTATTGGTGTAATCTCCATCATAAAGCTTCTTAGCTGTCTCCAGATACTCCGTTACCCAATCATCAATATTTAACTTATCATTCTCTACCCAAGGTGATTTTTTGGAGTCAGCAATTGCATATTTAACATCATCCGGACCAGAAAGTATCTTGTAACCAGCTTCTTTTAACTTGTCAGCAGTTTCAAAGAACTTATCCCAGTCATCGATTGCAGCCTGAACGGTATCAGGGTCAGAAGCACCTAATACTTCCTCAGCAATATCAGTTCTATAACAGAATACACCAGGAGTTGACTGCCATGTAAGAGCCTTAACAGCTCCATCGTATGTAGCATAGTCTAAAGTGTACTGATACATTTCAGAGAAGTCATCCCCACCAATACCAATATCTGCCATAGGAATCGTATACTCTGACTCTGCCCAGTGAAGTGCCACGTCGTTATCTGCTGCGATAATAGAAGGATACTTCTCCGCACCTGCACCAGCCTGAAGCAATGTGTCAATCTGTGTCTGATACTCAATATCTGTACCACCTAAACCAAGGTTAACATATTCTACTCTGTCGGAATACTGTGGATAAGCATTTCTAAAATATTCTAATCTCTCACCCAGCTCCGTATTCCAGGAATAAACATAGATTGTTTCTCCCTCTTCTGATGGCATTTCAATTTCCTGAACTTCCTCAGTTGCCGGAGTTGTTGATGAAGTATCATCACCACCGGCAGTTGTTCCTTCTGTGGTCACTGCATCATCACCGCCACCACAGGCAACAAGTGATAGTCCCATTGCCAAAGCCAATGACAGAGCCATTACTTTCTTGAATTTTTTCATAAAAAAATCCTCCTTTAAAAATGTATTAATCTACCATTCACAATCATTATTTTTGGTAGAAATATTTAAAATGTACCTATATTGACCACACACATTATCAATATAGGTACATTCATTGCACCCGTGCTGAACTGAGAAATTCAAACATATAAAATAACACAGGCACATTGGAGGGTACATCAGATAATCATCAACATGATTTTTAGAATTTGGTTTCACAACCAGAAAAATCTTAACAATACCTTCTGCCCTTTCCGAGTACAAACATAACATTCTTTGTGCATTTTATTCAACCGACCAATGGTAGAATCCCGTTTTTTCGAGTATTTTCAACAATCTACTTATAGTAGATGTTTAAAAAAATGGTAGATTTCCAAGTCATTTACCGAAAATCTACCATTAGTACTTATTCTTTTCTCTCCTCTTTCAAACTGTTTTCCAATATTTCAAGACGTCTTGTCAGCTTTTCTTCCACTTGGTCTTCCTGATAATCCTGTACCATCTGATTCAGTGCATCATAAGGATTTACAAAAACCTCATTTCCATTTTCATCCCACGCAGTCCGGTAGGCATCAAGTTCTGTTTGCAGCATCTGCTCTTCCTTCAATTTCCATTCCCGAAGACTTTGGGCATTCATGACCAAAGTAATACCAAACATAAGCACCATGCAGCAGATTAATATAACGGTTTTACTTTGTATATGTTTCCTGTCTGCCTCTTTATCTGAAATATTCAGAGATCGTTCCATTATTTTTTGTGTTTCTTCTATAGATATTGCGTTTTCTTCCTGTATTCGTTCTCCCTGTAGTAATTCCAATATTGTCACACCAAAAATCTCTGCCAACGGCTCGAGCATGGAAATATCAGGAAAGCTTAATCCCCTCTCCCATTTTGAAACAGCTTTATCTGTTAAACATAATCTCTCTGCCAGATCTTTTTGTGTCATGCCCTGTTCTTTGCGAAGAAATGCCACAAAATTTCCAAACTTTTCCTTTTCCATTTCTTTCATCCTTTCTGCTGTTATCTTACTACTTTTCCTTTCTCCTTATCAATCGACTGATGATGGAATCACCTGTTCCGTCTCCTCCACTACCGGTAGAGTTCCTTTCCGCCATCTTTTCTGGCATCTTATGCAAATTTTTATAAAATGCACATAATAAGCTGTTCCTTCATTAGTCATTTTCACAACAGACAAAAATCCCCCTAAAATATCAGCTTTTTTAAGCTGTATACTTTAGGGGGATTATAGCAAACGGATGTATCAATTTTTTATATTCAGGTAACATATTTTCGGAATATCACTGCGTATCCGAACCCCTGATACAGAATAAGTTCTTTTTCTTTCCCATACTATAATCAAAACAAACATTGTACAGGATATCGTACTTATAATATATCCTACCCTGAATCCGGGAGCTTCAAACGTAATCTCAATTCTGTGATTTCCTGCTTCAATAGGAAACCCTACAAATGCTGTATTAACCTTCCGGGGAGATATCCAAACACCGTCCAGCTTAATTTTATAACCTTTTCTATATGGATAAGAGGTAATAAAATATCCGGACTCTTTCATATTGATTTCCCCTTGAAACACATTTCCTTTTTTCTTTGCTGTCTGGCTTTTTACCTGTGGTATTACAATATCCGAATGGTACATCCGTTCTATATCCGCTGTATAAATATTAATATTGTCTACCGTATACCTGCCTTTTGAAACTTCTATCTCCAATTCTTCCAATGCACCTTTCGCAGATATCAAATAAGTAAAATCATGATTACGGTTGGGATAAGGAGCACTTTTTGATGAAAGCTTATTTTTTATACCATTTATACTGATAACCACTTCTCTGCCATCTGTACTTTCCACATGAAATCTCAAAATCAACACCTTTTCATAAATCGGTTCGGCAAGCTTTAATTTATAACATTCTTTTTTGCCTGAAGGATGCAGTAATTTTTTTCCTCCATCTTCCAAAAAGAAGCTGTCCAGTTTTTCCTTCTTTATATGCGAAGCAAATGTTTCTTTCTCCTGAGACAATCCTGCCGTAGCTATTACATCATCTGCGGGTATTACTGCTTTGCTGCACAAAGCTTCTATCGTATCCGGAAACTCCAGCCGTTTATAATCCTCCTCGCTCAGAACTTCCCCTGTGCCATAACAGACAGGCAGTACATTATCATTTTGGGCTAAAATATAATCTCCTTTCTGTATTATTTTTTTATAACCAGCGGGTAAATTCTCTTTATCCGTCAACAGATATTTTAACCCCATAAAGTATGAAAAACACTCATTTTTACTTGGCACTAATGCAACCCGGTTATTCAGGCTGATAGGGTTATGCATTATATCATAATAGAACTTTGCATAATCTGTATTGGTAACAGATGAATACATAGATGTTTTACTTATCTTTCCATCCGCCAACAAATTACAGTTTACAAAATTATTAGCGAGAACATCAAACCGATAACGTGAATCCGCTGCAAATCCTGCAATTTCTTCTTTGGTAAAATGCTCCTGCCGGTCATCTCCTGCTTTTAAATACGTACCGTTTGTACCGATTCCCAGTCTGGAACAAACCGGCTTCAGATAAGAATCGCTCATGTTAATGCCCAAGCTGACAAAAACCGGCAGCACCAGTACCAGCCAAAACGTACACTTTCTTATTTTTTGCCCTGTCCGGTTTGTCCGCTGTAACAGGCTCCATAATAAAAGCAGCAATCCATCTATCAAAATCAGCGGTTCCCAGCGTGAATGAAAAACCGGTATAAAGCAGCACAATAACGGTAAGAAACCATATTTTTTTGTCCCCTGATAAAGTTCCTGCAAAGTATCTGCTGCCACAAGCACAAGCAACAATGTAAACGGAATCAGAATCTTTGCTCTGGAATATAAAAATCCATTTAGCACATAGGATACAGCCGGAGACAATATACAAAGCAAAAGAGCTGCGGATAAGAAACGTTTCCTCTTACCGGTTATGGACAACAGCAGACAATACAGGGTAAGCAATGTCATACCACAGCCATAAGGATTATATAACAATCCCGTCAAACTCCAGTCAGTCAATTTTACCGGAACGGTTACAAAACTTCCCGAATCCTTCTCATTTGATAAAATGTCAAGCCCTGTCGGAAACAAAAGTACCATTGCCATACCGATGGAAAGAAATACTGCAAACACAAATAATCCCCAAAAGACTGCATTTCTCACTATCCACTGTTTCCATTTTACTTTCCCAATTTCCATTTTCTCTTTCTGTAAACATTTATGAATCATATAGATTCCTATGACAAAAATGCAGGAAATGGAATAATAAAAGCTATGGATATATATCATAAAAAGTGAAAATACCAGCAGAGCAATTCTCTTTTTATCTAAAAGTCTGTCTACCCCCATCAACGCAAGAATCAAAAAGGGTATGTAATTCACAAACATAATCTGATGATGTGCATGATAAAAACATGCTGCGGAGGCTAGTAATACTGCTCCGGCAAATGCAAAGCTATTTAAAAGCTTCTGCTTTTTCAACCATACATAACAGAAATTTACACTGGCTGTCACACCTAATGCTGCGTAACCTGCAATAATATATTTCATCTCTATTTCCGGTACAAGACAGGAAAACAAAATGTCAGGCCGCAATACTCCATAATAGGCAAAATCATAAATGCTGCTCCCACCACCCAAATGAATATACTGGGGAATCAAAGAACCCGTTTCTAACATGGTCTGTCTTAAACTCTCTGCAATCCCTACATGCTGGCTGTACCAGTCCCCTTCAGAACCAAAAAACATTCCTGTGCCTAATGGAAAAAACAAAAGCAGCAGGGTAATGATCGTCAATACTATATGACAAAATATAACGGCTGATAGATCCTTCTTCATAAATCCAGCTCCTTTCCCTTTCTTTATCTGCACATAATTCTAAATACAGTTTCTTAAATTTACGAAACTGTATTTCTTAAATTTTCTTATATATTTCTTAATATTATCATCCGGATCAGCTCAAAATCATTCTTTTCTCGTTATCCATTTAACCCAACGATTTTGTACATTACATATTCTGTGCCAAATCGGTAAATATATGAATTATATAAAAATTTTCACACTAACAAGGGCTGCCGCAAAAAGAAAATATTTCTTAATGCAACAGCCCTGTTTACTTAAATCACCCTGTATTTATTTTTCTTTTGTATTTTTGGGAAACACCAGCTTTGCCTTAAACTGGTCGCAGTCGATAAAGAGATTAAACTCTCCGCCTAATGCACTGGTATAAGTACTGACAATAGCAAGTCCCAGCCCATTCCCTTCACTGGTTCTTGCCTGATCTGCCCTGGCAAACCGTTCTACGATATCCTCTTTGTTAAAATCCATAAAATAACCCGCAGTATTGGTAATTTCCAGACACAATTTTTCTTTCTCTTCTATATATGTCTTAATGAATACCCTTGTTCCCTTCGCCGAATACTTCAGAGCATTTTCAATCAGATTCTGACAAATCCGGTACAAATGCATATTATCTGTCATCATGTCAGTATCTTCTTCCGTAAGCTGTGTCACAAACTGCAAATCGCTTGCTTTTACCCTATCCTCCATATCCGCAAAAATCTGTTCAATCAAACGATTTAATCCAACGGACTCTATATGAAGTTCAATATTCCCACTGCTTGCCTTTGCCAGTGAAAACAGACTTTCTATCATTTCTTTAAGCTTTCCTGCCTTATCGGAAATCACTTCCAGATAATCCCTTGTTATATCATTCAAATCCTCCTTCTTCATCAATTCAATATATCCAACCATAGATGTCAGAGGTGTCTTTAAATCATGGGATACGTTCGTAATCAAATCTACTCTTAACTGATCACTTCTCGATACTTTCTCCAGACTTTTTTTCTCGATCTCCAATGCATTTTCAAGGCTTTCCCGGTTAATCCTGGCCATTTGTTCCATCAGCATATTAAGTCTTCCCATCATAAAACGGATGACTGCCATCTGGCAAACCCCATACTGTATAAGTACCGTACCAAACATGATATAACCCGACGCATAATTACTGAGAGCCCAATATGAAGAATATGAAGAATACTTCATATACGTAAAATACCAGCAGGCAGCAATTCCTGCTCCAATTCCCATTACTCCCAATATAATCTGCTGTTTCCTCCACTGCATCCTCCATTCACTATAAAATTCCTCTTTTAAAGGAAGCCAGTCAGCATACTTTTTTTGAAGATAAAAACCTAATATCTGTTTTATACCCAGCCCCGTTAAAAGATTCGCAATGACACCAAAAAACAAGGCTTCTTCCGTCGGATGAGACCACCGGTACGCTATTATAATGAAGAAAACAAACAGCCCCAACATAGTAAAAATAATGCCCAAGAGCAGTTTTCCATGATTTTTTAAAAATCTGCCTATTTTCTTAATCATATTTTTCCATTTTGTAACCAATTCCCCACACCACCTTTACATATCTTGGATTTTTTGTGTCTATTTCAATTTTCTCCCTTATATGCCGGATATGCACCATTACTGTATTCTCAACCGTATAATCTGCTGTTTCTTCCCAGACCTTTTCATAGATCTGCTCGGCAGAAAATACCTGTCCCGGATGCTCCATTAAAAGAGAAAGTATCTTATATTCTGTTGCTGTAAGCTTCGCTTCTTCCCCTTCTACTACCGCCAGCCGCTGTTTCTTATCAAGAACCAGTCCCCCGTTTACAATCGTATCCTCATCAGCCTTCGGTGCACTGCCTCCCCAGGTATGATATCTGCGAAGCTGTGCCTTAACCCTGGCAATCAGCTCTGCCGGATTGTACGGCTTGCTAATATAATCATCCGCCCCCAGCACCAGTCCGGATACCTTATCGCTCTCCTCTGTCTTAGCAGATAAAATAATAGCCGGAATCTTATAATTCTCCCTTATCTTCATTAGTGCTGACAGACCATTCAGCCTGGGCATCATTACATCAAGCAGGATTAAATCAATATGGTTACGTTCCAAAGCTTCTAATGCCTCCATGCCATCATAGGCTTTTACAATCTGATATCCCTCGTACTTTAAAAGCTCTCCTAAAGAATATACGATTTCCCTATTATCATCCACTATTAAAATAGTCTCGGCACACATACCTTTCTTCATCCTTTCTTTCGTATTACATTCAGTATAGCATTCCTTCCTAAAAAATTTCCCAATAAATTTCTTAAATTTTTCTTAAAACCCAAGTCTGTGAAAACCATTGCAATATCTTTTTACTCTATGAAACATTGCTGTCATAATCCTTCCACATGCAAAAGGAGCCGTCTCACTAAGTAAAATCTACGTTACTTACATAGGACCGCTCCCCATTTTAATACTTATCTGTGTATCATGATTTTGACTGATCCTTTTCTTCGGAATCCTTGTCTTTTTTATTGCTGCCATGTTCCATAATGAAACCAGCTACACCTGCTGCCGCTACGATAACAGCCATAATCATCACTATAATATCCATACTTCTATCTCCTATCCGTTTATAGCAAATGTCCATATCCTACTCATAAAAAGAGACATGATATTTGATTTTTCTATAAAATTTGTACACAATCATTGCAAATAACGAAACCATTATGTACAGGCAGGAGAATAATCCCGTTCCACCTCCGATAATAATTACAATCCATAATAAAATATTCATATTCTCATAACTCCTTTTCTTCACCAATCATATTGTCCAAATCCAAAGGAGCCGGTGAAAAAACAGATTGCCGGTCGGCTTTTCACCGGCTGTTATGAGAATTTTTTCCGTCCGTCTGTATCCTGCATAAAAGTAATAATATGAAATCTTTCCCGTATATACAGTCTGCTGTAAAAAGTATATGTCTTTTGTACCAGTCTGAAAACACCTGATAAAGATGCCAGAATATATAAGAAAAACAAACCACACCGACAAAAAGAATCCCCGCGGCTGTTCCTAAGACTTCTTAATCCTAAAACAACAGAGGTATTATCCTTAACTGCCAGTGTATGCAAACCACTACATGAAATCAGAGACTGTGACTTAAGAACCGCTTCTTCTGTCTGATCACAATTCAAAATAACCTTCTGCCCCGCATCAAGCCCCATACCACTTCCCGCTATCAGCAGCACAGCCAGAAGCACATATATCATTAAATCTTTAGTCTTCTTATTTATCATAGTCTTACGCCTCATAAACATCTGCTAGTGTATTTCTCTGAGTTAAATATATCAGAATACATAACAGCATGCAAGAAAAAAATAGGGCTGCCGTATTAGAGTTTTATTTTTCGTTTTACTCAATACGGCAGCTCCATTCTGATTACCTGTTAATCCGTTAAATCTGTTCCATTTGTCTCAATTACTTTCTTATACCAGTAAAAGGAATCCTTACGGTAACGTGCCAGATCCTTTAAATCAAATTCATCACGATTTACATAAATAAACCCGTAACGTTTTACCATTCCTTCATGGGTGGAAATCAAGTCAATCGCAGACCATGGACAGTACCCCATCATTTCCACACCCTCTGACACAGCAAGCTTAATCTGTTCAATATGGCGACGCAGATACTCAATCCGATAATTATCATGCACTTTGCCATCATCTGTCAGCTTGTCATAAGCACCAAGACCGTTTTCCGTCACAATCATCGGCAGATGGTATCGGCTGTACATCTCACGCATCGTTGCCCGGAATCCTTCCGGATCAATCTCCCATCCAAATTCTGTACGAAGCAGATTCGGATTGGCAAAAGAACGATATACCCCCAGTTCACTGCCTCCATTTTGCTGGTCTACAGAACCTTCCACTCCGCTTCCGTCATCCCACTCCACCGTTGCAGTAGAATAATAATTAAATCCGATAAAGTCGGGATGTCCTTCTTTCATGATTTCCATATCATCTTTTTCCATTTCCGGAACAGCATCGTGCTCTTCCAAAAACTTCCATACCAAATTATTATATCTCCCGTATACTGCCATATCCAGATACAGCCAGTTACGAATCGCATTAAAATTCTGGGCAGCCAGTACATCCTTTGGTTTACAGCTGGCAGGATATACTAAAGAAATATTAGGTGCCGGGCCAATCTTGGCACCCGGAAGCATTTCATGACACAGCTTCATCGCCTTTGCCTGGGCAAGCAACATATGATGATTCTCCTGATACAGCTTTTTATATTTATTAGTCACACCATCCAGATTACAGGTTCCGATCACTTCCCCTACAAGCGTAAGCATATTCTGTTCATTAATCGTAAGCCAGTATTTTACTCTGTCACCATAATTCTCATACATGATCTTTGCAAAATTTACAAATTCATCCACACTTTCTCTTCTGGACCATCCACCCTTTTTTTCCAAAGCCGCAGGCAGATCAAAATGAAACATGGTAACAAGCGGTTCTATCCCATACTTAAGGCATTCATCAATCACATTACTGTAAAACTCAATCCCCTCTGGATTGACATCTCCGGTTCCTTCTGGAAGGATTCTTGACCATGCAACAGAAAAACGAAAGGTCTTAAATCCCATTTCTGCCATCAGTGCAATATCTTCTTTGTAATGATGATAAAAGTCTGCACATACATCCAGCTCACTGGTCCCTTCCGGAACTTTCTTAATATCCTGGATGCTGGGACCCTTTCCATGTGTTAAGTTGGCACCTTCTACCTGATAGGCACTGGTAGATGCCCCCCATAAAAAATTGTCCGGTAATGACTTCTCCTGTGTTAAAATCATATCTGCGTCCTCCTTTTTAATTGTAACCAATTTTATTTTGTAACACTTTACATGCCACGATAATCGTCAGATGCACATGCTGGCCTCCACACCTGACTCGTTATTTGTGAAATTGCTCGTCCGCTGCTCTTTTCAAACATAGAACTATTTTATACATTATATATCTGCTTAAAATTATATAATGCCCCCAATAAATTAGAATCATTCCGATATTTACATACATCAATACTGATTTCCTTGTAAATAATCGATAGCCCCTTCAGTTTGTTTACATAACGTTGAATCCCCTCTATAAAGGCAGGCTCAGCACTGATGCCTCCGCCGATCAGAATCACCTCCGGGTCAAAAGCCACATAAAGGTTACAGCATTGTTTTGCAATACTGAAATACATATCCTCCAAAGCTTCTTCCGAATCCTTATCACCTGATCTTGCCCACCGGTAAATCTCTTCCCCCGTCACGTCTCCTGCTTCAAGCCCTTTTTTCTTCGCCAACCAGTAACATACGGATCCGGTTGCCGCATGTGCAGACCACATAAACGGCATCTGCTCTATCGCATCGTACATACTCATATCTTCACTACACTGTATTCTTGCCAGATCTTCCCTTGTCATGTTCTCCACTATAAAGGATAATTCCCCGGCAAGCATCCTTTTTCCACGATGAATCTTCCCATCTTTGATGATCCCTCCGCCAATCCCGGTTCCGAATACCAGAACACATGCAGTCTCCACATCCTTAGCATTTCCCATCCATACCTCTGCAAGTGCTGCACACTTCCCGTCATTTTCAATAGAAACTTTCACATTATCACACCGTTCGGATAACAGATTCCGCAGTGGCACATTATGCATATAACGGATTCCTCCGCCACCATAAACAATTCCATTCTCTACATCAACCTGCCCCGGAAGACCCACAGCAATTCCTTCTATTACATCTTTTCCCTTATACTTCTCATAAATTTCTGTCAGGGACAATAAAAAATCGTTAATACCCTCGTTCTTTTTATTTCTAGTAGGTATTTTTCCTTTTTCTTTAATACTGCCCTCCAAAGTCATCCATGCATATTTTACATACGTCGCCCCCACATCAAATACCAGATACATATTTTTCCCCCTTTCCATACCATTACATTGTATATTAAGTCCTGATCATTTTCTATCGTTTTTGTGGTATCTTCTATAACAATTCTATATCCTTCTCCAAATTGTTCCGTTTTGCTTGCTGCCCTTTCCCACTCTGTCAAGTAATAATCGAACATACTTATTATACATTAAAATCATGCCGTTTCCAACAGCCATTTACCCTTTTATATTGTCAAAAAGCCCCGCCGCAAACGACGGGGCATCAAATTTGAATACCCTTGCAACTGACCGCAAAGCATGTTTCTCATCACTTATTAATCCAAACAGGTAATCTTATAGTATGTCCTTGCTGTTAAGCTATAGACTATGCCATATACAATCATGAAAACTCCTACAGTCGCAATGATACAGATAATAAATACTGCTGTATTGGTAAGTCCCCCTAAAACTAGCATCTTTTTTATTGCATTAAACGCAAAACAGATATGAATAAGTGCAAACAAAATCGGCAAAAAGAACATCAACAGAATCTGACTTTTGATCACACCCTTTACCTCTTCTCCACTCATTCCAACCTTTTGCAGAATAATAAACCTATCCTTATCATCATAACCTTCTGATACCTGTTTATAATATATGATCATTACAGTTGTACTCATAAAGAGAATCCCAAGGAATATTCCGATAAAAAATATACTACCGTAAAGTCCCCAAAGAGCATCCCTTTTGGTATAAATATCCTCAATCGTCGCCCAATCAGCAATTTCTGCTTTCTGGATTATATTATTTATATCAGCACAAAATGCTTTTTTATCCCTCTCTTTTCCCTTTAGATTAAAATTATAATTATAGAATATTTTATTGCCTCTGCTTACCTCACTCCTGTCTAATATCGTTTTGATTTCTTCCATTGTCTTTAAATCCGGCACTACCAGCCATAAGTTTTGATATTCATTATATTGTGACTCCGCCCCCATTCCCGGAACATCCGTCATTCTTCCGCATATCGTATATTCTCTGTCCGATATCTTCATCGTATTTCCTTCAAAATCCCTGTCTTTGGAGACGTAAATCCATATCTTTCCGGGATAACATTCATAGTCGGTGTTCATCAATTTATTATAATCATCTAAAGTCATTACATCTAGATTAATGCTCCCCTCAATATTCCGAGGATCCTCCTCATAATCTACACAAAAATCATCCCCTTCTAATATTCCCATTGTATGATAATGATAATATTGTTCCACATCCTCTATCGTAACATGGTATTTTGCTGCATATTCCTTTAAAACCTGTTCTAACTTTGTATAATCGCTATTCTCTTCACGATAGTAATCTGTCATGACATCTTTATAAAATGCAGCCTGCAAAGTATCCTCAGTTCCCACATATAAAGAGCTTGCAAACGTAAGTGCCACCAAAACCATTGTACTTAAAATACAAATATTAGACAATCCTATTGCGTTTTGTTTCATCCTGTAAATCATCCCTGAAACCGTTATAAAATGATTTTTCTGGTAATAATAATTTTTATTATTTTTAAGCAGCTTTAACAAAACAATGCTCCCGCTTATAAACATAAGATATGTTCCTGCTATCACAAACAAAACTGCCACAAAAAATACTTCAATCGTTTTTAACGGATTTTGTATGGTCAATGCAAGATAATATCCACTTCCCAGACACATCAATCCCAAAACTGCCATGAATCCCTTTGCTTTTGGCTCCCTTTCTCCTGACCGGCTCTTCCTCATCAAATCAATAGGCTTTAAACGATAAACCATAATACTGTTTGCTGTCAATACAGTTAAAAATATGGCTATAAACAAAAGAATGGTGATAAAAAGGGAAGCTGTTGATATCGCAAATGTAAAACCTGTCTGTAAATGCACAATTTTTAACAAGAGCATAAATATCAATTTTGAAAACAGTACACCAGCCAGTAACCCTATTAAAATACTTCCTATTCCCACGATTCCAATCTCCCAGAAGATTACTTTAGCTATATGCTTTTTTTCCATTCCCAGAACGCTGTATAAGCCCAGTTCCTTAGATCGCTTTTTCATCAAAAAACTGTTCGTATAGAATATGACCAGCCAAGAAAAGAGACCACAGATAAACGTACCAAATTCCAGTACACTCTTCATTGCGGCTGCACCTATAAACTGACTTTCGTTTACTAAATTACTTATGCTATGTATCATGTAAAACATGGCAATCATAACGATACAGGACAATGTAAATGGATAAAATGTATTTCTGTTTTTTCTGATATTATTTAACGCTAATTTCTGATATAATCCTCTATTCATGTATATCACCACCTGCCAATAATACCGTCATTGTATCGGATATTCTTTTATACATCTCATCATTGCTCATATTAGCCTTGTAAAGCTGATGAAAGATTTCACCATCCTTGATAAACAATACGCGCCCCGCATAGGACGCTGCCCTGATACTATGCGTAACCATAAGGATTGTCTGTCCTTCATCATGAAGCTGGTGGAAAGCTGCAAGCAAATCTCCTGCCGCTTTGGAATCCAGTGCCCCAGTGGGTTCATCTGCAAGAAGGATATCCGGACTTGTGATCATAGCCCTTGCCACTGCTGCCCTTTGCTTTTGCCCACCAGATACCTCATATGGATATTTTTTTAAGATTTCTCCTATTCCCAGCTTATCAGCAATATCATCTAATAAATATTCCATCTGTCTGTGTTTTTTACCTGCCAGTACCAAAGGCAGATAAATGTTATCTTCTAAAGAAAAGGTATCTAACAGATTAAAATCCTGAAAAACAAATCCCAAATGTTCTCTTCTGAATCTTGCCAATTCATTTTCTTTAATAGTCGTAATATCTTTATCATTTAACAGAACCTGACCGGATGTAGGACGATCTACGGATGCTAATATATTTAACAAAGTTGTTTTGCCTGATCCAGACTCACCCATAATTGCTACATATTCTCCCTCTTCTACAGAAAAATTCACATTTTTCAACGCTTCAACCTTATTTCCCCCAAAACGGGTCGTATATATTTTCTGCAATTCATTAACTTGTAAAAGTGACATTTCTTTTTTCCTCCATACTATTTTCCATTTAGGCAATTGCAAAACTCCTGTTTCAAATTTTTGCTATAATTCATCTATATCGTAAGGTAACCGTCTGCGAAACAGATCTTCTCAATTGTCGGTTTTTTTGTTAACGTTAACTTTTGTAGTTATTATAAGAAAAAAAGAAATGCACTGCCATAACTTTGCCTTACATTTCTTTTCCAAACCTTACAATTTTTTAAGGTTCCGATATTCATTGTTTCAATATCACAGCTTTGCCCGGTTACCCAAATCCACCAGTACTGTTGTGCCTGCATTTACCTCCGAGATAATCTCAATACCATGATTTAACTGCCGTAAAATTTGTTTTACCAAAAACAGTCCTAACCCTGTAGCCTTTTTATCCTTTCTCCCATTATACCCGGTATATCCCCGTTCAAAAATACGGGGCAGATCCTCTGCGGTGATTCCAATTCCTGTATCCTCAATCTTCAAAATCTTCCTTTCATCCATAGAAATGGTAATATTTCCCTTTTTGGTATATTTAAGTGCATTGGAAATCAACTGCTTTAATACAAACACCATCCATTTCTCATCCGTAACCACTTTCATATCCTCTGAAATCTCCACTTTAACCATAATTCTCTTGGAGATAAAAATGCGTGAAAAATACTTTACTGCCTGATTCACCATGGATCTTACCTGATATGCTTTCAATACATAATCTGTACTATCCCCCTCCAGCCGGATATATTGCAGCATCATATCACTATACTGTTCAATCTCAAACAAATGCATCAGCACTTCTGCCTTTCCCGGTTCTTCCATCTCTGCTGCAAGCAACTGCAATGCGGTAAGTGGTGTTTTAATCTGATGTGTCCAAAGTGTTATATATTCCAAAATGTCTTTTTTAGATGCTTTGATGCTGTTTATTTTCTGATTTTTACGGAACAACAGCTCTGTCAGCAATTCCTGATAATCCCCTTCAATCAAGCTCTCTGGCTCAGGCATTTTGTCCAGTGTGACATCAATGTGTTTTTTCATCCGGCAAAGTTTCCCGTGCTTTCTGATATATCTGGTGACATCAAAAAAACAATAGCACAAGAATATAGCAACACAAATTAATGCCGGATACCATACCAGCTTCAGGGGAATATCTGTCAATGCAAAACAACTAAAAAATACAACTGCCCAAACAATCAAAAATCCGAACAGACGACTTTGTTCTTTGACATAATTTCCTAATAAACTCACAACAAACTTCTTATCTTTCATATTACCGGCACCTGCTTTTTGTAACTAATTATATTTTCATAAACACTTTATTCTGCCCTGTATGCTTTCCACGCTGTATTTATCCAATGATATACCCAATCCCCTTCTTCGTCTTTACAAAATCCTCTAAGCCGATTTCTTTTAACTTTTTACGGATTCTTGTAATATTTACGGTAAGCGTATTATCATCAATAAAATTATTGCCATCCCAAAGCTGCATCATAATCGTATCCCGGCTGACAATCCCCCCTGCATTTTCCATCAGCAGTGCCAGAATCTGAAATTCATTTTTTGAAAACTCTGCCCTTTTTCCTTGATAACTCATGGTCGCATCCAACAAATTTAAGATTGCCCCCTGATGTTCGATAACATTTACCTGACCCGCATAAGAATAACTTCTTCTGATAATCGCCCCTACTTTTGCTGTAAGCACTGCTAGATCAAAAGGTTTTGCAATAAAATCATCCCCACCCATATCCATCGCCATTACAATATTCATGTTATCATCCGCAGAAGAAATAAATACAATCGGGATTTTAAATAATTTACGGATTTGGGAACACCAATAAAACCCATTATAGTATGGCAGCATAATATCCATTAATATCAAATCCGGAGAAATACCAGTAACCTCACCTAAAATATCCTGAAAATTTTCTGCCAGATACACTTTATATCCCCACTTTTCCAAATGCACTTTCATTTTTTCTCCAATCGTAGCTTCATCCTCTACGATTAATATTTTATACTGTACCTGATTCCCCATATTCTCCTCCTGTTATATACTCATAAATATAGGATTTTTATTGTTTTTTGTCAACCACAGCTACGTCATCCAACTTATGCTTCTCCTTCCCTTGTCTTTTTTATCCATATTTTCATTTTCTAAAATACATACTCGTCATCCCCTTTTCAATACATATTTATACTTCCTTCAAATATTAAAAGTATACCCGAAAAATGTAAGACTTTCAACCAACCATATCAGTTAGTTTGCAGTAATACGGCAAAATTTCATTGACAAGCAAAATAGGATATGTTACTGTAAACTCATCTTTAAAAAAGGGGTGAAAACATGAGGAGATAATTTACTTTTGATTGCGCGAATGTTATTAACAGGATAAAAATGCATTATATCCTGTTCTTATTATGTTGCCAAAAGTAGATTATGTGCTCATTAAGGATTTTACTGATGCCTACACGAATTACCAGTTGTCAACCTTTGGTTGGTGACAAATCTTATTCAGGAAGCTCGCTGATTCCTGCGTAGGTTATCAATATTTGATTGATGACAAATCCTCTTAACCTCTCTTTTTATATGAAAATGTTTATGATAAAAAGACAATTGTATTGGTACACAATGGAGGTAACGTACGTAATGAAACTGTTTGGCAGCAAACAGTTCTTTTTTTGCGTTCAGATGCAGAAATCAGAACCCTGGAAGGAGGAAACAATATGTCACAAATTAATGTAAATAACCTGACTTTCTCTTACGAAGGAAGCTTTGATCAAATTTTTGAAAATGCATCTTTTTCCATTGATACTGATTGGAAATTAGGATTTATCGGGCGAAACGGAAAGGGGAAAACTACTTTTTTGCAGCTTTTACTCGGAAAATACCCCTATACCGGAAGTATCCGCACCAATACGGTGTTTGACTATTTCCCATATACCATTACGGAAGAGCAGATGCAGATGCCGGGATCACAATTCATAGAAGAATTAAAATATTCTTGTGAACTCTGGCGGGTCATATGTGAACTGGAACAATTACAAGAAACTGCGGAAATTTTGTATAGACCTTTTCACACCCTAAGCCTGGGAGAACGCACAAAAATCTTACTGGCGGTATTATTTTCAGGCGAAAATGACTTTCTGCTGATTGATGAGCCAACAAATCATTTGGACCATGAAGCCAGAGAGAATGTAAAAAATTATTTATCTTCTAAGAAAGGATTTATTCTCGTATCCCATGACAGGGATTTACTGGATGCCTGCATCGACCATGTTCTGGTCTTGAACAGGCAGACCATTGAAGTTCAAAGCGGCAATTTTTCCAGCTGGTGGGAAAACAAGCGACGAAAGGATCAGTTTGCAACAGCAGAAAATTTAAAACATCTCAAAGAAATCGGGAAGTTAAAACAGGCCGCAGCACGTGCTTCCGGATGGGCCGACCAAAACGAAAACTCAAAAATCGGTTTTGATCCCATAAAAGAACCGGATCGAAATATAAGTACCAGACCTTATATTGGAGCAAAAACCAAAAAAATGCAGAGTCGGGTGAAATCAATGAAAAACCGGATAAACCGGGAAATAGAAGAAAAAGAAGGGCTTTTAGTAGATTTAGAAAAACCCGCAGATTTAAAAATCATGCCCCTTATACACCATAAAAAAATACTGGTAAACGCTAGAAATTATTCCCTCACATATACAGACGGAAAACAGCCTGTCTTTATGAACCTGACATTTTCCATTTATCAGGGCGACCGGATAGCCATTCACGGTGCAAATGGATGTGGTAAATCTACTCTGATTAAGATGATCTTACAGCATTCGGGTAATGCAGATACACATCTGCATGTAATGGAATCCGGAATTTGTGAAACAGCCTCCGGACTGGTCATTTCCTATGTAAATCAAGATACTTCTATGTTAACAGGCAGTATTCATAAATTCTGCTTCGAGCAGAATCTTGATGAAAGCTTATTTTGTGCAATCCTCAGACAGCTTGATATGGAGCGTGTACAATTTCAAAAAAATATGGAAGAATTTTCAGAAGGACAAAAAAAGAAAGTACTAATTGCTGCAAGCCTTCTGACTCCAGCTCATTTGTATATATGGGATGAACCCCTAAATTATATAGATGTATTTTCCAGAATGCAGATTGAAAAACTGCTGCTGCATTATCAGCCAACCATGCTGTTTGTAGAACATGATATAAAATTCCGTGAAACAATAGCAACTTCTGAAATCTGGCTGAATTCATAAACATTGCCGGCTCCTTATAAACGGGAGCCGGCATAATACAGTTAACTTTCCTTTTATCTATAACTTGCTCTCTTCATTTATCATAATTCATACTGCGCCTGTTATCAGCCTTTCTAACGTATCATCGTGCTTGGCAAGACGCTCACTATGAACTTCTACCACTGCTTTCAATGGTGCAATACACTCAAGCTTCTTATCTGTCTGCTCTCTGTGCTTTCTGCATTCCATATTCTTTACATAAAAATCCGTCATTTCATAAAGTGCAGAAATTTTGGGTATCACTTCATTCTCAATCATGATAAATTTATTATGAGAATAATCCCGCCACTCATATACTTCCTGTTTTAATTCATTAAACTCTTTTTTGGTCAACATAATTATATACCTCTCTAATATATTATCCCCAATCTCAATTCCATTTTCAATAGAATTATTATAACAAGCACTATTTTGAATAGCAATAAGCATTTTATGAATTATTCTGCCTTTTCTCTGAAAAATTATGAAAATTCTTAGATCTTTTATAAATATTTTATTATAAAATAAATATGCGTACATCACAAAACACAAATGATATGATGTATCAGGCAAAACCAACAATCGTCTAAAAGACAAAAGAACTATATCACACAGATCCTTTCCTGCTCCACCTCCAATGTATCCTCAGTTACTCTGCATCCAAGACAAAGGACTTTCACGCCTGCTGCCTTTGCTACTTCCAGAGCAGTTCCAAACTCTTTATGGGTTGCCACATTTGCCCGTACTATGTTAATCCCTTCCATCTGAATAACAAATGCTGCATAACAGTGAAATCCCTCTGAAGCTGCTCGCGTAAGTTCCTTTAAATGCTTCACTCCCCGTATAGTCGGTGCATCCGGAAAATAGCCTACACCCTCTATTTCCAATGTACAGCCTTTGACCTCCATTAAGTATTTTTCCGTTTTATCCGGTAATTTATCCTTTTCCATATAAAAATCAATTCGTGAATCTCCATAAGTGAATTCCGGTCTTATCAAGGTATAATCCTGCTTTTCCAGCCATTCCTTTACTACCCTGTTAGGTGCCTGACTGTCAATATTGACCCATCCAAGACCTGATTTATATACACCAACCAAGTCATACTTTGTCTTACGGTTCGGGTTATCAGAAACTTCTAAAACTACTTCGGCATCCGGAAGTAACAGTTCTTTACATCTTCCAGTATTTTTCACATGGACAGTCTCTAACTTTTCTTCTATCCATACCTTTGCCAAAAACCGATTGGGTCTGCTATGAAATTTACCTCGTATAATATGTTCGTATCTCATCTATCTTTACCGTTTTATTATTTGTGCTAATCCTGTCATCATTTCAAATTCTATCATTCCCCTATCACATCCACCTGACACATTTTCATGGTTTCCAAAGCTGCCTGATGCGTTTTAGGTGTAACGCCTGCACAACACCCCGCATCTACGGTCACTTTAATTTCCGGATATACTGCTTTCAGAATCAATGCGTTAGAAATCACACAAATATCAGTGCAAAGACCCACCAGTTCCACTTCCTCTAATGCATATTTATCCCAGCCCATCCATCCAAAAGCCGGTTTATCTATATATTTTGCATCCGGAACCTCTAAGCCGTCTGCTATTTCCCACCCTCTGGTTCCGACAATACAATGTTTTACAGGCAAATGCCTCCCCTCATTGGTATTCAGATAATCTTCTGTATGAGTATCTCTGGTAAAAATAATCTCTCCCCCGTCATTTTGATATTTCTTTATCTTTTCCCTTACCTTTTCCACAATCGCCTGTGCCTCTGAAGTTCCCAGAGTTCCGTCAATAAAATCATTCTGCATATCAACCACAATCAATGTTTTTTTCATTCATCATACCTCCTCGTATTGTAACCAGTTCTGATTTGCAAACTCCGTCTGTTGCGATAGTCGCTAAATATGTGTGCAAGCATCCACACATGGCTCGTCCTTCGCACAAATTGATTGCCTCTTTCAGATTATTTTTCTGCATATATTTTTCAAACAGCAGCTTTCACAGTCCGGTTTACTCCTCGCTGTACATACCGCCCTTCCATGATAAACAAGACGATGGCAGAATGAACTACCCTCTTCAGGAGGAACAATCTTCCATAATGCCATTTCCACCTTTTTAGGATCCTTAATGCCATCCACCAGCCCCATACGATTTACCAAACGAATACAATGAGTATCCGTTACAATAGCAGGTTTTCCAAATACATCCCCCATAATTAGATTTGCACTCTTTCTTCCTACTCCCGGCAGTCCCAGAAGTGCATCAAAATCATCCGGCACTTTTCCACTATATTTTTCCTCCAGTACCTTCATACATGCACTGATATCCCTTGCCTTACTATGCCCCAGCCCGCAGGGCTTTATAATATTCTCAATCTCTTCCACAGACGCTTTTGCCAGTGCATTTACCGTCGGATACTTTTCATATAATCCCTCTACTACAATATTTACCCTTGCATCCGTACATTGCGCTGCTAATCGGACACTAACCAACAACTTCCATGCATTATCATAATCCAGTGTACAACCGGCATCCGGATATTCCTTTTTTAACAGTTCAATAATGTCCAGCGCTCTTTGCTTCTTTGTATATCCCATCCTCTTCTCCTTTTGTATCTTCATCTGGTTCAACTGATATTAAAATACTGTCATATAAAGATAATATTGTATCTATAATGCTCTGCATATATCTTACATGTTCCACTTGTAATTATGATAAAGAGGACCTCTCCCTTTTCCCAGATTAAGTTTAGCATCAATTATCTCTGTCACAAAATCCTTTGCTTCTCCTACGCTCTCTTCCATGCTATGTCCTTTTGCAAGAAATGTGGCAATTGCAGAGGATAAAGTGCATCCTGTACCGTGGGTATTCTCATTCCCAATCCTCCTGCCGGAAAACCAAATAATCTCCTCATTCTGGTAGAGTAAATCATCTGCTGAATCTGCCAAATGTCCTCCCTTAATCAAAATCGCTCCATTATAATATTCGCCAATTTTTTTTGCTGCTTCTATCATATCTTCTTTACCATCTATGGAAATACCACTTAACACTTCTGCTTCACTGATATTAGGGGTAATAATATCCGCGAGCGGAATCAGTCTTTCCTTTAATGTACAAACTGTACGATTTTCCATCAGACTGCTTCCACTGGTTGCCACCATTACTGGATCTGCCACAATATTTCGTGCCTGATATTCTGTAAGTTTTTCACAAACCGCCTCCATAATATCCGGTGTAGCGATCATCCCCAGTTTTACTGCATCCGGTCGGATATCCTGAAATACCGCATCAATCTGTGCTTTTACCATTTGCACAGAAACAACTTCCACGCTTTCCACACCCATGGTATTTTGTGCAGTCAGTGCCGTAACAGCCGTCATTCCATACCCCCCTAAACAGGTAATTGTTTTTAAATCAGCCTGAATCCCTGCTCCTCCGCTGGAATCAGAACCTGCTATACTAAGAATTGTGTGCATATTTTATTTCCTTTCTTAATGCGACAGCCTCATGCGGCATCATTCAAATAATTATTTTCATATTATACTATATTTTAAATTCTTTTTCTATGATTTTATATCTGTTCTCAAGCCCAATTTGTCTCACAGCCAATCCTGTAATTGTTCTAACTCCTCCAGATATATATCACATACCTGTTTTATTTCCTTTTCCTTATCTGCGGAAGCTGCCTCATACACACCTATAACGGTAAGCCCCGCCCTTTTCGCTGTCACCATGGAATGCAGGGAATCCTCAACCATAATAAGTTCTTCACATGATACACCAATGCGTTTCGCAACGGTTTTATAATACTCTGTATAATTTTTACTATAACCAATCTCTGTACAGGTATATATCTCTTGAAAACAGTCCCACACACCCAGATTCCGCAAAGCACCTTCTACATTCTTTTCCTCCGAGGCAGTAGCCAGATACATCAAATGTCCCTGTTCCTTTAACCAATGAACCGTCTTAGCCATTCCTTTTTTTTCCGGTACTCCCCAATATCGCTCTCTGATAAATCCAGCTACACCATCCGCCAGTTCCCTGGCGGATAAAATAATCTGTGGATATAGTTTTTTAATATATGCACCTGACTCTAAAAGGCTCAACGTTGCACAGTTTTGATCCACCTCTGGCGGTGCATCAATTCCGAGTTCCTCCAATAAATATAAATTAGCAGAATTTTCCCATATGGGCATAGAATCAAGCAGTACACCGTCCACATCAAATAATATTCTCTTTTTTTTCATATTCACACCCATTTCATTCCGTATTCCCGCCAATAGCTTCCGTTACAAAAATCCTATATCAGTCCTCATGTACCAGCTGCTTTGCAATCTTTAATAATTCTGCCGTATCCTTTTTAATATCCTGTGCTGCAAAAATAGCAGATACTACTGCAATGCCGTCCACATGAGTCCCATTTAAATCCATAATATTACCTGCATGGATCCCTCCAATGGCAACCACCGGAATGGAAACTGCATCACAGATTGCACGAAGCGTATCTAAAGACACATCATCCGCATCCGGCTTGGTAGCAGTAGTAAAAACAGACCCCACTCCCAGATAATCAGCTCCGTTTTTCTCTGCCTTTATCGCCTGCTCCACCGTCTGAACAGACACACCGATTATTTTATCAGGTCCTAAAATACTTCTGGTTTCCACTAATTCCTTGTCACTTTGCCCGATATGGACACCATCTGCATCAACAGCCTTCGCAATTTCAACTGCATCATTTATTACATAAGGTACACGAAATGTATCCGTTACTTTCTTAACTTCCCCTGCCAATGCAAGGAATTTGTCAAACGGCAACTCTTTTTCCCGAATCTGCATAAAGGTTGCACCACCCTCTAATGCTTCTTTTACTACTTCTGGAAGTGTTCTATCTTTTAACCACATAGAGTCTGTTACCGCATAAAGACACATAGCGTCTTTTATTTCCTGTTTCGTATATGACTTCAATCTGCTTCCTTCTTTCCATTTTTACCTGAAATCCCAAAATCAGCTTAACATAACATCTTTACATAAGCTAATTTTTATAAGACCTCGACCTTTGCCCCCGCCATAAGCGTTTCACCATCTAAATTGCTCATTGCATCAATTAAATGCATACGGAAACTTGAAGTTCCGCTTCCCTCTGCCTCCACCTTTTGGGCAGCGATTTCACCACAAAGTCCTTCTGCTGCAATCGCTGCAAGAACAGCTTTTACTTTATTATCCGCATTCGCTGTGACATATCCTGCAATAACAGCATCCAGCATACAGCCTGTTCCGGTAATCCGTGACATGACTGCCACACCATTTCTGACAGCATATGCCTGCTTCTCATCTGCAATAACATCAATAGCACCTGTAATGGCTATAATGGCACCTGTTGTCTTGCTAAGTTCCTTAGCAAATGCCACCGTCTCTTCAAGATTATCCTCTGTCACCACATCGGCCACATCTGCGTCTACACCTTTAGTAGAACCACTGCCGGAATATACCGTCTTAATCTCTGAAATGTTGCCACGGATAACCGTAAACTTAATTTCTTTTAACAGCCTAAACGTCGTCTCTGTACGAAGCTTTGAAGCTCCTGCTCCAACTGGGTCCAATATGACAGGATGACCTGATTGATTTGCTTTTTTTCCCGCTGCAATCATAGATTCAATTGTATTTTTGTTTAATGTACCAATATTAAGAACCGTTGCATTACAAATAGAAGTAATATCCTCTACATCCGATATCTCATCACTCATAATTGGCGAACCTCCACAGGCAAGCATCATATTTGCCACATCATTTACAGTAACATAATTGGTAATAAAATGCACTAACGGTACATTATTTCTGACATTTTCTAACATTGTTTTCATAATCATAATCCTTCTTTCTGTAAAATCAATTATAATATTGAATATAAACTAATGCCATGACCATCTCGCTTTCGCTCTGCTTCTGCCAGGTGGCGGGCTGCACCCTATATATCTATCTTTTTATACAGGTTTATGTGAGCGAGCTCCCAACACCTGTATAAAAAGATAGATATGCATGGCTTGGCTTAATCCATGATGTCAACATCTTCGCCGCGGAGTATTTT
Source organism: Lachnospiraceae bacterium (assembly GCA_029063085.1). Lineage (GTDB taxonomy): Bacteria > Bacillota > Clostridia > Lachnospirales > Lachnospiraceae > CAG-590. The sequence continues at coordinate 25,078 of JAIDOW010000089.1, forward strand.
ATTGATATTTCTTACTGCACACATTTTTCCACACATCGTACAGGTATCTTCCCGCTCCGGTGTAGAATCTGCACGGTATCTTCTTGCCTTTTCACCATCCATTGCCAGTTCAAACTGTTTTTCCCAGTCAAGATTCCTGCGGGCTTCACTCATCTGATAATCCCAGTCCTTTGCTCCCGGTACTCCCTTTGCAATATCTGCGGCATGGGCAGCAATCTTTGATGCGATAATGCCTTCTTTCACATCCTCTACTGTCGGAAGACGCAAATGTTCCGCCGGAGTAACATAGCAAAGAAACGAAGCACCGTAAGTTGCCGCAATTGCACCTCCGATAGCAGCTGTAATATGGTCATACCCCGGTGCCACATCAGTCACCAGCGGGCCTAACACATAAAATGGTGCACCCTTACAGATTGTCTGTTCAATCTCCATATTGGCACGAATCTGATCAAGCGGCATATGTCCCGGTCCCTCAATCATTACCTGCACATTTCTTTCCCATGCACGCTGTGTCAATTCCCCAAGCGTTACCAGTTCTTCTATCTGGGAAATATCACCTGCATCCTCAATACTTCCAGGCCGGCAGGCATCCCCAAGACTTAAGGTTACATCATATTCACTACAAATATCTAAAATCTCATCATAGTACTCAAAAAAAGGGTTCTCATTTCCTGTCAATTCCATCCATGCAAATATAATAGAACCTCCTCTGGAAACAATATTTGTATGCCGCTTTGCTTTTTTAAACCGCTTTGCTGTCTCCTTGTTGATTCCACAGTGAATCGTCATAAAATCCACTCCATCTTCGGCATGCATCTTTACAATATCAATCCATTCTCTGGAAGTGATACTCTTCAATGCTTTGTTATAATAAACCACTGCATCATAGATTGGGACAGTACCGATTATCGCACTACACTCTGAAGTCAGCTTTTTACGGAATCTACGGGTATCCCCAAAAGAACTTAAATCCATAATAGATTCTGCACCTAAGCGAATAGATTCTTTTACTTTCTCCATCTCCATATCCAAATCCAGACAATCCTTGGAAGTTCCTAAATTTACATTAATTTTGGTTTTAAGCTTTGTACCTATTCCATATGGTTTTAAACAGCTATGATTCTTATTGGCAGGGATTACCACTTTCCCCTTTGCCGCAAGTGCTCTGAGCTCTTCCTCATCTATTCCCTCATATTCCGCAACCACCTTCATTTCCTTTGTGATAATGCCTTTTTTGGCAGCATCCATCTGTGTCGTATATATCATCCTGATACCTTCCTTTCCACTTTTTAATCTTTATGACCACTGCCAGAGTTATCCGTCATGCCACTGACAAACACCGATGCATCCTTGGAAGTTTCTTTCGTTTGCAGACAATTCCAATACAGCTATTCCATTCCGGCTTATGCTTTCTGCATAAAATTAGGAGACTCCTAAAATTTGCAGAGAGTCTCCTAAAATCATATAAGATCATATTCACACATATATCTCGAATCCCTACGTTAGCATTACCTAAATCAGGTTGCGGGTCGAAGTTGATGACTTCCTCTCAGCCTGCTCCACAAGCTCCCCGTTCATATTCAATTCTAAGCCAGTGTAACACAATCCCGGCTAATTTACAACCAAATTCTAAAAATGGTTTTTCTTTGAAAATATAACATTTTCTTTCCATTTGCATACTTTATAAATAGAAAATTGATGCAAAGGAGATTCCATATGACAAAAAACAGTACTCTGCATGGAATAGATATCAGTAAATGGCAGGGAAAAATTGATTTTAGAAGAGTAAAAGAGGCAGGGATCCGGGTAGTCTACATCAAGGCAACCCAGGGAACCTCCTATGTTGATCCTGATTTCGAACGAAATTACAGGGATGCCGAAAAAGAAGGGCTGGCAATCGGTTTTTATCACTATGTCACAGCACGTACCACTGCCGAAGCACGAAATGAAGCCCGTTTTTTCGCCTCACATATTAAAGGAAAAACACAGCATGCAAAACCTGCCATGGATTTCGAGGATTTCGGGGATTTAACAAGAACAGAAATAAGAGAAATCGCAATACAGTTTCTGATCACCTTGGAACAGGAAACTCATCACGAACCGGTTATATACAGTGACGCTTCCAATGCCTCCCATAAATTTGCTGATGACCGGCTAAGAAAATATCCTCTCTGGATTGCTGACTATGGAGTGGATCGTCCAGATATGGAAAATATCTGGCATTACTGGAGCGGCTGGCAATATACAGACCGCGGAAGGATTGACGGAATCTCTGGCGATGTAGATGAAGATCGCTTCAAAAAAAGCATTCTGTTAGATATCGACAATGACACATGTGATGATCCTATAATCACTAATGTCTAAATTCCTCATAAGCCATACTGGCTGATGCCGCATAATATAATCAGTCGATTGTCTACAAAAACAGCTATGGCGGTTCCCAAAAACTTACCTTTGGAAACCGCCACGATATCTTTTTAACATTTTTTTACAATATCTACTCTTGTGTTTCTTCTTCCTCTATATCAAACTCTTCCGCCTCTTCCGCCTCTAACTGTTCATTATATTCTTTTTCCGTAATTTCTATATATTTAGCATTTTCATAGAGAAAATCAAGTACTTTTTCATAAATAATCTCATATCCGACTTCTTCTTCGCTGTAATCCTCTAAAAATTCTTCCGGACTTTCATATTCATAATCCTCATAAATTTCCTCCACAAATTTCGTAATCTCATCTTTGGAACATTCTATCTTCTCTGCCTGTGCAATGGCACCGATAATCAGTTCCGTGTTCACACTATCCAGAATCTCCTGTTTAACAGTCTCTTCATCAAGACCAAATAAATCCATATACTCATCTATCTCCATTCCATACATGGATGCATTATACTCATTATTATTTTCATAATCTTCTTTACATTTTTCATATAACTCGTCCGGATATCCATTAAATTGAGAATTATTTAACAGAAAATCTATAATTTCCCCAATTGCAGCATATTTGTACTCTGTACTTTTCTCATCTATCAAATCCTGCTTTACGGATTCTTCATACGCCGCAACAGAATCATAATTCAGATTTTCTTTTACAAAGGAATCATTATATTCAGGAAATTTTTCTACACTAATCTCATTTAATGTTACTTCTACGGTTGCCTTCTTGCCAATCTCCTCCTCATCAGCATAATCCTCCGTAAGTTCCACTTCCACTGTCTTTTTTTCTCCAGTCTTCATTCCCTTCAAGACATCCTCAACTTCAGGATATATATATCCTTCTCCGATCACAATGTCTTCTCCCTCTCCTGAATAATCTTCATTTTCTTCGCCGTCAATCGTTGCCACATAGTCAATATTCGCATAGTCCCCAATTTCTGCCCCTCGGTCTTCTACAGGATCATACGTTACAAATTCATACATTCCTGCATTAACCGCTTCTTCAATTTCTTCATCTGTAATATCAAATGTAACTTTTGTGGCTTCAATACCCTTATAATCGCAAAGCTTCACATAATCCGAATATTTTTCATCCATTAAATAGGATTGGTTTCCACAACCTGCCAATATCGAAATTATCATAATGCCTGCCATCCCCAATGTTATTCTTTTTTTCATTTCTAACTCCTTTTTATCCTTTATAATAATGTTACAAATTCTTTTTCTCGATACTCAGTAATGTAGCATGATTTTGTGAAAAAGTAAAGAACTCCATGTAATTTTTACGGGTTATGGCAGTATATTCCCTGCTGCCCGATAAAGTTCATACCATTCTTTCCTGTTTAAATGTATATTTACTGCCTTACACAACTCCTTTAAATGCTCTATATTTGTGGTTCCTGCAATCACCTGAATATTTGCAGGATGTCTTAAAATCCATGCAATTGCGACCGCAGTCTTTGTAACATTAAATTGCTTCGCCAGTCTTTCCAGTACAACATTTAATTCCGGAAACTTCTCATTATCTACAAAATTACCCTCAAAAAAACCATATTGCAAAGGTGACCAGGCCTGAACTGTAATGCCATGAAGACGGCAGTAATCCAATATTGCCGTATCTCTCTGGATACCTCCATCAAATAATGTATTTGCTTCTATCCCGCTGCTCACCATTCCCGCATGCATTAAACCAAACTGCATCTGATTCACTAACAGTTTTTCTCTACAGGCTGACTGCAATAATTCCAACTGAAAAGAATTAAAATTACTCACTCCAAATTGCCTTACTTTTCCACTTCTCTCCAGATGGTGAAAGGTTTCTGCAACCTCATCAGCTTCCATCAATGCGTCTGGTCTGTGCAGTAAAAGCAGATCAATACAATCTGTTTGCAGCCTCCTCAGGCTGTCTTCCACACAAGACTGGATATACGCTCTTGAAAAATCATAAAATCCTTTTCTGATTCCGCATTTTGTCTGTATCCTCATCCTCTCCCGCATACCTTTATTTTCAGAAAGCACTTTCCCAAATATTTCTTCACTCCTGCCATCACCATAAATATCAGCGTGATCAAATAGTGTTATCCCTTGTTCTAATGCAGCATTTACCAGCTTTTCCGCTTCCTGTACTGACAAGGAATCCATCCTCATACAGCCAAGTGCTATACGACTGGCATCCATATCCGATTTCCCAAGATTCATAGACATTTTCCCGCCTAACGGTTTTACACCTGTACGTTCATATCCAATTTTATCCGCCACTTTATTTGCCATTTTCATGAGAATATGACGATGCGTTTTAGTCACATGGAAATAAATATTTTCTACCTTGGTCGCAAATTCTTCGGTGGAAAACCTCTGTGCACTCTCTAATGCATTCTTTGAATAATCAATCTGATTTTCATTCCAGAGCACCTGATCCATTCCATATACAAAAGAGTTTCTGTCCACAAACTCATATCCGTTTTCCCCTTGAAACAAAACTCCTTCCAGACAGGAATCTCTTCTCGCCACAACCGGAAGCCCGGAGGCTAACGCTTCAATATAAGTAAGACCCTGTGTTTCACTTGTAGAACCGGATACAAACACATCTGCCAACTGATAATAATGGGTAATTTCATCCCATGGTTTTGCTCCGGCAAATACAATTTGTCTTCTGTGCTTCAATCCCCTGGCAATCCGTTCCAATGCACCTTTATAAGGCCCGTCACCGACCACCAGAAACGTCACATTTTCGTGCTCTTCCATATAATAGTCCAGATATTGCATAACCTCATTAATATTTTTCTCCTCCGATATACGTCCAAGATATAAGACAACCTTATTCTCTTTCGGAATACCAAGTGATACTTTCAGCTTCAATTTCTGCACTTCGCTGTCCCGTATTCCAAAACGGCTTAAATCAATACCTGTAGGAATTACATTAATATCCGGTTTAACTCCGTAACACTGCATTAAACCTGCCACTTTCTCTGTAGGAACGATCAGTTCCTCCGCACTACGGACACTGAATTTGCTAAACAATTTCACCAATTGCTTTGCACGTTTTTCACTTGAAATATATTTTTTAATATAGTGCGTATAATCCTCATAAATTGTATGATAAGTATGCACGATAGGAATCAACATCTCATGAGCCATAATCCGCCCAAACATACCGATGGCAAACTCTGTATTCGTATGAATAACATCCAGTTTCATCTTGTGAATCTTCAATGCCATTTTAGGATGATAGAACAATCCCACTCTCCGCTCCGGTACAAACGAACACGCTTTAGACGGCACTCTGAACACTCCCTTTTCATTAGCAGGAGCATCCGGTGTCTTCGTTGTAATCACGTATACATTATGACCTTTCTTTTCTAATTCCTTTTTTAAAAGATAAACAGAATTGGCAACTCCATTCAACTCCGGATAATAAGTATCCGTAAATAAACCAATATTCATGATACAATTCTCCCTATTCTTTAGATTTATCTCTATTCCTAAATTATCTTTCATTGCAAATCATTTTTTTATTCTAATACATTTTATAAAAAAAGTCTTGTGAAATTTTTATGAAAGACAAAAAGAACCGCCTTACAGGATGATCCCACTTGACAGTTCCTTTCATATCCTATTCAATATATACCAGTTCCAGTACATCTTTAGCTTCCTGAAGACATTCCTTCATTCTTGGTGATAATTCTCCGCACTTTCCATTCATCAGCATATAAAAAGCTATATCTTTTGAATATGGCTTTTTATTTACTTCTGCATTTACCAGTGCATCATACATGTCTGCCAGACCAACCAATTGTGCCTCTAATGGAATCCTGTCCTTTTTGAGCCCATAAGGATATCCTGTCCCATCATATTTTTCATGATGATATAGACACACATTATAGCAAATTCTACGATAATCCCTATCCTGAAATTCTGACACAATCTGTATAATCTCGCTCCCCTTAATCGTATGCTCCTTCAGCTGCTCCATTTCCCATTTTGACAGCTGACCCGGATTCTTTAAAACGGAATCCGGCATTGTAATCTTACCCACATCATGCAGTCCCGCCGCCTGTACGATCAGATTGATCTTATGCCTTGTCATCTTAGACCTGGGATATAGTTTAGCATACTGCTCCGCCAGAACCCTCGTATATTCCTGCACATACCGGACATGTCTGACAGATTCCATACTGCGGCAGGATATAATATCATTTAATATCCTTATCAGATTCTCATGATATTCTTTAAACTGATTTTCTTCCTCCATAATGAAAGCCGTATCACTCAATTAATTTCTCCTCTGCCTTTTGCTTTGCGGCTTCAATCTCGGCCTGTTTTTTTGCCTCATCCTCTGCCGCTTCCCTATTTAGACGTTCAATAATCTCCTGTGCCCGTCTCATCTCTTCCTGACGCTTTTTCTCTGCCTCTCCTGCATTCCGGTTTTCTTCACCTTCTTTAATAAATGCATTAATATTCACCTTATTCGCATTCATAATGGATGCTATCCGTGCCTGCTCCTGAGCCTCCGTTTTTAATCTTTCCATCTCCTTTTGCCGGCGTAACTCCTCTTCATGCCTGACCTGCTCCGCTTTCTGTCTTGCCAGTTCCAAATCATCCGTTGGGGATTGGGGTGTATCTACTGCCTTATTCCCTGCCAAAGTATGTTCCGGTACCTCCGCTGATTCCACCTTATCCTGCATTATCTGCTGATCTGCCTGCACTGTGTCCGAAGCACTTCCACGTTCGAGATTAATATGTAAAACAGGCAAAATTACTTGTTGCCACCATTTAATCACATGTCCTTTTACACTGCTAAAAAAACCACCACTATGCCAAAATCCCATATTGACGTACTCCTTTTCTTATCATCCTGTATAAATTCTGACAATTCTAATTTTTGTCCCATAAACTAATTTTTTGTATTTATTTTACCACGGAAATAATCAAAAAAGAAGAGTTCTTTTCAACTTCCTGTGGATTTGCATATCACTTTTTTCTTTATTAGGATCCCTCGTATAAAGAATCATCCTAAACTAATAGATATATAAAATAAATTGCATATCCGATTAACATAACTACCCCTGCTGACCGTTTCAATCTCTGTTCTTTTAAAACACCGATCCACAATAATACTCCCGCTGAAATTGCAACCAAAGAATCAATCAAAAAACTTTCTTTAAACGCTACAGGAGTAATTAATGCTGTTGTCCCTGCCACAAATAAAATATTAAAGACATTGCTTCCCACTATATTACCGATTGCAATATCTGCCTTTCCTTTTGTTGCCGCAGTTACAGAAGTGACCAATTCCGGCAATGAGGTTCCGAATGCCACGATCGTAAGTCCGATCAAACGATCGTCCATTCCCAATACAGATGCAATCTTTGACGCATTATCAACAGTCAGATCACTGCCAAACACAATACCTGCTACACCTACAAGCAGCATAATAATCTGCATCCAGAGTGCTCTTGGTTTTTCCTCCTCTTCCTCCGCCTGCCCCTTTTTCGCCATAATAAATAGATATATCAGATAAATAATAAATAATCCCCAAAGTACAATTCCTTCCCAAAATACGATTTCATTGCCCGTCCATCCAAGCCACATCAATACTCCGGTAATCACCAACATAAAAGGTATTTCATAACGAACAGTAGATTTTTGTACCGCTATCGCCGTAATAAGAGAAGTAATACCAAGAATAACCAATATATTCATAATGTTGCTTCCAAGTACATTTCCGATAGTAATACCTGCATTCCCGGTTTTTGCAGCAGTGATACTAACTGCCGCTTCCGGTGCAGAAGTGCCCATTGCCACAATCGTAAGCCCTATTACCAGCTGAGGAATACCAAACCTGGAAGCAATTCCTGCTGCACCATCCACAAACCAATCTGCACCTTTGATCAACAACACAAAACCAATTATTAAAAAAATCAATGCAATTAAAATATCCATTTTCACTTTCTTCACGCATTTATGCGGAATCTCCTTTCTTACACATCTTCCATATTCTCTGGATTTTGCCGGAGCAAAAAACGCCGTTTATACTTAAGTGCTGCATAATCTGTAATACGTTTCAAGCAGGTAAAGTCCGCTGTTCCTCCTACCACCCCCACAAAGGTCATACCTTGTACAAACTTTCCATACAAAAGCTCATGAGACAGAGCCTGAGCAGATGTATCAATTTGTCGAATAATTTGAAGTTCTGTCACGAATTCATCCATTTCTTTTTCCTGCTCCTGACTCCTTTCCTCATTATAATATCTGTCAATCAGTTTATTTACATCCATATTTTTTTTACGCAGATCATCTCCGCTTTGTAATGCTGCGTCAATCATCTTTAAAATAAACAATTTTTCTTTCTCTGTGGTATAAGAAAATCCATAGCTGATCGCTATTTCATATATGCTTTTTAAGAGTACGGAAACAAAAATAGGAATATCCGGAATTCCCAATCCTACAATTCCAAAACCAATTCCCTCCACTGTAGAAATCGCCAGATTTTTGCCCACAGTCCTCTTTGCCTGTCGTTCAAATTTTTTAACAGTTTTACGGTTAAAATTTTCCTTATCCATTTCCCGTGCATTAAATTTGAATTTTAAAATCTGTTTATCCTTACGATAAGTCTTCTCAATAATGCCTACTCCTTTTTCAAACACTGCAACAAACGCCTTAGTAAATGCCGTCTCTAATGTATGCTGCAACGTATCCGGCACCTTTTTCTCCACCAGACTGACCCATTTCGGAGTCTTATCCATTACATGCTTAACAACAAAGGATTCTTCTTTTAATTCCTGTAATCTCCATTCATTTTCCCATGAAAACCGACTCATAATGCACCTACCTTTATATAAATAGCATTATATGGATTTTTCTTCCATTTTGCAATATTAGATAGGAAATTCTTGTTTAGCTTACTGGGGACGCTTCCATGGCGGGTGAGGACGGACGCAGGAATCTATGGATATAGGGTTCTACGAAAGACACACTTGCGTTCAATATTCCAACGTAACGGTACATAA
>JAIDOW010000009.1 GCA_029063085.1 Lachnospiraceae bacterium
AATCAGGGTAAGCCCCTCGGAAAACCACCCAAGATATTCTCCCTTGACAATGCTGTTTCGCACCGTCACATTTTTGCTGTGCCAGAATGCATCTTTTGTATCCAGCTCACTGTCTGTAATCTCCAGGTTTTCCATATACTGGAACGAATACTTGCCCTTCATTCTTACATTTTTTAACTGCACATCCTGGCTGTCCATAAAAAGGTATTCCGAGGTAATCTCGGTATCCTCCATGACAATATCCCTTGATTTCCAGCCAAATTCCTCCGATACCACATGACAGCCTTTCAAATGGATTCCGGCACACTCTCTGACCGCCTTGATTCCTCCCAGACGGCTGTCTGTAATAACACCGTTATTTGCATACCAGATAGCAGCACGGGTTTTTTCATCCATATCCGACTGCTCCATACGAAAACTATCCACATGCCAAAGCGGGTAACGCAGGGAAAACCTACACCCTTTCAACCCGATATCCCTTGCCTCCTTTAAGGATGACTCTCCATCTGCCGGTCCGGCAAATATACAGCCCTCCAAATCCGTATGCTGCAAATGATATAATGCCCGTTCTTCATCATATTTCTGATTGACAATTTTCTCTCTCATAACACATTCCTCCATTTTCTGCTCTTTTACGATTAACTGCTTTTTCCCCGTGACGGGGTCTGGCAGGATTTCTTTTACAAACCGGATAAAAAAGTCGATGCCATCCAATCCTTTTTCCACTAGCACTTCCCGTATCTGCTGTAAGACTTTTTCCTTCACTTCCTCCTGTTCCACTTTCTCTGGCACCTCTACCAACATTTCAAAAGAATATGGGGAAGTCTGCCGGAACTGATAATCCCTCAGTCCCTTGATGCAGAAACCCTCGATGGAAAGAGGATGTACAAACTCTTTTTTTCCATCTTCTTTCTCAAACCACAAAATATCCTCTGCACGGCTGGCAACCACATCTGCCCTTGTGAAACCACTTTCCTTCCCTGTCTTTTCGTCCCGTATTTCCAAGCGGTCCGTAATGTGGTAGCGAATCAGCGGCTGTGTGTAATTATACAGGCAGGTGAGGTACATTTCCCCATCCACCACCTCCACCACATTCAAATCGTCAAATAAGTAAATACCGTCTTCCTCTTTGCCTTCCACCCCCAGCGCCAGAGATTCACTGGCACCATAAAAGTTAATGACCTCTGTCTGAAAAGCCTTTTCCAAAAAATTCCTAAGCCCGGCATGGAGCGGTTCTCCACAGGTAATGACCCGTTTTACCGAAACTCCTGTACTTTCCTGTTCCATCATCTCCCCTAAAATCTTGATTGCAGAGGGATAACCAATAATAATATCAGGCTGAAACTCATGAACAGTCTGTATCCATTCCTCCATAGGTGTTCCCACATCCAGAAACCTCTGCTCTGCATGTAGATTGTGAATACCGTCTGCGATTGCCAGAGCACCGCCATACCGTCCATCCGTAGCAGCTATATACAAAATATGCGGCCTTCCTGCCAGCAGGTGAATCACCTGCGGTATGGACATGCCCCACAAAGCCCCCCGGATAATACCACACAGCATCTGCTCCCACGCCGAAGCGTCATACACAAAATATCTCGGTATTCCCGTACTGCCAGAAGAATGTACCACATGATATCTTCCATGGAACAGTTTTTCCTTTGAAGATATTTCCTCATCAAATCTACGAAGTTCCTCCTGCCTAATCTCTGGTGCTGTCACAATCTCTTCAAAATGCTCCATCAGCATTTTCTTATCCATTGTTGGAAAATCAGACAAGGGAAGGCTCCCTATATGCTCTCTGGCAATGCCCTGCTTTTCAAAAATTTCCCGATAATAGCGGGAATGGTCATACGCATAATAAAGAAGTTTCCGTAGCTTTTTATCTTGTATAGCCCGAATCTGTTTTCTTGTCTTACGTTCGTTCCGCTTTAGCTGAAACAAATGGCAAAGTCCCATATCATAAGCCCTCCATTCATACTGTACTTACACAATACCCAGGTATCACACCGTGTTGTTGCTGTTCTCTGTTTTATACACATTTTATCATTCCTTCCATGCAATAACAAATACTTATATCAAATACCATTCCATGCTTGACAGTAATACCTGGCATTTGGTAAAATTTTTAGAAAAAAACTGACTATTTTTCAAAGGAGGATATGACAATGGAATTACGTGTTCTTCAATATTTTCTTGCTGTTACCAGAGAACAAAGCATCTCCGGAGCAGCCCAGTCCCTTCATCTTTCCCAGCCCACCCTGTCCAGGCAGCTTAAGGATATGGAAGATGAATTAGGAAAACAGCTTATCATAAGGGGAAACCGAAAAATAACGTTAACGGAGGAAGGTATGATATTACGGAAACGTGCCGAGGAAATCATGGAACTCGTACAAAAAACCGAACATGAAATCACAGTTTCTGACGATATCATTTCCGGGGATGTATATATTGGCGCTGGTGAAACAGATGCCGTGCGTCTGCTTGCCAAAGCAGGAAAGGAACTACAGTTAAAATATCCCGCTATCCACTATCATATTTCCAGCGGTGATTCAACGGACGTTTTGGAACGCCTTGACAACGGACTGATAGATTTTGGACTTTTATTTGGACCGGTTGATACTTCTAAGTATGAATATCTGGAGTTCCCCATCCGAGATGTGTATGGTATTTTAATGCGAAAAGACAGTTATTTAGCTGAGAAAGACAGTATATGCCCGGAAGACCTCTACAATAAACCGCTTATATTTAACCGAAACACACGGGATGGCGACCTGCTGACGACCTGGCTTGGCAAAAGTCTTTCGGAACTGAATGTGGCGGCAACGTATAACCTGTTATTCAATGCCTCCCTGATGGTAGAGGAAGGACTTGGCTATGCTTTTGCCCTGGATAAAATCATCAATACTACTGGTGTGAGTAATCTCCGCTTCATTCCCTGCGAACCTCCGATGAGCATTGGCATGAATCTAATCTGGAAAAAATATCAGGTATTTCCGAAAGCAGCAAAGAAATTTCTGGAAGAATTTCATGCCTTGTCGGACGAAGTCCGCCTATCCCGAAGGGATATGAATCGCGGGATGCCCGGATGGGTATAGTCTTCTGGAAACAAAATGAGATGCAGGAGGGCAATGCCCTCCTGCATCTCATTCCTGTCATGGCATTTGAAATGTATATGCCTTTTCGTAATTCTCCCGGTGATAATACTGAACCTTTCCGCTGCCCTGATGAAAAACAATGCT
>JAIDOW010000090.1 GCA_029063085.1 Lachnospiraceae bacterium
GGGTGAAATCACTGCCGGCTGCTTAGCTGGCGGATTGTCTCATTTTAATTTGTGCTAAATCTTGACATAGGACCATACCACCATTTGTAGGAGTCACCCCATATTCATCAGCAACACTTCCTGCTATATCCTTCGCTGTTTCTTTCACTGCATTTTTTGCTGCCTCTTTTTTAGCGGCATTGGCGGCTTCTTTTGCCGTCTCTGCTTCCTTTTTGGCGACTTCTGCTGTTTCTTTTGCTCTCTCTGCCCTTCTTGCCTTTTTGGCGGTTTTTGCAGATTTTCTTGCCGCTCTCGACTTGCTGGCCGCCCTTCTTGCCTTATCTGCTGCCTTTTCTGCCTGCTTTGCCGCTTTTGTCGCTTTCTGTGTTGCTTCTTTTGCCGCCGTAGATGCTACCTTTGCAGCCTTGATACCTTTAGCTATATTCCTTGCCAGAGCAAAAACAGATACCAAATCCATTGCAAGAAATATAAAGTCCACTAGGACACCCATTATTTCATCAACGGTAAAGGGAGACCCATCATCATGCTTATCACACAACCTTTTTACATCTTTAATAATCTGTCTCATATCTGCAATACAATTTAGTCCCGGAATAAAACCCAATATTGTCCAGATCATCTCTTCTGTTTCATTTTCTTCCGATTCAGCTTTATCTTCAGACCCGTCAGTTCCCTCATCTCCTGATTTATCATCTGTTGTGTTCTGCACTACACTTTCCTTCGTTATATTCTTTTCTGCGGTTTCATACTGAACAATAACTTCATTCAGCTTTGAAGAAAATAATACGAGATTAGTACTCTCTGTTCTTACATCCTTAGATATAGTTTGTAATGTTTTCTTAATGGAAGCCGTTGAACGATCCAGTGATATTTGTGTAGCAATTTTATCAATTTCTTCTACATACTTACTTAATGTTTGAGCTTCCTGACTCATCGTTTCACACTCATTTTTTAATGCCCTTGTATGTATCGTAAAACTTGCCATAATATCCTCCTTTTCTATTCCTCATCCTCGTTTCCGTTTTTCAATTCATCAACTATCAGAAGTCTTTGATGTATCTCATCCAAATCCTGATAACCCAAAAAGTAAACCATTAATATATTATCTGCATCAAACAATAGCACATCTTCATTATCTATTCCTTTGGGATAAACGCAGCCAAGGTAATCATATTCCACTTGCTCTTCCAAATCAATCTGTTGCCTGCCGCATATCATTATTTTCTCTTTCTTGTTTACTAATTGAACAACTGTGCCAATTGGTAATAACTTTTTCGTAATATTATTCATTTCTCATCTCTCCTTTTCTGTGTGATTTTTATAGATGTTTTACACTATTGTATGTACCATATATATCATATTTTTAAGCTTATGATTCATTTTGCAGACGAATAACCAGTTTTTCGGATGAATAACCAGTTTTACGCCCTTTCTGCAACATTTGGGAATGAATGGGGCTATCACAATCTATTATTATGTTGTTGCAAAGTACTTAATTTGATGATATTTCACAGTTAATCAGATTCACCAAACATGGGCTAACAAAATTTCTGTATGGGGAATTTAAAAAACGGTATAGCCACCTGACCATACCGCATTTAATATAAAATTGCCCTCGTTCCTCCACTCTTCTATATGAAAAAGACAATTTTTTCCTTTATTGCTCCAGTATTTCTACCTACTTCACCTCCGCCTGCCGGTACACCTGATAAATAACCGGGCAAAGGATAACAGACAAGACCGTGTAAACCGGAAATAGTATACTCAGTGTCCCGGTCACTTTTCCGCCAATCTCCACCAGACTAAACGTTTTCACTACTGCATCAAGCTCCATCAGTCTGTCCGGCAAAGCAGCCAGAATCTGGTTTAAAAGATGATGATTTCCCCCGCTTAAAAAAGACGGTATGAGCAAAAGGATAAATGGAATCATTACCGAAATCACCGCAGATTTTGTCTTTGCCGATACCAGCATGGTCAGCAGTGAGATGAACAACGTACCAAGATAGCCGCCAAACAGAATCAGCAGATACCTTTGTAAAAAAGTAATATTGTAAAAGCTTTTCCAGCCACCTAAGCTGATCTGAATCATGCAGTCTGCACCGTCTGTACCAAGAGCTCCCAATACGATCGCAGAATATACGAGCATGACACCCCAGTAAATTCCTGTTACAATGACCAATCCCGCTGCAAGCTTTGCCATCACTCCCTTCCTGCGTCCATGATAAGCAGAAAAGAAAATGGAATCCGCTTTTAATTTTGTCTCATTGGAAAATATCCCTGCCAGTAAAAACCCGAAAATCAGGCACATCAGCATAATAATGATGGACATATTATATGTAGCCTGATACCACCCTGTAAAATCATCATATTTTAATGGTACTTCCATATCAGCATACTGTTCTATTAAAAACTGCTTTTCCTTTTCAGAAAACTGCTCCGCCTCCGGGGAAGCAAGATATTCCTTTAAGCTTTCCGTCCGGTTGGAATAAAAACTTCCTGCGTCCTCCGGTTTCAGATAATCTATCATATAATAATCATGTTCCTGAAATCCACCATACGAATTGGCGATCATGCTGCGGATATCCTGAAGTCCCTGCCCCTGACTGTACGCAACCTCTTTTTGCTGCATATCCCTTGAACGTGCCTCCGGAGTTGCCTGAATCCTCGCATTTTCTGCTATCGCCTCCTTAAGTCTTTCTTCCGTAAGCTGCCCTGCCCACTCCTTTTTCATCTCTTTTAATTTGTGGGCAGCTGAAATCCCATACTCCTTATTCCCTTCCTCATTTACGTATTCCACATGAACGGCAAAACCAGTCATTAATCCCAGCAAAACCAATATAAGCAAAACGGCTATCTTATTGCTTGTCTTGGAAAACACCTTTTTAATCTCATAATATACCATCATCTTCACCCGCTTTCTCACCAAAGTAATATAAAAATACATCCTCCAAGGTTACTTCTTCCTCCACTGCATCCGGATTCGGCATCTGTTCCGATAAGATTCTAAGCTGCACACCCTCCGGAAGTGTTTTCACATTGGTACACTGGTACCGCTTTAAATATCCATCTGCCTCTGTTTTCCCTACTCTCACGTTCCATACCTTTTCCGGAATGGATGAAACCAGCTCATATACTGTACCAGAATGAGCAAATTCCCCATTCCTCATCAATAAAATTTCGTTTGCAATATACTCCACATCGGAAACAATATGAGTGGATAACAGAACAATCCTATCCTCTGACAGTTCGCTGATCAGATTCCGGAACCTAATCCTTTCATTGGGGTCTAAGCCTGCTGTCGGCTCATCTAAAATCAAAATACGGGGATCATTTAACATTGCCTGGGCAATTCCCGCCCTCCGCTTCATTCCACCTGAAAGCTTCTTCATTTTTTTATTCTTTGCCTTAATGAGACCTACCTTTTCTAGCAGCTCCCTTACCTGCTTGCGCGCTACTGCTGATGGAAGTCCCTTGATGGATGCAATATACATCAGATAATCCTGTACCGTAAAATCCGGATAATATCCAAAATCCTGCGGCAGATACCCTAAGATTTTCCTGTACTCCCCATCCATCTCAAAAATATCCCTTCCATCATAGGTAATCTTTCCCTCGGACGGCTTTAATAATGTACATAACATCCTCATGGCAGTGGTTTTCCCCGCTCCATTTACTCCCAAAAGACCGTACACACCGTTATGCATGGTATAGCTTATGCCGGACACAGCCTTAAATCTATTAAATTCTTTTGTCACATGTTCCAGTTTTAATTCCATATCGGATTTACCTCCCAGTAATTTTCACATTTTTTAAACACCTGCCAGATAACAAGCAGCAGATACACAATGGACATCATAAACAGTCCTGCCCATATCGGCATTACCAGAGACTCATACAGCATTTCGTTGAAAACAACCCATCCCCAGACCACACTCCACAGTAAAGAAAGTGCCATCGCCAGATATTCTGAATTTACCCATCTGCTGTATAACAGGCGAAAACAGATACAGCAGGTCACATTGAACGGAAGAAAAAACTGAACCAGTACTTCCTTTATCGTAATCTGCACGGAAACAGACACTATACCGAAAAACAGGCTTAACATCAATATGTCTGCCATCGCAAACAGCAGCATTCTTGCCGCATAGATCTGACGCAGGGAAAAATAGGCTGCCCCTTCTATTTCCATGGAATCATGACTACGGTTCTTCCATAACTCCGGTATCAGTAAAATAACAAACACCACAGCCAGAACTCCCATTCCCCTGAATACATACACATTATTTTGAACTGAGCACAAAATCTTCCACAAAATCAGCAGAACCAGCCCCTGGCACAGCCACCATCTTTTCCTGATATAAGCCATCTGCCCGAATAGAAATTCAAAATGTGATACATTATATTTTTTTGCATTTGCATAAAATGCCGTCTTCGCCCTTGACAGCGTCTGCGTTATCTCTTCTTCCTCCACAGACACTTTCCGGCTCTCTCCGCATTCAAATAGTTTCTTCTCTAATTCCTGTTCCATAAACCGTTTGTGCTTTCTCTCCTGCCCCAGCGTTACATTTTTCTGGAATTCTGTCATATCCCTTCCTCCTCTCCTAACAAAGTCCTCAACTGTTCCTTCGCCTTTTTCATCCTATATTTTACTAACGGAAGCCCAATCTGTAGGATTTGTGCTATTTCTTTTAATTTAATTCCCTGAAAATAATACAGAATCACCACTTCCGATAACTCATCCGGCAGTCTCCCCACTGCTGTTTCCACATCCAGCTGATTCGGAATCTCTTCTATCGGATTTTCTTCCTGTTCCGGCAGTTCCCCCATTGCCAGCTCTGTTTTTTTCTGATAAAAGCTTTTACACAAATTGCCTGCAATAACATACAGATAGTTTACTGTCTTTCCCATGTAACGGTATTCGGGCAGCCTTCCAAAAAATCTCTCAAAGGTTTCCTGGGTAATGTCTTTTGCGTATTCCCTGTCCTCGATATGATATCTGCAATACTTTAAAACGACCGGATAATACTGCTGCACAAAGCATTCCATAGCTTCTTCGTCTCCGTTTTTCATTTTCCGTATCAGGAAAAAATCCTTGTCCATGTTCTCCTCCTTTCTTCCCTATTGAAAGTACTTTCTATATGGTATAACCGAATAAATATCAAAAAAGATAGTCTGAATAAAAAAACTTATCAATTATCTGAAAATATTCATCCAATTGATAAGCCTTCATTATTATGCTGTTTTATTTTACATGGAATATATATTATTCCCTGTATTATTTTAACTCCTCCGTTTCGGCAGTCTGATATCTCATGCCCTTTCTTCATGCTTTTGCTGCTTGGCAGCCAGCCGTACATAGATATTTCCCGGCAGAAATTTCCCAAAATACATGGCCAATTTCATAATAAATGCAGGGATAATGACGACCTTCCTCCTTGCCATCTTATTTAGTGCATACCTCACACAGTATCCTGCACTGATCCCCCTCATCAGGAATTTAACGTTTGCAACGTGATTAAATTCCGTATTCACCGGACCTGGACACAGACATCCTACATATACATGGCTCCCACACTCCCGCAGTTCCTCGGCTACTGCTCTTGTAAAGCTTGTTACATATGCTTTGGTGGCATAATATGTCGCCATATAGGGTCCCGCAGGCATCAGTCCTGCACAGGAAGCAACATTCAAAATATATCCGGAATCTCTTTTTTGCATTTTCTGAAGGATACGTTTGGTGAAAAAGTGAACTGCCTTGATATTTAACTGAATCATATCCATTTCCTTATCCAGTGATGTCTTTGTGAATCTGCCGCAATCACCGAACCCCGCATTATTGATGAATATATCGATTTCCTTATCCTTTATCAAATCGTATACTCTTGTGCACTCGGACTCTCTTGTCAGATCTGCCGCGATCACTTCACACTCTGTTTTCAAATGATCTGCCAGCTTTTGCAGGCGTTCCTTTCGTCTGGCGACCAGTATCAGCCGGTATCCCTTAGCCGATAATCTCTTTGCAAACTCCTCTCCAAGTCCGGCACTTGCTCCAGTAATCACTGCATATTTTTTCATATTACACCTGCCTTTTCTTTCTCATTCAACCCCTCCCGCTGCAATCAGCAGGACATCAGCCAGTAACGATTCCCGTTCCATAAATTATCAATCTGTCAAACTCTGTGCATATCCGTATAGGCCTAGCTTGAAACAATCACAAAATTATATCCCCACTATGGATATATACAAGCTGTTCTCCCAAAATGTTCTTCATCACCTCGTATGGATATTCCCCTGTACAATGTCCCGTATAAAAAACAGTTTCCGTTTTTTTAAGTTCTCTTGCAGTTTCTTCTATCAAAGCAACATCTTTTTCCGAATAATCCGTTTTTTTACGCATATGAAATCCGCTGATGACCATATCCGGATTCCTGCCATAAATAGAATGATACCGTTCCATTATATTCAATATTCCGGTATGGGCACAGCCGGATACCAGTATCTGTTTTCCTTCCTGTTCAATGACAAGATATTGTTCATGTGAAAAATCATCCTGAATAAAGGTGTCTCCCTGTCTGCATTTTAATTCCAGATTCCCCTCCGGAAATAATCTCTGTCCTTTCACTCTGCTAAACAAAAACAATTCCGAATCTATCCGGAAATCCCCATCAACCATCTCAATCTGCGGAAGTTCAATAATTCTTTTGTCAATACCGATATATTTTTCTATCTGTCCGTTTTTATGATAATACGCATCTCCTGCGTTGCTTTGCATATATATGGCAGCCTTGGGATTCCTCTTCGCAAATTCCAAAATTCCGCCTGCATGGTCATAATGCCCATGACTTAGTATAACCAGGTCTATCCCTGTTAAATCAATTCCCAGATTTTTGGCATTTTTAATAAATGCATCTGTAGCACCTGTATCCACTAACAGTTTATGTCGTTTGGTTTCAATATAAAAGCTTAATCCATGTTCAAACAGACAATTATTTTTTCCTTTCGTATTTTCTATCAGATTCAAGATCTTCATGATTCACATTCCCCCGGAAAAGTAATCCCCTGCTGCCACCTGGCCTGTTGCATAATTTGAGCAGCAATCTGGCTTACTTCCAGCATTTCTTCAGCTTTTACAAAATCTCTTTCTTCTATGATTCTGATAAATTCTCTAAATTCATAAAACAGGCGGTGTTCGTCATGATCAAACCGGCAGGTCTCACCATTTCCTGCAAGCTCCGTGATCTCATACTCCCTTAACTGGTTTACCGGTCCGTCTATCTTAATATATCCTTTCTCGCCCTGAATTGTAGAAACCACAGGCGCCTGACAATCCTTTGCTCCGATTGCCGCTGCTTTAAAGCTGCCGTAATCCAGCATCAACATTCCGCTTGTATCAATATTTCTTTCCACATTTGCAAGATATTGCACCTTGTCCGGCTTCCCAAAAATCCCTGCGATGGCATGCACATTATAGACATTGATATCCATTAAAGCACCACCTGCCTTTTTATAATCAAATGCCGGTAGAATCTCTCCCCTTTTAAAAGCATCATATCGGGAAGAATACTGACTGAAATTAAAACTCACAATCTTTATTTTCCCCAATGATTCCACTTTTTCTTTCAGAGACTGAAATGCAGGAAGATAATGAATATTCATTGCTTCTAAAATAATTACATTTTTTTCATTTGCAAGTTCAATCAGTTGAGCCAGCTCGTCTGCATTGGCTGCAACAGGCTTTTCTATAATTACATGCTTTCCCTGCTGTAAGGCCTTTTTTGCAAATTCATAATGCAGAAAATTAGGTAATGCCACATAAACCGTATCAATATCTGTATGTAACATTTCTTCATAATCAAAATAATATCCGTCTAAATGGTACTTACAGCACAAATCCTTTGTTTTTTCCATAGATTTCTCTGTACCCAAAATATACACCGCCTCCAGATTCAGACGGTTTATCATCTGTAATACTTCCTGTACGATCATTCCCGTACCTAAAATTCCTAATTTCATATGGATATCCTCCAAATTTTATACTAATTTTCGTACATACGATGCCTAAATCAGACACATATTCGTTATAGATAAGCGCCATATCTTATAAACCACTTGCTGCTACCTTATTTGCCCTTGATTCCCCTATCAGTTGTTTTTTATGATACCATTTTCTTATAAAAAAGTAAATTTATACCCAGAGAATTTCCCTGGATTTTTAACATTAATTTCCAAAAATTGATTTCTTATGCTATAATGCTATTATCAAGGGGTTTTAACAATAGCAAAATTATATGAGGTGAGAGTATGACAAAGGAAAATGAATCTTTAGTTTTCACTAATGACAAATGTATTGGGTGCAATAAGTGTATCAGTGTATGCAGCTGCACCGGTGCATGTGTCTCCCGTGAAGTAGACGGTATAAACCGTATTGACGTTGACGGCAGCAAATGTGTTGCCTGCGGTGCCTGTTTTGATGTCTGTGAGCATGGTGCCAGAGAATACCGGGATGATACGGAACGATTTTTTGAAGATTTGAAACGAGGTGAACCCATTTCTATCCTGATTGCTCCGGCATTTAAGGCAAATTATCCAAAGGAATATGAGAGTGTACTCGGAGGCTTAAAAAAGCTTGGCGTGAACCGCATGATCAGCGTTTCTTTCGGTGCTGACATTACAACCTGGGGCTATCTTAACTATGTAAAAAAACATAAATTTTTAGGAGGTATTTCCCAGCCTTGTCCCGCAGTGGTAGGTTATATAGAACGCAATCTGCCGGAATTATTGCCAAAGCTTTTTCCTGTACAAAGTCCAATGATGTGTGCTGCTATTTATGCAAAGAAGGAAATGGGAATCCGGGACAAGCTTGCATTTATCAGCCCTTGCATTGCAAAGAAAATGGAGATTGATGATCCCAATAATAAAGGCTATATTTCTTATAATGTAACCTTTGACCATTTAATGAAATACATTCATGAACATCCTGTTTCCGGTGAATTACAATCAGATGAAATCGAATATGGTCTGGGTTCCATTTATCCTATGCCCGGTGGACTCAAAGAAAATGTATACTGGTTTCTCGGTGAAAGTGTATTTATCCGCCAGATAGAAGGCGAAAAACATATGTATCATTATCTGGAGCAGAATAAAGAACGGATTGCCGAAAGCAAAACACCTTATCTCTTTATTGATGCCCTCAACTGTTCCTCCGGCTGTATTTACGGAACCGGCTGTGAAGCCGAAAAAGGAAAGACAGACGATCCTCTCTGTAATCTCCTCTCAATCCGTGAAGCATCCAAAAAAGATAACCGCCGGAGTGCATGGTCCAAAAAACTCACGCCGGAACAGCGTTTAAAACAGTTAAACCAGCAGTTCCATAACCTTAACTTAGAAGATTATCTTCGCTCCTACACGGATCGTTCTACGGAATGTACCTATCAAAAACCAACGGTCGCTGAGCGAAATACCATATTTGAAGAAATGAACAAATACACACAGACAGAACGTACCATCAACTGCTCCTGCTGTGGTTATGATTCCTGTATGCAGATGGCTGATGCCATTTTCAACGGCTTCAACCAGAAAACAAACTGCATCTACTATATTAAAAAGGAAGTGGAAGCTCAAAAAGAAATGGCTGAAACGTTAGCCTCCCAATTAGAGACTGACAAGCAGATCATTGAAAACCAGCATCAGCTGATCATCAATACCATTCAGGGTATCAATGAGGAATTCACAAACCTCTACCGTTCCGTAGATGATATGGCAGCAAGAAATGAAAGCAATGCGGCAGAAAGTTCCGAGATTTCTCAACATATAACAAATGTAACTTATTTCTGTGAGGAATTATCGCAATCTATGACTGAAATCAGCTCTTTTCTGGATGAGTTATCACAGAACAATGCAGAAGTTGTCAGCATCGCCGCCCAGACCAATATGCTTGCTCTAAATGCCAGTATTGAGGCCGCCCGTGCCGGGGAAAGCGGAAGAGGATTTGCGGTAGTTGCCGGGGAAATCAATAATCTCGCCAGCGAATCCAGGGAAACTGCCAACCGCAGTAACCAAAGCCAGGAAAAGATTATGAATTCCGTAGGCACAATCTTGGAGGACACCCAAAAGCTCCATGAGATTATAGATGCAGTAAATGGAAGAACTGTAAATCTTGCAGCCTCCAGCGAAGAAATTGCAGCTTCTGTCACCAGCATCCTCCACACTGCAAACGAGATCAAAGAAAAACTGAACGCATTAGGCGACTCGTAAAAATAAAGTAACTGCCGCAAAAGAATATTTTTCTTAATGCGGCAGTCATTTTTCTAATATATCGTAAATCCTATTTCTTCTAAAAAAGAACTCAATTTTTTGTATCCGTAATTTTTATAATTGAACTCTGGAAACTGACTATGCAGACGCCTGCCCAGAGCAGCTACTTCATGCTCTCCTATCACCTTTTTCGGAAACAGATCAATGATAAACCGACATACATTCTCTAACTCGGTATTTCTCCTGCCAGAAACAACATACGTATGTTTCCCGTCCTGATACACCTCAAATTTGGTTTCCTTATCAATCAATTCCCGGATAGTCTTATACCCATAATCTTCTTCATCAAATCCCGGATATCTCAATTGAATACGGCTTTTAATCCCGCCCAGATCAGCATACTTGCCTGCATTTTCATCCTGCTGTACCAGTTCATTCAAAGCCATCTTGATATTTTTTAACGGCTCTTTCTTTTTCCGGGATTCCTTTTTTCCTGACTCTTTTTTTCCTTTTCCAAATACCTTTTTAATTTCTTTTTTGCCATTATCGGCATGATTATCATTCAAGGAATGACTGTCCTTTTTCTTTTTATCAGATTTTCTGTCAGTCTTTTTCTCCTCTGAGCCTCCCAGATTTTCAAGTTCATAATAACTGCTGCATGCTTTTCTCAGTCTGGGTGAAGCATCCGACTTACCGATTCCGATTACTTCAATTGTCTCTTTCCTGATTCTCTCTACAAGACTCGTAAAATCCCCATCGGATGTAACAATACAAAAAATATCAGCCGGATTTTCTTTATGTAAAAAGTCCATGGCATCAATAACTAATGCTATATCCGCTGCATTCTTGCCTGCTTTGGTAGTATCCGCCTGATACCTCTGGAGATTATGTACAACTGCTTTGCTGTTCCATTTTTTTGTATTATCATTATCCAGAAAATCACCATAAATCTGGGCACTAATGATATCCCCCTGCTGTTCCAGGTAATGTATAATATTGTCCGCATATTTTGCACTGGTATTTTCTGCATCTATTAATAATACAATCTTCTTCTCATCCATAATTTTATCCCGACAAACAATATTTCCCAACATAATTCCAATGTATGGAAATACTATATTTCCTTCCTCACCACGCTCATTTTTATCCTGCCCTTATAATTCATTTTTCCTGATTTTACCATTTCGCAGAATAAATCATATGTATTATACTATACAACTACCTTTTTATGCAAGCAAATGGAGCTGCTGCATTAAAGATTTCTTTTTCCTTTAATGCAACAGCCCCATCCAAAATCATACATCAATTATCTATGAATCTGGAAAACAGCAATTGTTTCCATTTGCAATTATTTCATCAACTCTTTGATTTTCAGAGCCTTATCAATATTGCCTTCCACCTTCAGCTTCCCAAAAGTGAAAGCTTTTACAGGATCTAATTCGCCTGAAATAATCTTGAACAGATTATCTGCCGAACAGATAAACAGTGCATCTCTGTCAAAGTATTCATATGGCTCAATAGATAACTTACCATCCTTTACCTCTGCATAAAAGGCACCTTCACCTTCTCCCGTAATATTAAACTGATATGCCAAATGTTCTTTTACTTTACTTACATCTGCATCCTTGAACATATCCTTAAATTTTGTAAAAACCTCATCGTATGTCATAGTCTTATACCTCCTTCGAAACGATTAAACGCTCATTTTGTCGAAATATATGTTTAATCAACCTTAATTATATAACCGTCTATCATTTTATCATGATATCCATTAGGATTCAAGACTATATTTATTTTATTTGATTACTGCTGTTTTAACTGAAGTAAAACTTCCATACAATTTTTTCTTGCCGGATGTTTTGTATGGACGCATTTTCACATAATATGTCTTAGCTGCCAGCTTCTTGCTATAAGAAGTTTTTGTGCCCTTTGAAATGGTTGCCAGCTTCTTATATTTACCATCCTTGCTGGTTGAATAATAAATTTCATAACCATTCGCTGCACTGTTTTTCTTCCATTTCACCGTTAATTTCTTACCGCCCGATACCTTAAAATTCCCTACCTTAGACGGTCCTACAGTAACCTTGCACTTCAATGTCTTTTTCTTGGCACCACCCATAAAGGTTGCGGAAATTGTCGCAGTACCATAAGATTTTCCTTTCACTGCTCCCTTGCTGTTTACTGATGCAACCTTACTATTGGAAGACTTCCAGGTAACCTTTCGATACACGTTCGCTGCACTCTTTAAAGACAGCTTCTGGGAAGAGCCCTTCGATACGCCAAGGCTGGAACCACTTAATTTAAAATTGGATTTCACCCTTGTCACATCCGTATATGCTTTAATTCTTGTATTCGCACTTAACTCCGTGCTAACATCATACCACTTTCCACGCACTTTCATAAAAGACTGGTTTTTCCCTGTGTTAGAAATAAAGCTAATCCAATTATTCCGGTAAGAAGCATCCATTCCAACATAAGCATTACTTCCTGATGACTCCGTCACCCTCACTAATATGGCAAAATTCTCTCCCGCCGTTAATGATACAGGTTTGGGCAGTGTAATCGTCTGAAATCCTGCATCCTTAAGTGTACCTTTCGCAGATAATGCCTTTGTTCCACTTGTAGGTTTACTTGAACTGGTCAATCCTGTATATACCTGAACCTCATAAGAAGTATTGGCTGAAAGCAGATAAACTCCAATCGCTTTTAACTCCTCGTTATAACCGGAAGCCCCCTTCGCTTTAAACACATTTGCATACCATTCAGCCCCTTTATAGCTATATGCCGGATTGGCAGTACCGTCATGCTGATAATTATTATCATACTGTTCTGCTGCTGTCACTGCCTCAAATGCAATGAATTCAGATAATGACCGGTCCTCATAGGACACATAATTATATCCCTTATCCAGATATTTTTCCGTTGTGCCATAGCTGTTTTTTACGATCCAGGCTCCGTTTGATGACGGTTTATTGACGAAATTATTTCTGGAATAATTATCATCCCATCCCACGATCGCAACAGCGTGATTACCATTCTCCTCTGTACAGTTATAGGACGCATTATCATAATTAAGATATTTTGCATCCATATAAATTCCACAGGCTACTGCACCGTGGTCTAAAATAGCCTGCTTAACCGTTGTCACGGAACGGTTGAGATTTCTTACATCATAATCATATAAATATACATTCTTTATTGAATAATCTGATGCATAACACAGAGAAGGTGACGGCTTCGTAAGATATGGTGATTTGCTCTCTGTTGTCACCCCTGCCCACGTTGCAAGTGCCAATGCCGTTCCCTGAAGGGTTCCACCAGCTTGTAGATAATCCCCCCTAGTTGTCAGATTATAATCCCCTGCTGTATATCCCAATTTATCTGTCTGCCTGTTATAAAAGAAATATGCCAGCTGGTTTTCGGACAAGTCAATTGCACTGGTCGCCCTTCCGTTTTTGATCAGATTACTCTCTATTGCTGCTATGGAAGAAAAAGCCCAACAGCTTTCATATGCTCCCTGATCCTTTACCGGTGTCACCCAGCCCTGCTCTCTGGCATCAAATCTGGTGGGTAACGCAGCACCTCTTTTTACAATTTCATCACTGTCGGAATTATATATCTTGGCAGGCTCCAGCCAGTTTTCACTGACAACAAACGGTGATTCGGTCTTCGCATAGACCCCTGACATTCCGGTGCCACCGCTTAACATACTTATTCCCAAGATACTTACCAGAGCTGCTGCACATAGCTTTTTCACTCTGGAAAAAAGTTGTTTCTTCATCCTATATCCTCCTTATGATTATGTAGCACTAGGCATTTCACTATATCACCATATTGAATGTATAAAGCAAATGATGTAGCATCCTGCACTATCAATAATAACTTTTATTATATCGGTTATTTCAATTTTAATCAATGCAGATTTTTTTGTATATTTTCCCTTTGGTGCAGCGACTTGTAATCCGGTCCTATTCCCTGCCTAAAGCCGCTTTTCAATCTCTTTTATCAAAATCTTTAATGCTTTTACCCTTGCATACTTTTTATCATTAGATTCCAGCACATGCCAGGGTGCAAAAGTAGTACTGGTCTTTTGCAGCATTTCGTCTACTGCGTCTTCATAAAGATCCCATTTTTCCCGGTTGCGCCAGTCTTCATCCGTAATCTTCCACTGCTTTTCCGGTGTATTCTGACGAAGCGTAAAACGCTCTAGCTGGGTTTCTTTATCAATCTGTACCCAGAACTTTATCACTACTGCCCCCCAGTCAGAAAGTTCTTTTTCAAATTCATTGATCTCGTTATAGGCACGCTGCCAGTCATTTTCACCGCAAAATCCTTCCAGCCGCTCTACCATCACGCGTCCATACCATGTACGGTCAAAAATGGCAATATGTCCGTCTTTGGGCAGACGATTCCAAAAACGCCACAAATAATGTCTCGCCTTCTCATGGGGCTCAGGACTGGCAATCGGATGTACTTCATAACCTCTCGGATCCAAAGCTGCGGCAATCCGCTTGATATTGCCTCCTTTTCCCGCAGCGTCCCATCCCTCATAAGCGATGACAACCGGTATCTTTTTGCGGTACAATTCATTATGTAATTGCCGGAGCCTTTTCTGACATGCCTTAAGCTGCTGATCATATTCTTCTTCTGACAGTTCTTTGTCCAAAGGAATCTCCGACAGTCTGGGTATTGCTTTTAGTGGGAATATATTCTGTAAAATCGGAACGGCAAGGGAACTGTTCATTAATGCCGTATCAATACCGCTGATCAATATCTCCAGCATCTGCAATTCCGCCCATTTTTTACTTTTCGAATCAATCAGATACCAGGGTGCCATGGAATGGTTCGTATCAAAAAGATACTGGTCATATACTGTCAGGCATTTGTCATAATTTTTGTTCTGCCATAAATCATCCTCTCCGACACGCCATCTGGTATTTTTATCTTCTAATAAACCTTCTATCCTTTTCTTTTGTTCCTTTTCATCAATATGAAAGAAAAACTTCATCACAAGATATCCGTTATCCGTAAGCTGCCGTTCAAAATTCTTAATACTTACCACACGTTCTTTATACTGGTTTTCTGTGATATTTCCGTGTAAATATGCCCTTGTGACTTCATCCATCCAGCCACCGTCAAAAAACATAAACTTCCCTGCCTGCGGTATTTTTACAAAATGACGGTATAAAAATGGTTTTCTCAGTTCCTCTTCCGTGGGCTGCTTCATCGCTGCTACCTTAAAAAAACGAGGGTCCATATTTTTAATCACTTTTCCCAGTATACTTCCTTTACCGGCAGCACCCCAGCCCTCTAACAAAATCAATACAGGCAGATTTCTCTCTTTAATAGTCATCTGTCTGGCAGCAAGCCTCACCCTCGCTTCTTTTAATCGTTTTTCAAGTTCTTCCTCTTCCGGTTTTTCTCCTTTACACCATTCTTTCAGCATATACATCCTCTCCTTTCATAATAAATTTATGCTTAGGTAATTACAAAACCCGAAAAGCTATCGTTTATTATTGATATTATATCTCATAAACCACTGTTTTTCTACATATTTTTATAATATAAAAGGAGAAAATCTATTGTATTTAACATTAAAAACCGTAAGATTCAGCAGTACCGTTTTGCAGACAATCATCTCACTCACAAGGGTATTTCATGCCCCACTCTTCCCGAATCCGGTCCAAGAGCTTCATCACCCGCAATGTCTCACTATGGGGCATCTCTTCACATTCCGTTTTTCCTTCCTCTAACGCCTTCATGCAGGAAAGTACTTCATATTCATATCCGTTTATCTGTTCCGGTACTTTATGGCAGGCAATCATTTGATGCTCCAAATCAAATATACAGATTTTTTCACAGTTATTGATATTATGCACCTCAATATAGCCTTTCTCTCCGTAAATGATTCCCAGGCGGTCCGTTGCAGACAGCATACTGCTGTGGAGAACCGCCATTTTCCCATCCTCAAATACCAAAGTAACACTGTTCAGCCAATCTAATCCTTTGGGTGATAAGACTGCTGTGGTGTCAATCTTCTTTATCTCTTTGCGAAATACCATCAATGCAAAATTGATCGGATATACACCTACATCCAGTAAGGCGCCTCCTGCCAGTTCAGGATTTTGCAGACGCTCTTTTTTTGCCATTGCATAACCCAGATTTGCTGTTAACGAAATTGGTTCCCCAATCATTCCGCTGGCAATGATATCATCTATCATTTTCCTGCTCGGCATATATCTTGTCCAGATTGCTTCCGCCAATAAAAGCTTATTCTCTCTTGCAAGGTTTATCAATACTTCTGCCTGCTTTGCATTTACAGTAAATGCTTTTTCTAACAGAACGTTTTTACCATGTTCCAAACACATTTTGGCATGACAGTAATGATGGGAATGGGGTGAGGCAACATACACAAGTTCTACGTCTTCATCCTCCAGCATCTCTTCATATGAGCCATAAGCCTTCTCGAACCCCCATTGCTTTGCAAACTCTTTTGCACGTTCATAATCCCTGGATGCAACTGCATAAAGTTCCAACTGCATTTCTTCTACTGGCTGCTGCCCTCCTTTTGTCCTTCTTAAATCTAACCCCTTCTTCAACTCTGCTACTGCTTTTGCCATGCTCTGGGCAATTTTTCCCGGTGCTAAAATTGCAAATTTCATAAAATTCCTCCTTTTCCCATCATAACTAAATTGTTTTACAGTCACTATATAATTTCGGGTATTTCCAATGCCATAAACGCATAATAAATATGATAATATTCCATTATCAGTGTACAACATAACCACTATACAATAACATATACATATAATCCATATTTTCCTTAAAAAATTTAAATTCCCACCCAAAAAACCCTTGTGCTTTTTTCCATTTCCTATATAATACTCTATAGAATTAAAGGAGGACATTTTTATGCCAAAAAGAACAGATATACACAAGGTACTCATCATCGGTTCCGGTCCTATCATTATCGGACAGGCATGTGAGTTTGATTATTCCGGTACTCAGGCATGTAAAGCACTTAAGAAATTAGGCTACGAAATCGTACTGGTTAATTCCAATCCTGCCACTATTATGACAGACCCTGAAACAGCTGATGTCACCTACATTGAACCATTAAATGTGAGCCGTCTGGAACAGATTATCAAGAAAGAACGTCCGGATGCTCTTCTTCCAAACCTTGGCGGACAATCAGGACTCAACCTTTGTTCAGAGTTATACAAAGCAGGAGTTTTAGATAAATATAATGTAAAGGTAATTGGTGTACAGGTAGATGCCATTGAACGTGGTGAAGACCGGATTGAATTTAAGAAAACCATGGACAGCCTCGGCATCGAAATGGCACGCAGTGAAGTTGCATACAGTGTGGAAGAAGCACTTGGTATTGCAGAAAAACTCGGCTATCCGGTAGTGCTCCGTCCTGCTTATACCATGGGTGGTGCCGGCGGCGGACTGGTATATAATAAAGAAGAATTAAAGACCGTCTGTGCCAGAGGTCTACAGGCAAGTCTGGTGGGACAGGTTCTGGTAGAAGAATCCATTCTCGGCTGGGAAGAATTAGAGCTTGAAGTAGTCCGCGATGCAGAAGGGAATATGATCACTGTCTGCTTTATTGAAAACATTGATCCGCTAGGAGTACATACAGGTGATTCTTTCTGTTCCGCTCCTATGCTTACCATTTCCGAAGAATGCCAGCAGCGTTTACAGGAACAGGCATATAAGATTGTAGACTCCGTACAGGTTATCGGCGGTACCAACGTACAGTTCGCTCATGATCCAGTAACTGACCGTATTATCGTTATTGAGATCAACCCACGTACTTCCCGTTCCTCGGCCCTGGCTTCCAAAGCTACCGGTTTCCCGATTGCTTTGGTCTCTGCCATGCTTGCAACAGGGCTTACATTAAAAGATATCCCCTGCGGCAAATACGGAACACTTGATAAATATGTCCCGGATGGCGACTATGTGGTAATTAAGTTTGCCCGCTGGGCATTTGAAAAATTCAAGGGTGTAGAGGACAAACTGGGAACCCAGATGCGTGCTGTTGGTGAGGTTATGAGTATCGGTAAGACTTACAAGGAAGCATTTCAAAAAGCTATCCGCAGTCTGGAAACTGGGCGCTACGGTCTGGGTCATGCCGGTAACTTTGATTCCCTGACAAAAGAAGAACTGTTACAGCGTTTGATCACCCCTTCCAGCGAGCGTCATTTTGTCATGTATGAGGCTCTTCGCAAAGGTGCCACACCAGATGAGATTTTTGAACTTACTAAAGTAAAACACTATTTTATTGAGCAGATGAAGGAACTGGTAGACGAGGAAGAAGAACTGCTGAAGGCAAAAGGCTCTCTCCCCTCTGATGAATTACTGATTTCCGCTAAGAAAGATGGATTTTCCGATAAGTATTTAAGCCAGTTATTGGAGATTCCTGAAGAGGATATCCGCAATCACCGTATCAGTCTTGGTGTAGAAGAAGCCTGGGAAGGAGTTCATGTAAGCGGAACCGAAGACAGTGCTTATTATTACTCTACTTATAACGCGAAAGACAGTAATCCGGTTTCAGAGAATAAGAAGATCATGATTCTCGGCGGCGGTCCGAACCGTATCGGACAAGGTATCGAGTTTGACTACTGCTGTGTACATGCCGCACTTGCCCTCAAGAAATTAGGATTTGAAACCATTATCGTGAACTGTAATCCTGAAACCGTGTCTACAGATTATGATACCTCTGATAAATTATATTTTGAACCTCTTACTTTAGAGGATGTCTTAAGTATATACAAGAAAGAAAAACCGCTTGGCGTCATCGCACAATTTGGTGGTCAGACTCCTCTTAACCTGGCAGCAGAGCTTGAGAAAAACGGTGTCAAGATTCTTGGTACTTCTCCTTCTGTTATCGATCTGGCAGAAGACCGTGATCTGTTCCGTGCCATGATGGAAAAATTAGAGATTCCTATGCCGGAATCCGGAATGGCTACCACAGTGGAAGAGGCAACAGCCATTGCAGAGCAAATCGGTTATCCGGTTATGGTACGCCCTTCTTATGTACTTGGCGGCCGGGGCATGGAGGTTGTGTATGATGAGGAAAGCATGACTGGTTATATGAATGCGGCAGTAGGTGTAACACCTGACCGTCCAATTCTAATCGACCGTTTCTTAAACCACGCATTAGAGTGTGAGGCTGATGCCATCAGTGACGGAACCCACGCATTTGTTCCCGCTGTTATGGAGCATATTGAGCTTGCCGGTGTACATTCCGGAGATTCCGCCTGCATCATTCCTTCTGTCCATATTTCAGCAGAGAATGTTGCAACGATCAAGGAATACACCAGGAAGATTGCAGAAGAAATGCATGTCAAAGGGCTTATGAATATGCAGTATGCAATAGAAAATGACAAGGTATACGTATTGGAGGCTAATCCACGTGCTTCCCGTACCGTTCCTCTGGTATCCAAGGTTTGTAATATCCGTATGGTACCGTTAGCTACTGATATCATTACCAGTGAACTGACCGGAAGACCTTCCCCGGTTCCTGATTTGAAAGAACAGAGCATCCCGTATTATGGTGTGAAAGAAGCTGCTTTCCCATTTAATATGTTCCAGGAAGTGGATCCGGTACTCGGACCTGAAATGCGTTCTACCGGTGAAGTATTAGGGCTATCTCCTTCTTATGGTGAAGCATTTTATAAGGCACAGGAAGCTGTGCAGTCTACACTTCCACTGGAAGGAACCGTACTTATTTCCGTAAACCGAAAAGATAAAGCAGAAGTCGTAGAGATTGCCAGAAGCTTTTCCGAAGACGGTTTTAATATCATCGCTACTGGTAACACCTATGAACTGATCAGCGGTGCCGGCATTCCTGCAAAGAAAGTGAAAAAACTTTATGAAGGCCGCCCCAATATTCTGGATATGATCACCAACGGAGATATTGACCTGATCATCAATTCTCCTGTTGGAAAGGATAGTGTAAATGACGACAGCTACTTAAGAAAAGCTGCAATTAAGGCAAAAGTTCCATATATGACAACCATTGCAGCCGCCAAGGCCACTGCCGACGGCATTCATTATCTAAAGACTCACCCTACCAGCGAGATTAAATCATTACAAATCCTGCACAGCGAGATTACGGATAAGGCATAACAAAAAATATACTGCAAAGGGTCAACAGCCCCGCCGCAAACGGCAGGGCTGTTGACCCTTTATAACATTACCAGATATCCATGCAGCCTTCACGCTCCTATGAATAATTTATAACGATATGTCTCTTTTTATCTAATTTTTATTTCCCTAAAAAACCTTTTCTTCTATGTCAATTGATATCCTATGCTTTACTCTGTCCCTGCAATTCATAATAGAATATGTACTGCTGTAATACTCCTTCAAACCCCTGATACCTTCTCTTAGGAAATCCCTGCTTATAGTGCTTTTCCAATGCCTGATTAATATGGGTATCCACCGGAAATGCCTGTAAGTGATGCAGTGCAAAAAGACAGATACAATCTGCCACCTTTTTACCTACTCCATACAACTTTAACAGTTCTTCTTTTGCCTGTGGATAAGGCATCTGCCGAATTTCATCCAGATTCACCTCTCCTGACACAATACTTCTTGCCGTACGAACCACATATCTGCTTCGGTATCCCAGATTGCATTCTTTTAAGGCATCTTCGTCTAAGCCTGCCAGCCGCTCCGGAGCTGGAAATGTGTAATAAACCTCCCCATATGCATTGATACGTTCTTCACCATACTGCCGGCATATATTCTGTATGCATCGGCGGATTCTTGCGATATTGTTCTGCTGGGAAATCAAAAAGGATACTATCATTTCCCATAAATCCTGCTGCAAAATCCGTATACCACATCCAAATTCCGCCGCATGCTTCAGATACAAATCCTTGGGATGAATCCGGCTGATATAAAAACCATAATCCTCCTCCAGATTAAAATAGGTCTTCCAGAATTCCTCAAATTCTGCCTCTTCACAATCAAAAATGTATTCTCCGTCCTGCCAGGCCACCTTCAGATAACGCTCTCCTGCAATCACACTATATGTGTTCTCATTTTGGGACTGCATCCTGAAGCACTGCCCCGACTCACAAATCTGAGCGATATCAAAATTATCAATTGTTCTCCTAACCATACCGGTTATCTTCTTTCTATCGTATAAAAATTTAATAGCAGCAAATTTTTATCTATGCTTTGGACGCACCATCCACAGATAAAATCTCTCCTGTCACATAGCTTGCCATATCACTTGCCAGATAAAGGAATGCATCTGCTACTTCCTCCGGCTCACCAGGTCTTCCAATAGGGATACCGGCAGAAATTCTTTGTACAACCTGTTCCGGCAATGCTGCCACCATGTCGGTCTTAGTCACACCTGGTGCCACTGCATTAACACGGATATTGTCCCTTCCAAGCTCCCTTGCCAGAGAGATCGTCAAACCGTTTACTGCAAATTTGCTGGTAGGATATCCTACACCTGCCGGCTGACCGGAAATACTTACCATGGAACTGGTGTTGATAATACACCCGCCACCTTGCTCCTTCATGATCTTTGCAGCCGGTAAAATAGCATAAAAAACTGCCTTTACATTCAAATCAATGACCTTATCAAATTCTTCTGCCTTATAATCATATAACGGTGTGCTTTGGGAAATTCCTGCATTATTCACCAGAATATCAATCTTTCCAAACTTATCCTTTACTTCTAAAATTGCTTTTTCCACTTCTGCTGCATCTGTAAGCTTTGGAAACTTTCCCTCCACTTCCCATTCTGCATTCTCCTCCTTCAGCTGCTTTAATGCCTTATCCACTGATTCCTGTCTGGAACCAAATAATACAACCTTTGCACCATTCGCAAGATATTTGCGCACAACCTCAAAACCAATCCCTCTTGTTCCTCCTGTTACAACCGCTACTTTTCCTTTTAACATAAATCTACCTTCCTTTCCTGCTCTATCACTGCCTGTCACAACAGCTATGTTTATTGTATAACATAAAAGCGTTTTCTTCAACTTCTAACGCATCATACCGGAAGTTAATATGCACGCAGTAATTTTACAAAACAGCGGACAATCTTATATACCGGTCCCTCCAGCTTCTTTCTCCCATTTTTTAACTCTTGCCGAATTGGGATATGCTGCGGGCAATGCCGTTCACATTTACCACACCCAATACAATTAGATGCCGCAGAAGGGGTGCTCCGCATTGCTGTACACATGATATACTCCCGCCAAGCCACCATTTTCCCTTCTGTATAATACCTGTTATATGCAGCAAATGTTCCCGGAATATCCACATTTTGAGGACAGGGCATACAATACCCGCATCCGGTACAACCTACCTTCATTCTGGCATTCAATGCCTGAACAACACGCTTTAACATCTGTTCTTCCTCTGTGCCCAACTCGCCTGCCTTAACTGTTGATGCCGTATTTATATTATCTTCTACCATTTCAATAGAATTCATACCGGACAACACACAAGTCACCTCTGGCTGGTTCCACAGCCATCGAAACGCCCACTGAGCCGGTGTATATTTCTTCGGATAATCATGAAAAATCCGAAGAGCTTCCTCCGGCAGCCTGTTCACCAGCTTACCACCCCGGAGAGGTTCCATAATGATGACCGGAAGTCCTTTCTCACTCGCATACTGAAGCCCCCTTCTTCCCGCCTGAGAATTTTCATCCATATAATTATATTGAATCTGGCAAAAATCCCAGTCATACGCATCAATCAACTGGCAGAACATATCAGAATTGCCATGATAAGAAAACCCCACCTGCCGGATTGCTCCACTCTGCTTTTTTTCCTCTAACCATTCAAGGATTCCCAGTCCTTTTAACCGCTCCCAGGTCTTCACATCCGTAAGCATATGCATCAGATAATAGTCCACGTAATCGGTCCTTAAACGTGCTAACTGCTCCTTAAAATATTTTTCCATGCTGTCTGCATTTTTAATCAGATAATGGGGCAGTTTTGTTGCAATCTTTATCTTTTCCCGAATCTGATTTTTTGCAAGGATTTCCCCGAGTGCGACTTCACTTCCCGGGTACACATAAGCCGTATCGTAATAATTGACACCTGCCTTAAATGCCGCCATAATCTCCCGTTCTGCTTTTTCCATATCAATTTTGCCACCATTCTGGGTAAACCGCATACATCCGTATCCGAGAATGGATATTTCATTTCCGTATCTGTCTTTACGATAATTCATTGGGTTGTTTTCTCCTTTTGCAGTGCTATTAGATGGTATTCATTTATTATTTAAAATCTCTATTATGGCATCTCCATATTTTTCTATTTTTATTTTGCCAAAACCAGAAACCTTTAATAATTCTTCCTTATTCTGAGGCTTTTGGTCTATCAAATCATTCATTTGCGCATTATTAAATATAAAATACGGTCTTACATTCTCATTTTGGCTCTGTTCCCTCCGAAAATCCTTTAAACGTTTTTCTAACTCCGCCCTATCAATAGTATCATTTATGCTTTCTCTTATCGTATTTTCTTCAAAAATCAAATCCACTGTCTCTTTGGCATCCTCTATGCAATCCAAGTGTTCCAAATTCTCTACTGCCTGTATCATCTCTTCATATTTTTTGACATAATCTGATTTATTTGGTTGACTATGGTCTAAATAGAATTGTGCCAGCTCCCTCATCTCCTCTACACCCATATTACTATCTTTTTTTAAATTGTCCAAATCTTTTATATAAGTAATTAGCTGATCTGCATGAATAACCTGCTGTTTGATTACTTTTTTCGCAAATCTATCATTTAAACAGGTTTTGGAGTTAGTCAATACAACTACTGATTTATAATTATCTTCAAAAGATTTTTCAAATATCAGCTTAGTCAAAAAATTCCCTTTATTGCTTTTTCTAACTTCCTTTAAAACCAGTAAATGTTTCTGGTTCTGTGTAATCGGTGAATACATTTTCTCCCTGACACGTTTACCAGACAATTCATAATCGCGAATAAAATTTCCTCTATTATTAATTTCAATATTGCCAATCAAATTTTTACATTCTAACACATAGATATGCTTTCGTGTTATGACTATGTAATCAATTTGTGCTGATAAATCTCCAATCTCAAGATAAATATCCCGTAATACATACATATCTATCCCGCTGTTTTTCAACTCAAAAGCAACATTATTTTCTCCAATTTCACCATAGGAAGCAAATTTAATTTGCGTTTCTATTTCCTTTTTTATTTCTTCTGGCGCACTTTCCATTAACCCTTGCAACTTTTCAATAAAAATACCTGTATCACTTGTTTCCTTTAAAAAAACCGTTCCTATCTTTTTTGTGAATAATCCCATCGGACTCCTCCATGTATCAATATTTTATTAGTACTTTTATTTCATTTCTCTCATTAACATAAGATTATTAACTTTTTGCCCGCTAACAACATTATTACTATAGTTTATCATCCAATTTTACTTGAGTCAATTAATACATACAAAAATCATATCACTTTATTTTTTGTAACAATGAAAAAATGGAAGATTTGCACCTTCCATTTCTACCTATAATATTTTCTTTAATTTATCAATCAAACCTTCATCTGCCGGTAACCAGTCCACACTATCTAGTGTTTCTTTGGTTAGCCATCTCGCCGCTTCATGTTCCTTCAATGTTAAATCACCGGATATAACCTGACAAAGGAAACAATGCATTGTTAAATGGAACTGGGGGTAATCATATTCTACAGTATCAATTTGCTTTCCAACTGTAATCTCTGTATCCAACTCTTCTTTGATTTCCCGAACAAGTGCTTCCGCAGGCATTTCTCCCTGTTCTATCTTGCCTCCTGGGAATTCCCATCCGTCCTTAAACTCTCCATATCCACGCTGGGTTGCAAATATTTTGTCCCCATCCTGTATAATTGCTGCTACTACTTCCACTATTTTCATATCCTTGGTCCCCTGTAAATATTCTCTTTCAATAGTCTTTCTACCATGTTCAAACTCTAATTTAAAATAAAGACTCCCTACCCTTCTGTTATGTAGTCATAAATATCATCCCGAACAGGCACGTCCAACTGGTAAGTTATCTCAAAAGCATCATCGTTTGTAGATTCCATGTGAATTGGTTCCGGTTCTCCTACTGCATATATTTCTCCAAGAAAATAAAATTCTTTTGCTTCTTTATCATTCTTATTTTTCCGCACAAACAAAAATATTCTGTTCTCCTTATCTTCCTGAGTTTTCTTATATATGTGTAACACATCACTGGAAGTAACTTTCCTTGGATGCTTAGATAATGCGATCAACTCATTTTTTGAAATAAATCGATCCTCATAAGCAATAGCATCCTCCGATTTTTCATAGTTGATAAATACTGGCAATGTCTTTGTAAATGCATCATAAAAATAACCACCTATATTTTGTGCATTCATATTTTTCTTCCAGTTCAATAATCGACAA
Organism: Lachnospiraceae bacterium; assembly: GCA_029063085.1. Classification (GTDB taxonomy): domain Bacteria; phylum Bacillota; class Clostridia; order Lachnospirales; family Lachnospiraceae; genus CAG-590. The sequence goes on from JAIDOW010000090.1 coordinate 25,691, forward strand.
ACATCCTCATAGGTGTATTTCTGATAAAGCTGGAAATTGGTATCCTTATATCGCTTAGAATAATATTTTTCATACCGTCCCATACCAAAATCCACCAATTCATAAACCATATTGGCAAACACCTTATTTTCTAACATATTTTTAAACCGTCTGCTAATTTGATAATTCTCCTTGTTGTCTGCTTCCACAAATACACAGCTCTCAAATTTTTTCTTTTCCTCTTCTTTGGGAAATGCGTTTGTCAAGTTTAAAATAACTGATTCCTGCTCTTGTTCTGTAAGGTTGATTCCATACTTTTTTATTAGTGATGTTTTGAAAAAATTCATGACATTTGTTTTAGCAAGTCTTAAGTCCCGTAACATTTCCAATTCATGAATTCTTTTTCCCTTTGCAATTTTTCTTGACAAATATTCAATTATAGCTTCTTCCGCAGAAGATAATTCTATCGCATATTCATCTTCATATTTTGCCAAAAACGCATGATAAGAACCTAATTTTTCAAAAATCTTTGTAATGTCAATCTCCCCATATTCTCCAAAATCCTTAATAGATGGTATCCGTCCTAATTTGTATTTCAGTTTTTGATAAGATTCTTTGATTAATCTCATATCATTTGTTTTTGCAGTATCAATTGATGCATAAATCCGTTTTTTCGAAACCTCGTCAAAATGAATTGTAGAACTTCCTGGAATCACTTTAGATCCTTCCCTGACATATCGACGAATAGTGTCCTTATTATAGGAACGGTCACCTGAAAGAGCAATTGGAATCATAAAATTGTTCATATAATTGCCAATAAAATCTAAAATAACAACATATTCCTTCCCTTCCGCTTTCCGCAATCCTCTTCCCAACTGTTGAATAAATACAATCGGACTTTCCGTTGGACGAAGCATAATCACCTGATTAATCTCGGGTATATCTACACCCTCATTAAAAATATCTATTGTAAAAATATAATCAAGCTTGTCTTCTCTATTATCATCTGTTAATCTCTCAATACATTCCTCCCTCTTATTTTGGGAATCATCTCCACAAAGAAATTCTGTATGATATCCACGTTCATTAAATTTTTTGGATAATTCAATCGCCTCTTCTTTTCTACTACAAAATATTAAACCTTTCACACGGTCACCACTATATCCGTAATAATTTGCTTTTTCTATTACATAGTCAACACGGTCATCACAAATCAGATTCATAAAATTACGCACACCTGTATTGTCATCAAATACTTCACCATTAATTTCCAAATCAGTAATACCAAAATAGTGAAATGGACAAAGCAAGTTTTCTTCCAACGCCTGCTGTAAACGAATCTCATAGGCGATATTATGATCAAAGAGCTGATAGATATCAAAATCATCTGTACGGTCTGGACTAGCTGTCATCCCCAGCCAAAACTTTGGTTTAAAGTATTGAATAATTCGTTGATAACTATCTGCTCCTGCACGATGCACTTCATCAATAATAATAGTATCAAATTCGTCCGGCTTAAAGTGTTCTAAAGTATCCTTTTTTGCCATCGTCTGCATAGTAGAAAACACATAATCCGTCTTGTAGTTTTTGAAATTACCAGAAAGAAGACCGAACGTCTTTGTATCTCCAAATACTTTTTGATAGCTATTCATTGCCTGCTTTGCAATCTGTTCCCTATGCACTAAGAATAATGCTTTTTTCGGATTATCCTCTCGAAGTGCAAAAGCAGAAGCATATGTTTTTCCTGTACCAGTAGCAGAAATCAATAATGCCCTTTTTGCACCATCATTTCGTAACTTTTGTAAATTATGAATAAATGCCAGCTGCATGGAATTAGGTTGTAATCGATACTGGTCAATAGATGGTATTTCAGCTTGCTTTGCAATCCTCTTCTGCTTTTTGATCAACTCATAATTCAAGCGATACCGTTGAATAAAATCACCATAGGTTGATGTATATTCTGATTCCCACAGTTCTCTAAACTCTTCTATAATTTCCTTTGCATATTCACCTTGTTCCGTTGATACAAGTCTCGTGTTCCACTCTTTATTCTTCGTAAGTGCACTGAGTGTCATATTGGAACTTCCAACAATAATACGATAAATTTCCTCTTCTCTAAAAATATATCCCTTTGTATGAAAACCAATATTGGAATCATTTGCTGAATACATTCTAATTTCAATATTTTTTAATCCTGCCAGCTTATCTAATGCCCTCGGTTCACTAAAATTCAAATAATCTGTCGTTAAAATCCTACCTGGAATCTGTTTACGCTCTAGCTCCTCTAAAATCTGTAATAATGGTGTAATTCCACCCATTGTAATAAAAGCAACACTAATTGAAAATTCGTCACAATTTGATAATTCGTTTTCGATGGAAGATAAAACCTTGCGTCCTTCCTTGTAATTATTAGAAATAAATTGTGGCTTATAAGCAAGGTTAGAGGGAATAGTGGAATCTATAAATGCGGTTGTGAGGGATTTTTGAAATTGACGTGTATGTTGATTCATTTGTCTTCTTCTCCTAATTATTCTATGCTTAATTATCATAAGGAAAAGGCAGATTCAAATAAAATCCGCCCTATCTTAATAATAATTCTTTGCTATACTGTTCTCGCCTCATAAAAGACTAAATATTTTTCTCCAACTGCCTGTTTCTTAAAATTACAATCATATGCGAAACTCCATTCAAGCAATATACTTTTTCCCTCTGTTATTTCATCCCTAAACAATCTTTTTATTGAATTTATATTACTTAACAATTCCTCTATCTCTTTTTCATTTAGGAAATCAGGATTTCCATCTGTAATCAATTTATCGCCAATATATCTAAGCGTAACATCCCTGTCCGAATATGTTACCATATTCCACAAATCCTCTTTAACTGCTTCAATAATAATCTCATTTGATTTAACTTCAAGCGTTCCACTCTTTTCTGCTATAAAATATGGATAATATATAACAATACCTCTATCTCGCAATTCTCCAGATAAATTATTAGCAAATTCCCAAGCATCCTTTGCATTAGCCCCCACCTTACGTGGCAAGTTTAAGTCATCACCTTGATATACAGCAGAACGAATTGTCCATAATTTTTTATCATCAAAAACAATATTATTATTAAACTCATTCCACTTAATGGTAGGTAATCCTGAATGCTTTAATTCAAAAAATCCCAATAATTTATTCATATATAAACCCCTTGATATTATAACTATTTTTTTATAAATTTCTCGTAAACAGTTTTTACATATTCGTCCATCATGCCAGATATATAATCTACAATTAATCTCTTTTGCAAATCTACTTCATTTATTGTATCATATCTAGGTTTATATTGTCTAACAATATTTGATACTCTATATTCCGGCGGTAAATATTGCGTATTTTCCACAAAAAAATAAAACAATGCTTCTAGCATCTCTTTTCCTTTTGCTTCATACGCATATACCTCATCTTTATTGGTCACACACTCAAATATTGTTTTCTTTAAACCACTTGCAAGTTCTTTGTATCTTACAAATCCTATTTCCTCATCTTTTTGAGTTCCTCGTATCTTCTTCTCCTTTTTAGTTAAATTAACAATACCTATATCATTTATTAATGTATTAATAATCCGAGAGGTTATCTCTTTTCGATACAATTTTGAAAACTCTGCTGAATCAACACCCCTTTTTTTGAATCCCGCATTTTTTTTACTTTTATTAATTATTTTGTCAAGTTTTTTTATACTTTCAACGCTATCTATCTTTGTAGAAAATTCATGAAAGATTTCATCAACTGTAAACACTCCTAATCTTAATCCATCTTCAAAATCATGTGCAGCATATGCTATCTCATCTGCAATATCCACTATTTGAACATCTAAAGTACGCAACTCTACTTTTGTGTCATCAATAATTTTACTAACTAGATTATAGTCACTTTCATATAAAAATTTATCATATCTCAGCTTACTATTTTGAAGAATTTGAAATGGATTATAATATTTCAGAATACCCAACAACGTCCTATTTGTCAAATTTAGTCCTTGATAAGAGTGCCGCTTTTGTTCAACAGTTGTTAAAATTCTAAAAGTTTGTGCATTTCCTTCAAACCCCCCAAACTCTTTACACAACTCATTTAAAAACTTTTCCCCTGCATGTCCAAAGGGTGGATTTCCAATATCATGAGCTAATGCACACGCTTCAACAATATACATTTCCTTCCTTTTATATTTAATTGCTGTTGCAATTGATCTAGCTATTTGTGCTACCTCTAAACTATGAGTCAATCTATTCCTTATAAACTGATCACTCTCTATTCCATAAAGTTGCATTTTACCTTGTAAGCGCCTAAACGATGATGAATATAAAACTCTTGTATAATCTCGCTGAAACTCTCCATCCAGCCTTTTTCGATCTCCTTTGGAATCATATTGTCTTTTTTCTAATTCCTTGTTATTAGTAAGTGGCATAAGAAATTTTTCTCTAATTTCTTCACTTTGCAATTCTAATGTTGTTTTTTCTTTATCCATAATAATCCTCCGTAACTACTATACTATATTCATTCTCTTAAATCTTTGGAGTTATGCTAAAAACGACACGCCAAGTAAACATACCCTCGTCAACCTGTATCAATCCAGCGGCAAATCTCAAGCAGCTCTCTATAAAGAATACGGTATATCTGCCACTGCTCTCGCCCGTTGGATCAAACAATACTCAACTGTTGAAACCGATGATGGCGAAGTCCTGACCGCCAGGCAAGCAAAAGAACTTCAAAAACGCAACGCCCAACTTGAACAGGAACTTCTCATACTAAAAAAGCTATTGCCATCTTCTTGCCACACTCAAACAGCGGTTAGAGGCTGTTACAAGCTCAGCTTCCAACATGGCATTAAGCTTCTCTGCAAAGTCTTGATGACAAACTCGTAATGACTGCGTTTAAAAAGCTTATGATAGACGAAACCAACCAACAGGTCTTATGTTCCACTCTGATCGAGGATCTCAATATACTACTTTTACATTCAAGCAGTTATTAGATACTCTTAATGTGATGCAATCATTTTCAAAGAAAGGCTATTCCTTCGATAATACCTGAACGAATGTTTCTTCAAATATCTCAAAAAAGAAGAAGCCAACAGGAAAACTTATCACTTTTTACAAGAGTTCCAGTTATACAATTTTGAGTATATTGAGAAATTCTACAACTTCAGGAGACTGCATGGTTCTCTCGGAATGTTAACACCTGCCAATAAAGAACCTCTCTTCTGCGATCAGGCTTAATCCTGTTTCCAAAAAGTTTTTCTAATAATACTACTCCCTCCGTATCACCCCAATCACAACCCCACTGATATAAAAATCCTCTACCTGTATCACAATATCCTGATACTTAGGATTCCCTGGATGCAGAATAATTTTATTCTCCCCTACATAATGAAACTGCTTCACAGTAGCTTCATTTGTTGTCAAATCCCCCCCCACAATAATATTACCTTCCTTTGCAAAAGATTGTTTCCTTACCACTATTTTATCGCCATTTAATATATTAAAATTAATCATACTATCACCAGACACTTCCAATATAAATTTCATATCTGGTCCACTTATCGCTTCTAACGGAACCATTTCCTTCCTGTCATACTCTTCATTTACGTATTTGAGATTTCCCGCTGCAACACTGCCTTTTACCGGAAGACAAGTATAGTCAAGTGCTGTATTATTTTCCTTGTTTCGCAGGCAAGACTCTCCGGCAGTTGTCTGCTTATATTCCATCTGTCTGCCGTGTACAAAATCAAAATACCTAAAAATCTCATATTCTCCCACTTCCATTTGACAGACCGGTATATCATCGCAGGCGACAAATGTTCCATCCATATATTTTTTGACAATCTGCTTTTTTCCATCCGTCACTACAATATACTCTGGAGCATTGCCAGGCACAATATAACATTTAACCTGTCTCAGTGCTTCTGCCAAATCTGACCCTGAACTTTTTGTTTCCACATAAATAAAAGGAACTTCCCTTTCATCATCCTTGTATACCCCAATATCCACAAAAAAAGTTTTACTTCCACATTTTACACAAACCTCTGATTGCATACGGCGGATCGGATATCCATACCGGGTCTGAAGCTGATTTAAATACCATTGTCTTACCTTTTCTTCCTCATTATTTATCGTTTTCTCTACCCTATCAAAAAATTGGTAATCTTCTATCGAAAGGGAAAAACATTCTTCTTCCTCATCATCCGAAAGCCTCAGATATTTAGATTCAATTTCACCTATATATACTGATTCCTTCTTACTACTGGTTACATACAGCATCTCCTTTGCTCGGGTCATTCCGACATACAGTAATTTTCGTTCCACAGATAACATTTCGGTTGAATACGGCAAAATTCCATCATTTACCCCAGCAATAAATACAACCGAAGCTTCCAAACCCTTAATTGAATGTAATGTAAACAGCTTAATCTTATCCACACAAAAAGGGGATATCTCTGATTTCTCCAATTCTTTTGCCAATTCTGCATCAATTCCATGTTTCAAAAAATAATCCTTTAAAGTCTCCAGATATCCCTTATTTCTTGCCACAACAACAATCTCACCAAGTCGATACCTGATTGCACATTTCTTTATCTCCTCTGTAATATAGGCAAACTCCTTCACCTGCTCTTCAAAATGACGATACTGCGGTCTTGCCCCATTTCGTTCTATAGATTCTGGTTCCACATAATCACTACTCATTTTCAAATCCTTGTCATTGTTAATAAGAGAATATGCCGCCAGTGCAATTTCTTTGGTCGTCCTATAATTCTTTGATAACACATTGGATTTGCCAGACATATCAAACCCAACACTTTTAAAGCTCTGCTTCGAAAGCCATGACTGAGAATAAATACTCTGTGCAACATCTGCGATAAAAATAATATTGCTCTTCTCCGATTCTTCATACAGATTTCGTATAATCTCCAATTGGGCACGAGATAAATCCTGACTTTCATCCACAATAATATATCTGTATTTTTTAGGCCTTATCTCACCACTTTTCATTTTATTAAGTGCTCTGACTGCTCTTGTGGTATAATCTATTAAATTTGCTTTCCTAAGCAATTTCTCATACATTACAAACGTATCAAAAATAGCTGCACGATTTTCGGAACGTTTTAAAAGTCGCATACGGTTTTCCCCTATACTATTCCGACCTAAGCGATCTACATCCATATATTCTTCCTTTTTCAAATACATGCATCCTTTGATCCACTCTATCTCTTCTAACAGAAACTGCACATTTTTATCTTGAAGTATCGTACTGTTTGGATGCTGTTCCTGCACTTTCTGTATTGCAAGCTTCATTTTCTCCCTTTTCACACCGTCTTTTGCAATAGGAATTTTCTTTATATCCTCTGGCAGTACGGAATAAATCACACTGTCTATTGTCTTAACCGAAACTTTTTTGTCATCAATGGAGACCCCATATTCCTGACATAAGTATGTCATATATTTAATCAATGTTTTATTATATGTAACAACTAATACTTTTTCATTTTGCATCTCCTTTAACTGCTGCATCGCTACCAGTTTAAAAAGTGCGACCGTCGTCTTTCCGCTTCCCGCAACTCCTTTAATCAGGCTTTGTCCTGATGTCTTACTGTTGATAATTCGTATTTGATCTACACTTAAATCCATCCTTAGCCTCCTTAATCTTAATAACTATCAATACACCTATACTGGATTGCATTTATCTTTTCAAATAATTCTTTATTTTCTACCACAAGAATACATAATTTTTCTCTTGCCCTTGTAACTGCCTGATAAAACAGTTTCGGAAACAAATAGTCTGGATTAGGATGTTGTATCGCTTGTAAATCGCCATTTTCTCCATATTGAAAATTATTATCCATCATAATCATGACATTATCAAATTCTTGTCCTATTGCATGATGTGTATTAATATCACCGCCATAATGATCAATTGAATTTGAATAATATCTTGACTGTGTATATCCAATAAATACATAGTTCTTATTGTCTCTATAATAGGATATAATTTTTACAGCTTCTTTGAAATTATTCGCATATAACAGTTCTATATTGCTATATCTATATTTAATCTTTGATGCCTCTTTTAAATTCAGCATTGATGCAATAAAATATGTAATCTCCTTGTTTACTCGTATCCTGACTGATAATTCAAATTCATTAAAATTACTTTTACTATTTAATACCAAAGGTATATTTCTGTTTTTTTCTTTATTAGATAACACTTGTGTAAAATCATATGAAAATACACATGGTATCTTCTTTTGATAAGAAGTTTTCAATATTGTATCTAAATCCTCATAATAGATTCGTTGCGTTTCATCAACAAATATAAATTGATAATTTCCTAATATTTCTTCTTTTAAATCCTTGGCAGCAATTATGTCCATTCTGTGTAAATATGCATTTAAATAATTGTGTCCTTCACATATAATTCCACAATGTATCATACAACATTTTCCATATTGGCAACATTTTTTTGCTAAATCATATAACAACAATGTTTTTCCTGTTCCTGCATGTCCCTTTATCCCATATAATAAATTACCATTTCTATTAATTAGAAAAGATAGTATTTTCTTTTCAATATCTTCTTGTTGTTGAGTCAAGAAATATTTTTCTGAAAGAAATCTTTCTGGTGAATTCAATGGTGAAATCAAAAAATCTTTTGCACAAAACAAATCATCTATATCTTTTGCAATATAATCATTAATTTCTTTTATAGCATTTACCAAATCCTGTATAGAACACTTTTGCATATTACCAGTTTCTAGCATAAACAGTTCCTTTGTATCTTTTACAAAAGTA
>JAIDOW010000091.1 GCA_029063085.1 Lachnospiraceae bacterium
GCGTCGTCAGCGTCTGATGTGTATAAGATACAGGCATACAATATTCTTATGATTTATCAGGCAGACTGGTCAGTGCACAATATCCGGATGGAATTAAAATAACATATGTATATGATGAAACTGGTAATTTGAAGACCACTGTGGTGGAAAAGGATAAAACAGAGGAGGGAAATACCGGAAGTGGGAACTCGGAAGAGGAAAAAACGGAAGAAAAGACGGAAACCGGAGATACAAAGAAAGAAGATTTTAAGAATGAAAAAATCAGCTTTCATGGCAGAGGATATATAAATATTAAAAAAATATATTTACAGGGGAACGGTTCGAATTCTGAACAGTATGATTCCTTTAAGAAAAACAGACCAGTCATTAAGTCTCTAAAGACAGAAAAGGGAAAACGCTATTTAAAGATTCAGATTCGCAAACTCAGACATAAGGAGTTGTACAGCGAAGCAGGTTATCAGATTAAATATGCAACAAAGCCTGATTTTAAACAGGCGAAGACCATAATGGTCAGAAGAAAGGAAAAAACGGCTGTTACGAATAAAAAATGGAAGGTGAAAAAGGGAAAGGTTTATTATGTGAAGGTTCGAGCTTATATTAAAACAGAGACAGGAGCGTACATATATTCCCGGTATAGTAAAGTAAAGAAAATACGGGCAGGACACTGAGGCTGAAAAGGAATCTGCCGGGAAGAGGCAGATCAGTGTGGACTTGCAGAGTAAAATTGGTTACAAAAGATGGGAGAGGTTACGATGAAAAAACAAATGAAAAGATGGATTGCGGTGGGGATGGCGGCAGTACTGCTCTTGCAGGCTGTGCAGATAGAGAATTTTGGCGATATCAGGGAGGTATATGCGGTCCAGACCGGAAGCAGGGAAGAGAAACGCTCAAATTCCGGCGAGGGAATACCGGAAGGAGAGAACACAGAGGCAGAACAGAACCAGGCGACAGAGGAAAAAATGGCAGAAGAATCGGCAAACCCTACAGCAGAAATGGGTGAAGCATCCGAAAGTACGGAAGGAGAAATAGCCCAAACGCAGAAAGAAGCCAAAAAAGCAGCGGCACGAACATCTTTAAACGGAATGGTTCTTCAGGAGCTGACAGCAGAAAATGGTGTGATAGAAGGAGATTATAGCATAACTATACCTTCAAGGCTGACAGGAGATCTGGTGGTCAAAGGAAATTTAAATATATATCAGCCGCTTGCATTAAATGGGCATTCCCTGGTCGTGGAGGGAGATGTGAACCAGTTCAGTGAGCTGGCTGTAACAGGGGATTTCATTGTCTATGGAAACTATCAGTGGACAGACGGCAACCTGACCTTGGACAGAGGATATATGGATATCGAGAAAAGCATGCAGGTGTTATATGTAAATGGAAAGCTTCTCACAATGGGACAAGAGGAGGATTATCTGCTGGTAAAGGGGGATATCCAGTTGGAAGCGTCCAATCAGCTGGGAACGGATATTACTGCGGGAATCCTGGAATTGCGGGGCGATTTTATTCAGAAGGTATATACAAACGATGGAAGAATAACGCCTTCCAAGGGAGATTTTCTGATGACAGGGGACAGTACTTTGCTGCTTTCCGGGGAAGACAGCCAGAATATTTATGTGTCCAAGGAAAGCTCAGGCTTTGAACATATTGTGGTATCCACTGCAAATCTGGAACAGGATGAGGAAGGGAATTATATCTTTGACAGACGTCGGATCGGTTTCAGCGGGTATTATCATTATAAGACTTATGAAGATAACGGCTGTCCCACTACCTATGGCTGTGCGGAATATAGTGAGATTCCGGAGGGTGAAAATATCATTTATGGGTCCTGTTACTATACAGGGGAACCTCTTCATTTGAAAAACCGGAATCTGATTATTATCGGTGATTTTATCCAGGATGCAGATGTCCATCTGGAAGGCGGAGGATTAAGTGTATACGGTGATTACCGGATTCAGTCCGTACAGGGAGAGGAGAAGTTTGGTGAAACAGCGGCTCTTATGGATTGTACGAAGGGTGGTTATGTCTATGTTTATGGGGATTTTATTACACAGTCAGTGACAGACCATACGGGATATCTGAGTGCAGGGACGTGGTATCTTTATGCAGGCCTGTATCAGATGGGAGAAAATGCAAAGAATTTTGCCACCAGCAAGGATTTTAAAATATATGGGAGATCTGTCACAGGCAATTCTAAGGAGCGCCATATTGTAATGGACAATCCGCTGGGAAATCCAATCGTTGATTTTTACAGTATTTCTGAGGAAGCTTTGTCATTTGATAATGGGGTATGTATTGACCGGTTTAACTATCCAAATCCGTATTCGGGAACCTTGTATCTTCGGACAGGTCAGCTCTATGGACAGTACAGGGGAGACGTTACGGTGGTATCTGATGCTGGAGATGCAAGCTATCTGACGGTGGAAGGGAATCTGACTATACAAAGTGATATCTCCATAAGAACTACAGTTACAGTAAAAAAGAATGTGTATGTGGAATCCGGAACGGTATCTATAGAAGGTGAGCTCCGAGCAGGGGACGTCATATTCCGGGATGGAAGCGATAGTGCACTTAAAATGGAACAGGCAGCATCTGCCATCAAATGTACCAATTTTTATTATGGAAGCAATCGTTCTTCGGAAAACCTCAGCAATGGAGAGATCGATGTAACCGGTGATTTTTATGTAAAGGATACCGGAACACCGGATAGTTTTGTATGCTCCGGGGAGCATAAGGTGGTGACCTCCGGCAGTGAAGGTATACAGAAGGTTACGGTTGAGAATAAAGAGTCCTGCCTTGAGATTCTTTATGTTTCTAATGGAAACGGAGGGATGACACGTGCCACGGAGGGAACGGTTATCCATACTATCAGGAATCAGTCCTATTCGTACATATGGGAAGGAATTGAAGGGTATACTTTAGAACAGGATATGGTGTATGACGAGGACTTGATTTTAGCCGGAGGGACTCTGGATTTGAATGGTCATACCCTTACCGTTAATGGTGACTTTTATGCGGAAGGAGGCACCCTGTGTATCAATGGGGGACATTTGATTGTAACGGGAGACTTAAACTGTGCATATCGGGACTGGACAACGGGTGAGGTGCAGCTGGAACGCTCTAATATAGATATTATAATGGAGCAGGAGAATGACAGGATCACCATAGGCGGGGACTGGTATGCAATTTTTATCACGCATTCTTTAAAGAATATGACAAAGGGAACAGTCTCTTTATCTGGTAATATGAATATAGAAGGATCCGTAGGCTCTGTCTATTCCTCTGCTGAGGAAACGATTTTTTGCGGAACCGGTTTGTGCCTGACAGGAACAAAAAAACAGTCTGTCACGGGGGTATCTAAAAGCATCCGAATGCAGGTGGGGAATCTGGAAATTACCAATGAATCGAAGGTGGAGATTGAGCTTCCCATTCAGGTTGATGGTATGCTCCTGTTACCGGAAAAGTTAAATTACCAGTTTTATAGTCTGACACTTCAGGATTTGGACAACATTTCCGGACATCATTTTAAGGGGGATTTGACTGTAAAACAGTCAACGTTGTCTGGGGATGTGACGATTGAAGGCGATCTGTCTATAATCGGAAAAACAGATCTTTGTGGATACCATATTTATGCCGGGAACATTACGGTGGATGCAGAGACAGTCCTTTCGGGTGGAGGGCTGCATACAGACACATTATATATGAACCAGAAAATTGTGATGAAAAACGAGAGTGATATCATAGAAGCACAGGATATGGAGGTACAGGTTAAGAACTCGGATTCTGATTATATGACAGCAGGTAATATATATATTACAGGTAATTTTAATGACGTATCTTCATACTATTCAACAGAAAGCCGGAAATATGCATTCCTGCCATCAGGCAGCCATACCATTACTTTTATGAAACCGGATGCGACACCGGTGGACCGGGCAGGTATTACATTTTATGGGTCAGATTCCAGATTAAACAGGGCGGTTCTGGTGAATAAGCTGAACTGCTATACCCTGAACAGGGAAAAGGAAGATATCGCCAATGAACTGATCCTCGGTTATGAGGATTCTGAAAAACCGACGGTGCCGCAAAACTTAACCTGTACCGGGAAAAATTGTTATTCTGTGAGTCTGAAGTGGGATGAGTCGGAAGATAACATGGAGGTGTACCGCTATAAGATATACAGAAATGGGCAATATGTCGGTAAAACAGGGGATACCGCTTATACGGATACCATTCTGAATGAAAATGTGACCTACCGCTACAACCTGACTGCTGTGGACGGAGCAGGCAATGAATCGGACAGAAGTGAGGTGCTGGAGGTGACAACACCGGCAGATGAAAATCCCCCTGTATATAGGAGAAGTCCGGAGTTCCGTGTGGCAGGTGACGAAATCAGGATTAACTGTAACGGTGCATATCAGGACCAGGAAAGTTATGTAGATCATTACATTATTACAAAGGATGGGGAAGAGATTGCGAGTGTTCAGGAGAATGCATATGTTTCCTATCAGGATCATAACAATAATCAGATAACAAAATGTGTACATATAGGCAGACCGTATTATAGCGAAACAGGGCTGGAATATGGAAGGACTTATCAATTCGGGGTTTCAGCAGTAGATGCAGCCGGAAACCGGTCAGAAGAATCTGTCAAAACCGTGATGGCAGACCTTCCGCCGGAAGCACCGGAGCAATTCAGTGTGATTTCAGAAAACGGATATAATACAATATCTTTTGAACAAAGCGGTAATGCGGGCTGTTCTTACTATGGATTATATCGTGGGGGAACTCTGATTGAAACGTTTTCTAATGATAGCAGGATGGCTGTTTGCTATGTGGATAAAGGTGTAAGTGTCGGTAGCACATACCAGTATTATATTATTCCGTACAGCCGGTATGGGACGGCAGGGGAGAAGACAGAAAAAATTTCGGTTAAGACGATAAAAGAGAGTATACCACCGACTATTGATGAGATAACCTATAGCATTCCGGGAGACATTTTTAACGAAGAAGTAGATATCAAAGTGACAGCCAGCGATAACAGCGGGCTGAGCAGTATTTATGCATATCTGACGAAAGAGGGGGAGCAGAGAGTTGAGATATACAGGGTTACCCTTGGAGAATATGCGACATCCTGCACGGAGGATTTTACATTTTCTGTAGATAACAGAAAAGGCGTATATGACCTTCATATCGTCGCAGTGGACCATTGCGGCAATGAAACGGAAGTGGTTAAGACCTGCCGGATTCAGGTTGCGGGAATAGAGCCGGTAAAGGTTCTGTCTGCAACAGCGGATATTACTTCGGTTCACTTATCATGGGAGACAGAAGAGGATGCAGCATATTATGTTGTAGAGCAAAAGATTGGTGACAAATACCAATGGGTCGGAAGAACATATGCTGATAGTCTGACAGTGAACCGTCTGGAGAGTGAACGGGAATACAGCTTCCGGATTGTGGCATATGACAAAGAGGGGATCCGGGGACTGGCAACCGAGGATATAACGGTAAAGACCAGGCAGGATACCGTAGAACCTGTGATTAGTAAGGTATATGCGAAGAACAGTGTGCTGGGAATATCTGCACCGTTGAAAATAGAGTACTGGGATAATGAGAAAGTAGAAAAGGTAAGGGCATATTATCGGCAGACAGGTACTTCAGACTGGATAGCAATCGGGGAGAAGACCGTAAACAGACAGACAGGGGATTGTGATCTGCCATGGGATAAAACCGGTCTGCTGTCAGGAAATTATGATGTCCTATACCAGGCGGTGGATAGGAGTGGAAACCGTAGCGAAGATTTGATTTTAACGTATATTCTTGATCTGGACGGACCAGTCATCAGTAATTTTTGTCTGATACCGGGCAACTGGACAATCCGGCTGGAATGGGATGAGGTAAAGGAGGCAGACTACGCAGGTTTTAAGATTAAGAGAATGACGAAGAGCAGGTATGAGGCTGCGTTGGAACAGGAGCAGGATCCTTTTTGGGATGCATTGACTATCAGACAGGGAAGTAAAAATCATTATTATGAGGAAGAAATCTCTCCCAAGGAGGAATATGTATATCAGCTGTTATTGTATGACTGTTATGGAAATGTTACGGCATCAGTTATCAGCGGTCAGGCGGTTGATAAAGATGTGCAAAGTCCGGAAGTGGCGGGACTGCCGCCAATGTTTGCGGCTAAGGATATTGCGATTTCCCTTTCTGCCGGTGACTGTAAGGATAATGACGGAATTGCATCTTACCGCTGGGATATGGGCAACGGAGATGTAGTGTACGGACAGAACTGCGAATATACATATATGGCAACGGGAACATACCGGATTGAATTACAGGTGAAGGATCACAGCGGCAATGAGACCACAGCAGCTACCATGATCACGGTGGGAAAGGACAGTGGGACAGTAGATGTGACAGTGATGTCAGGCGGGAAGCCGGTTCCCAATGCGGATGTGGCACTTTGTATGAATGGACGTGCATGCCATAACAGCGTGGATCCCCAGACAGACAACCGGGGAAAGCTGACGATGCCGGTTGGTGAAGGAACTTACCAGATTGCGGCATATAAGGAAGGATACCAGCCGTATAGTACTGAGGTTACTGTGAAAAAAGGAGAAAAGAGTGAGATTGTCATCAATCTTGAGAAGGGGGAATTTGTTGAGGCATCATTTACGACTAAAGAAATGACATATGAAGAGATGAAGAAGGCAGGGATTGAGCCTAAAGAAAACCAGGTTGTATTTCAGTATGATGTGAAACTGGACTTTGGAAAGGATAAGATAGGGACTAGTATTTCCATAAACAGCGAGAAACCGAGTGTAACATATTATTACCATGATGGAGCGTACACAATCCTGCCTGCGGAGACATCTGATGAAAAGTCTAAAAAATCGGAAAGTGTAACGGTTTCGAATGTTTCGGATGATCCGTCCAAACCTGTTATTATGATTACCAGAATTGTACCGGTAACGATATCATGGATGAAGAATATCTATGAAGTGGAGGTTACCATCTGTAACCAGGCAGGGGAGGAGTTCAGTCTGGAAGATACGATAGCAAGCCTTAACCTTCCGGATGGACTGGAGCCAGCAGTGATGAAGAAGAAAGGGAAGAACAGTGCTGACTGGGAGATCGGAACTCTGAAAGGGGGAGAACAGAAAAGCCATACATGGTATGTGAGCGGCAGCAAGACAGGTAGTTATCCGTTAAAGGTAGAATTGAATGCAGTCATGCAGCCCTTCAATCTGCGGGTTCATAAAACAATGATTTCTGAAAGAATGCTGGATGTTACGGTGGGAAAAGGCCTGCATTTGTACGTTTTTCCTGAAGAATCTGCGTATATTGATGAGACATACTATGTTCAGTTCCAGCTGAAAAATGAATCTGATATGGATTATCATAATGTGACTACAAGTTTTGGTAACTATGATAATGCCAATATAAGAACGGAAAGCGTAGTAGTTTTGAACGTAGACGGCAAAGAGGATAGAATCGTTATAGGAAATAATTCAGGGATTGATTATTATGATCCAAATGATGGAAATACAGATTCCGGTTTTTCCCTACAGACAGGTGATACTTTAAAGGCCTCTCTTTTTAAACCTAAGCGGGTTTTGTATGGGACATTTGCGTTCACGTTTAATGCACAGGGCGATTCTGACAGGGAGTATTATCCTTTATTGACAGAATATTTACATGAATTGAAAGTCAATAACACAGATATGGAGGTTACAATACAGCCAATCAGAGGACATCTCCAGAAGTCATTTACCAGTATAACTGTGACACATGAAAATCGGGATACTGAAAACAAGAATACTGAAAATAATAGGACGCCTGCAACCGATTCCTCTTCCCAAACAGTTAAGGATCCCATTGATCTGATGACAGGTGCCTTTACGGTGAACCATGTGGTTGCAGCGGTATCCGGTGGTACTGAACTGCTTTTTGACATGAATTACAATTCATTGTATACAGAAGCGGCAGGTGAGCTGGGAAAAGGCTGGTATCATAATTATGAGATGAAGCTGGAACGGAATGGTTCCATGGTCATTCTTCATCCCAATCCTTATGAAATGCTGTATTTTGCAGAATCGGAGGAAACAGCGGATACGGTCTGTGGAACAGTTGAGGGGAATACGATTATATTAGAGGACGACTCCATGCTGGAACGTACCTACTATCAGGCGGGGAGTGATTCCAAACAGTGCTATATTGTTAAGAATAAGGATGGTTATACCCTGTTTTCGGGTCAGGAACAGTATCAATTTGACAAAAGCGGGACGTTAACAGGTTATCAGACAGAAGATGGCAGGAAAGTAGTTATACAGAAGTCGGAGGATTTACTGACAATCACGGACAAAGCAACAGGAAAATCCATTACCGCTTCCTATGATGAGGAAGGACGGATTCATAGTGTTACAGATGCTGCCGGTCAGAAGACCACATTGGAATATGACAATGACTGCATGACAGTTCTGACCAGCAAAACCGGGAAAAAATTGGTCTATGAATATGACGGGCAGGGACATATCATAAAAGGAAAAGAGGGAGAGGACTCTGTATATGTAGAAAATACTTATGATGAAGCCGGAAGGGTATTATCCCAGACAGTAAACGGAAACCAGGATAAGCTGACAAGATTTGCTTATATAGAGGATGCTGACAGCGGGACAACATCCGTTACTATGACCAACCCGGACGGAACGACAGAACAGGCGGTGTCTGACAGATACGGACAGGGACTTAGATATGTCAATGCCATCGGCGGGGTTACGGAATATGCATATAACCGTTATTATAAGATGACAGGCTGCCGGTATCCAGATGGTACAGGCAAAAGCTACAGTTATGATGAAAACGGAAATATAGTAAAAATAGAAGAGACCACGGGCAGGATAACGGATTATTCCTATGACGACAGCGGACGTGTGACCCATATGCGGTGCAATGATGGAACGGATATCCGTTATGCCTATAATGAAGGGGGACAGCTTGCGTCTGTTACCGGAGGTAACGGGCTTAAGGCTTCCTATACTTATAATGAGGATGGACAGATTTTAACGGAAACCTCAGCACTTGGGACTATTTCCTATGCATATGAAAAAGGGATGCTCCATGCCCTGACGGATTATAGTGGAAATACCCATTTCTTTGCCTATGATGCAAACGGCAATGTGGTGCAGTACACTGACGGTGCAGGGATCCGGACGGATTATAAAGTAGATGCATCCGGCAGGGTGACAGAGGAAAGTGTTGCCATGGAAGATGGCAGGAAAGCCACAGTATCCTATACCTATGATGGTTATGGGAACATGCTGACAAAGACGGATGCATTGGGAAATACTACCAGTTATATCTATGATGAGGAAGACCGGCTGGCAGAGGAAAAACGTCCGGACGGGACGTCATTTACCTATACGTATGATGATAACGGCAACATAACGAAGATTACCTGTCCTGATGGAGAGACCACGGCAGAGGCAGTCTATGATGCGGCGGGAAATGCCATTTCCCTGACGGATACCCTTAAGGGCATCCAGACAGCCAGCTATAGTGCGGGAAGCCAGCTCCTGTCCATGGTGCAGGGCAATGGAGGAGAGATAACGTATACCTATTATGAAAACGGACTGTTGGAGAGCCAGACAGATGCAAATGGCAATACGGCGGTTCTTGCCTATGATGATGCCGGAAGGATCACCAGGGTGACAGACGGTGCAGGAGATTCCACTGTCTTTGGATATGACAAAGATGGAAATCTGGCATCCGTAGAAAATGCACTGGGAAATTCTACAAAATTAGAGTATAATGAATACAGAAAAATCGTCCGCCAGACAGATGGCAATGGCAGCGTGACAAAGTATGATTATGACAAAGCCCTGAACTGCACCCGCATCACAGATGCAGAGGGCGGAGTGACCGAGTTTGCCTATGATGCAGGGGGACAGATCATTTCCATGACAAGGAAGGGGGATACAGAAAAAGAGGATGTATCCCTGTCCATGGAATATGATAATCTTGGAAATGTCACCGCCCTGACAGACGGGGAGGGAAATACAAGGCGGATGGAGTATGACCTTAACTCCAGCCTGACTGCGGTCTATGATGCCAAAGGGGTGAAAACAGAAAGCTATGCCTATGACTGCCTTGGCAGATGCATAGAGGTTACGGATGCCTTTGGCAGTGTGACAAAAAACAGTTATGATGCCATGGGCAACCTGATAAAGCAGATGAATGAAGGAACAGGGAGTGCGGTCACATATTCCTACGTGGGCGGCAGGTATCTGGCATCCTCCATGGATGCCATGGGGAATACCGCCGGTGCTGCCTATGACAGCATGGGAAACATAGAGACCCTTACCAATCCAAATGGAGGGGTGACCAGTTACCGGTATGACCTCAATAATAACCTGACGGATGAGATCATCGGGGAAGACTACCATGTCAGATATACCTATAATGCAAAGGATCTGGCGGCGTCAAAGACCAACAGCAGGAACCAGAAAACAGCCTATGAATATGATGCCCTGGGGCGGCTCATAAAACAGAGCGATGAAGCGGGCGTGATCGAGTATGCATATGATGCAAATGATAATGTATTGACGGTCACGGAAACTGCCGGGGACAGGGTCAGCCGGATAACCAGAACGTATGACAGACTGAACAGGATAACATCATATGAAGATGCGGCAGGGAATCAGATCGGGTATACCTATGACAGGCTTGGCAATCTGGTGAAGCTGACATACCCTGACGGAAAAGCAGTCACCTATACCTATGATAAGAACGGCAGTATCAAAACCGTTACGGACTGGAATAACCGTGTGACCGTTTACAGTTATGATGAGAACGGAAGGCTGGTGAAGACAAAGCGTCCTGACGGAACCATTGAGACAAGGGCATATGACAAAGCAGGCAGGCTCATTTCCATCCTTGACAAGTGCGGGGATACGGTGGTCAACCAGCAGGAATACAGCTATGACGCTTCGGGGAATATAACTACGGTTAAGGCATTGGAGAGCGGTTCGTTAGATTTCAAAACAGTTGCCAGTGCTGAAATGACATATGATGTAAACAACCGTCTGCTGACCTATAACGGGGAAGAGGTAAAGTATGACAAAGACGGCAACATGACCTATGGACCGTTACAGGGAAAAATGGAAGAGTTTGTCTATGACTGCCGGAACCGTCTGGTAAAGGCAGGAGACACCAGTTATGAGTATGATGCGGAGAACAACCGGACAGCGGTAATAACAGGCACAAAGAGGACAGAGTATGTGGTAAACAGCCAGCCGGAATTAAGCCAGATACTGCAAAGCAGGATAACGGATGGAGAAAGGGAGGAGACTACTTATTATCTCTACGGGAAGGGACTGCTGTCACAGGAGAATGTGACCGGAGGATACCTGACATACCATTTCAATAACGTGGGAAGCACCATGGCAGTGACGGACCAGGACGGAAAGGTGAAGTATTCCTATCATTACACTCCTTACGGGGAACTGCTGAAGGGAGAATACAGCGATACAGTGCCGTTCCTGTATAACGGACAGTTTGGCGTGACTACAGACGGAAACGGACTCTATTACATGAGGGCACGTTACTATAATGTGGATATCAAAAGGTTCATTAATCAGGATGTGTTGACCGGGACGTTGGAGAGAGTCAGCAGTCTGAACAGATATGCTTATGTGGAAGGGAATCCGGTGAGTTTTCTGGATCCGTTTGGGTTGGATAAATGGATTTATGATGAATTGCATAGTTGGGTTTCAAGGGTATCGTTTGTTTTTAACACAGCAGCGATATTATTTGGCTTTTCAGGGACACCGGCAGTATATATTTTTAATGCATTCATGATGGGATTTGATTTTGGCGTATATATTTCTGAATTTGTTAATAATGACTATGATTGGGGTATTTTAATGGATGGGTTTACGAATGTGGTTATAAATGCAGTGTATTACACATTTGGATATATGTCAGATCAAGGATTAATATCTAATACTATAGGAATTGCTAGTGATGTGGCGGCTTATATTAAAAGTTTTTTTGAGACAGTATTTAGCTATTAAAGGAGAAAAAATGAGAAAATATAAAATAATAAAAAGAGTATTG
>JAIDOW010000092.1 GCA_029063085.1 Lachnospiraceae bacterium
CGCATAAAATGCGGGCTGCCAGCTTATGTACCGTTACGCATGAGATGGAGCGGAAGCGGGGACGGAACGTGAATCCTGTGATATCTCCACAGCGAACCCCACCAACCCCTCATGTTGAAAGCGTCCTTTAGTACGATAAACAAGAATTTTGCCATGAATGTAAAAGGTTTTCTAGGTCGGAAAAACTTTCCACATGGTTTACGTCATCTCTGAGTTTGGAAGAATTGGGATATCCGGTAGTATACCATGCAACATGCTTGCGCATTTCATGGACTCCCGTATATTCTCCTTTATACTCCACCATCATTTTGGCATGCCGGAGCATCAGCTCTATCATCTCTGAAAGGACCGGCTTGGGAGGAAGATAACCTTTTTCAAAATATGTTTTAATCTGGGAAAAAATAAAGGGATTCCCTTTTGCTCCTCTTCCAATCATAAAGGCATCACAACCGGTTTCTTCTTTCATACGTATAATATCCTGAGGCGTACGTAAATCGCCATTACCGATGACAGGAATAGAAACTGCTTCTTTTACCTGACGGATAATCTCCCAGTCTGCAATACCGGAATAATACTCGCTTCTCAGTCTTCCATGGACTGCAACAGCCGCACCACCACTCGCTTCAATTACCTTTGCGATCTCCACTGCATTTATGCAACCTTCATCAAATCCCTTCCTGATTTTCACCGTAACCGGAATCTCTACTGCCTTTACCATAGCAGATACAATCTTACCTACCAGTTCAGGCTGTTTCATCAGTGCAGAACCCTCGTTATTATTAACAATCTTTGGAACAGGGCACCCCATATTAATATCAATAAAATCATAACCCCGTTCCTGAACCCTTGCTGCAATATCCGCCATAATTTCCGGTTCCGAACCAAACAGCTGTAATCCAATGGGATGTTCTTCCGCCCGATATTCCATAAGCGGCATTGTATTTCGATTATTATATAAAATTGCCTTTGCACTGACCATTTCTGTATACAAAACATCACAGCCCTGTTCTTTGCAAAGCAAGCGAAAAGGCAGGTCAGTAATACCTGCCATAGGAGCTAATATTAATTTATTATGTAAATCTATCATTTCTTTTCCTGCCATATGTACCTCTACTGCTTGTTATATAAAATATTAAGTCCTTTCAGAGTAAGATTCGGATCATAAAATTCAATACTGTCTGTCTCATCGTAAATAATCTTACCCAGACCTCCTGTAGCCACTACTGTCATCTTGTCAAGCTTGGCTTCTTCTTTTATCTTTTTGATGATATATTCCGTCTGTCCAATATGTCCGTACACCAGACCGGATTGCATGGAAGAAATCGTGTCCTTTCCCAGAATCTGATCCGGTTTTTTAATCTCGATTTTAGGAAGCTTGGCGGCATCCTGCCATAAAGCATGTGCCGCAATACGGATACCGGGTGAAGTAACACCTCCTGCCAGAGTAGCATCTTCCAACACAAGATCGTGTGTAGTTGCCGTTCCATAATCAACAACCAGAACCGGACCACCATATATTTCATATGCAGCCACAGCATCCACAATACGATCTGCCCCTACCTCTTTAGGATTTGGAATAGCAATCTTGATTCCCGTCTTAATTCCAGGTCCCACCTCAATCGGTCTGACATTAAAATACTTAATCAGCCCATTTATAATATGATGGTTTACATCCGGCACAACGGACGCCATAATCGCAGCATCCACATTTTCCCTGTGAAGCCCCTTGCTATGAAGTATATTATAAAAGAAAATCCCATATTCGTCAGAGGTTCTGGGAATCTTTGTGGTCATTCGGAATGTTCCTTCGATCTCATTTTTATTAAATAATCCTATTGTAATATTAGTATTGCCAATATCTATTGCTAATAACATAATTCCATTCCCTTCATCTACGTTTATTCTAAATCTAATTTCTCTCCCAAAAAGAATACCCTGTAATAAAGCTCCAGACTTTCCAACAATTCTGTCTTTGTCTGCCGGAGCTGTTTAATCTTGAGCACGCTTCCTATTTCATCATATAATAAATCACCCTGATCTGACATTGTTATAAATTGGAGATTAGCCTCTTCATCAAACTCCATCGTCAATATCCCTCCAATATCTTCAGCAAACAATACGCACATAGCCTGCAATTCATCTTTGATTCCATCAGGCAGTCCGTTAAAATCCGGATTCAGATAATATTTTTCTTCATATTTGGAAACTGCACACAAAATCTTACTTTTATCAGTCATTATATTCTCCTTAATGTATACTGCCAAAGCCCTCCAGAGCCTGTCCCGAAATCTTCACTTTAGATTCTGCTGACCATATCTTGGCAATAATTGTATAAATGCATTTTATCCTATTCACAAAGGGATTGCAACCTCTTTCAAGATTTGCTAAGATATAAGATAATATCGTTCAATATCTGTCTGATACATACTCAGATATTTGAACAAAATATGCTAATATTATGAAAAGAGGGCTATTATGTTAAATCAAAAATTTATCGACATGTGTGGTCAAAAGTCCGTAATCCGTATGTTATCTGCATACGGCAGTGAACGAGCAAAAGAAATCGGTTATGAAAATGTCTTTGATTACAGTTTGGGCAATCCTTCCGTTCCTGCACCGGAATCCTTTACGCAGGAAATGATTCGGCTTTTACAGGAAAATGATCCTGTCAGCCTTCACGGATATTCTCCAAGCCTTGGAATTGACTCTGTGAGGGAGGCTGTTGCAGATTCCTTAAACAACCGTTTTGATATGAACTATGAAAAAAAGGATATCTTTATGGTAAGCGGAGCCGCCGGTGCTATCGCACATGCTGCCAGAGCCGTTACCGTCCCCGGAGATGAAATACTTACA
This sequence comes from Lachnospiraceae bacterium, assembly GCA_029063085.1. Lineage (GTDB taxonomy): Bacteria > Bacillota > Clostridia > Lachnospirales > Lachnospiraceae > CAG-590. The sequence continues at coordinate 2,854 of JAIDOW010000092.1, forward strand.
TTTGCACCATTTTTCCCCGAATACATGCCATACATATCGGCATCGGGAGCTGTTCTAAAAGTAGTGCCTGCTGACATCAGTACATTTCAGATTAACTTTGATTCTTTTATAGATATGTTAAATGATAAAGTAATGGCTGTTTTAATCAATACACCAAACAATCCTTCCGGAATCGTATATTCCACGGAAACTATAGATAAATTAGCAATGATCCTTGCTGAAAAAGAAGAAGAATTTGGCCACCCCATCTATCTTATTTCGGATGAACCATACCGAGAGATTGTATTTGACGGTGTAGACTCCCCTTTTATCGCAGCACATTATAATAATACAATTACCTGTTACTCTTTTAGCAAATCCCTGTCACTTCCGGGGGAAAGAATTGGTTATATTGCTGTCAATCCTGCCTGTGAAGATTCTTCCTTATTGGTAGATATGTTTGGTCAGATTTCCCGTGGCATCGGACATAACTGCCCACCAAGCATTATACAGCTGGCTGTCTCTAAATCATTATATGATACTGCTGATCTATCAATCTATGAAACAAACAAAAATTTACTGTATACCGAGTTAACCAAAATGGGATTTGAGATTGTAGAACCGGGCGGAACTTTTTATATGTTCCCAAAAGCTTTAGAATCCGATGCAGTCGCATTTTCTGATAAAGCAAAAGCTTTGGACTTGTTATTAGTACCAAGTGACACATTTGGTGTCAAAGGACATTTCCGCATCAGCTACTGTATCCCTACCGAAAAAGTAGAGCGTTCTATTCCTGTTTTCCAAAAACTAGCTGATATGTACATATAATTTATTCGGATATACAATCAATCCAAAGGTATTTTCTTAATACAAAAATGCACAGACATAATAAAGAGGATAACTTCCCAAATATGTTTGTGCATTTTCATTATCTTTCATTTTATCCGACAATCTTTCCTAAAATAGCTATTTTGAACTGTTTTGAATCAGGTTTTCTTTTTCCATTTTTTTTGCAATCTTTGATATATCAAGGTTTTTCCAGATAACCCCTACCATATCGTTTTCCATATCCACTTCAACAGTCTGTAACCATTTATTTTTCTCTTCCGAAAGCTGTTGCTGAACCTTTTGTGACACTGATGCTTCTATATAATACTGTTTATATTCCTCATCATTTGTCTTAATCATTTTTACAACCATATATCCAAGGTCATCTTCATAAACTTCTGATATATCCCCTTCTTTCATATCCTTAATGAGATTATTTAATTCTTCCGAATACGCACCTTTATATGCCCTTAATGTATCAGAATAATCCTTAATCTTATATTCCTCTGCCAGTTTCTCTGCTTCCTCACCATCTATAAGACGCTTTCTTGCATCTTCTGCCAGGGCTTTTTGCTCCTCTAACTGCTCACTGCTTAATTTTACATTATTCCCTGCACTGTCTACCACTACATTTCCGTCTTCGCCATATTCTACAGTAGGAAACAACAGATAATATAGTTCAAAAAATTCTTTATCCTTTAAATCTTTCTCTGCTTCCTGCGTAAGTTCTTCTTGCAGTTCTTTCGTAGTATTATCATTTAATATTGTTAAATAACGTTGTTTATAGAACAAATCTGTTACTGTATCTCTGGATATCCCATATCCTTCTAAAAACTCTTCCGGAAAGGTCTTATAATATTTATCAACCACGGCATCCATTTCCTCTTTTTCCTTTTCAGACAATTCAATTCCGCTCTTTTTTGCATATTGATATTGAATCTCGTCTGTTCTTAATTGTGAAATAATCTGCTCCTTATAAGTTGACATATTGTCTTTTACAGAGCCGCCATCTGCCATTTTAAAGGTATACAAAAACTGAATGGCATATAGATAGACATAATCCAGTTTTATCACTTCATCACCTATTTTGATTACATCTGTATTCTTTGCATCTTCAGGAGCTATTACCTTTGTCGTCTCCTTAGCAGAATCAATTTCCGAACCTGTTGAATTCGATGATATATCTGAATTACTGCACCCTGTACATGCAATAAGCATCATTCCCACAAGTATACTACTTATTATTTTTCTCCACATTTCTGTTTTCCTCCAAATATTATAAAATAAACTGCACTTCTGCTATTTTATTATAAATCGGAAAACCTTTCAACTCTTTTTCTCTATTTCATGGATAATTCACATTTGCAAAGACATGTTTTTTACTATTGTCTTTCATCTTCATTTAAGTTCCTGCACTACAAAAAATCTCACTTTGCGAGGTTCTCTGCCTGCAGCGGGTCGCTCTGGCAACACAATTCCTCTCCGCCGCAGTGTGATTCTGCCCAGAGAACTTTCCTATAAATAAAAAGACAGTCTGCTATCCCAAGATAACAAACTGTCTTTTTTGTACGGCTGATACCGATACAAACTCTATTATTCCTTTACACCGCCAAGTGCCACACCTGCAATGATATACTTTGACAACGCAAAGTATACTACAAAGATTGGCAGTACGGTTATAAATAATCCAAGATAGATCATTCCGTAGTC
>JAIDOW010000093.1 GCA_029063085.1 Lachnospiraceae bacterium
AACAGGAGGAGATTATCCTAATAAATTTCGTCTGATTCATGGTGACGTGGTGTGTTTTAAACGTCTTATCGTTCACCCAGATAAAATTGAAAAAATATGGATGGAAGATGAGATTGTGCATGCACAATTTAATATGACTAAAGAAGAGGGAAACGAATTATTAAAACACAAAATTATCAGTGCACCATTTTACAGAATTAATGAAGATAGGTGTAACAAGTGCGGAAAAGATTATAGCCAATGTGCTTGCGTGAAATTTATTGATGAAAATGTTTCTGATGAAGTTGTAAATGCTGACTTGTTAGGATTGATATGGACAAATCGAAATGCATACTATCCTAACGGACAACTTGAATTTATTAATTAAAGGAGATTGTGTCAAGTCTTGTGTAAACAGGAGATATTTATAACTTCCAATTTTGAGGTAAATTAGAAATGGACTACGATACATTTAAACTAATACATAGTGAATTGATTATGTCTGTTCAATATATAGAGCAGGATTTGAAGTTGATATATTCTATCCTCAAAGGTGGAGAGTTTAATGATAATTATTCTGATGTTGAGAACTCTCCTTTAGGAAAGCTACTCAGGAGTCTTCGTGAAATGGATAAGGAATTAGGTTACTCAAAGTTTAAAGAGAAAGACTATGAGTTATTGAATCAGATTCGAGAAATACGTAATTACTGGTGCCATCAGTGTTATATTGATTTTCATTATATTGAAGATCCGCAAGCGCATGAAAAGGCTTTTCAAAAGGTGGCTGTCAGATTGCATGAAGATGAATTGCGTGTTTATGAATTGCAGCAGAAGATAGAGAAGCTTCGTAAAAGTGTTGAAAGAAAGCATAGACATAAAAAGAGAATTTGATGAACTATAGGTTACTGAAAGGTACAATTTGTATCTCTCAGGTTTTGAATCAACAGATATGGTTATCAAGGAGTAGTAAGGTCTAGAGATAAATAAAATCATTCTTTGGGCTGGAAAACTATTTCAATATAGTGTCAAGCAAAGTGTGTAAGTTTTTTGGTGGTCAATAATAAGTCCATTAAAACAGATAAAGGGAGCTCGGAATGTGAGTCTCCCTTCTGTATTGGGATTGTCAAGTAAAGTGTGTAAGTTCTTTTGTTTATATTAGGTTTGTTGTGCTTTGTTATGACAATGTGCCGTTAGCGCTGCATTTCAGCTGCAGATTTTCTGTTACTGTATTAAAGGGAATGCCTAAAAAGCATTCTTTTGCAGTGACAGAGCCTTTTGCAACATTAGAGCTTTTAGATTTAGTTATATTGCTCAGCTTCCATGCGGTGTCATTTATGGTCTTGCTCGTACTGACTGAAGTGCAGGTCGCACTACTTCCGTTGTATGTAAAATTTGCGGACAGGGTAAAAGACCATAATACATTACCTTTGGAATTTTGGTATGACACAGTTTTCTTGCCAGATTTTGTTTTTGTTGTTGCATAGATAGAAATACCTGTATTGTTTGTGGGAACGGTTATTTCTGTCACTATGGTGTCGCCATTTTCTAACTGTGTTGTTGTACTAGACACAAGAGTTTCTGTTTTTAATTGTGTCGCTGAAGCTTGAACACAGGCAGTGGGAGCTAAAAACATCAATAATGCAACAAAACCAAGTATCGTAATAATCTTTTTCGTAATAATCTTCCTTATGATGGTGTTTCAATATAATATTTAACAGTAGTTGGTCTGTTCATCTGACGGTTGATAAACAGGCATAAAAGTAATGATATAAAAAGTATCAAACAAATTATAAATATACGTCTGACAAAGCTCGCCGTCAATGTTTTTCTTTTGTAGGTTTCCATGTCTACCTCTTGGAAAAATTCTTTTGCCAGTTCAGACGGCGTTCCATATTTTTCGTGGATATCATTTATGGAAATATTGGGATTCTCCGCAATATAAGAATATACACTATCCTTTAGCTCGTTTAGAAAACGTGAACTGCCATTGTACATATAGGTCTGTTTTTTTGTTTCCTTAAAATACTTCCGTAGTTCTTTATTGCCTTTATACATGACTGTCCCCCTCACTGTATGCAAGAATATTACAAACTGCATGGTAAATTTCAAAATATGCGTTCTTTAGTGCAGCGTAATATTCTTTTCCTAAGTTTTCCATGTGGTAGTAAATACGAACCTGCCGCTTACCAATTTGTTTCTTGTATGATGTGATATATCCTTTTTCCTCCAATCGGTAAAGGGTAGGGTACATGGAACCCTCCTTTACGGAAAAAATGTTTTCTCCATTTGTATTGATTTTCTCAACCAGTTCATACCCATACATATCAGAATTTTGAAGAAGCGAGAGTATCACTAATTCTACACACCCCTTTTTAAATGTGTCGCGTTGGTTCGGTAAAATAGTAAATCCCTCCAATCTGCATATTTTAATTGTGCTATATTATATCACTAATTCCAGAATAATACAATCCAATAGAAAAAACTAATCATACAATTTTTTGATAATACCCTTGACAGATAAGGTATTTAGGATTAGACTGTTTTAAGAAAACACATTAATTTTTTTTGATGATAAATGAAATTGGGGGAAATTGCTTGGAATGGTAAAGAAGTAGTAAGTGAAAGGCCTAGCAAGAAGAACTGTAAGAAAGATAGAAATGAGCAAAATACTTTACCCGTTCTTGTTATGTGTTTTTGATATGGGAATTGTAATGCTCAAATCTGTACGGAGGGAATAACTAGAAAGTCTCAGATTATCCGGAAACGTGGTATATTTTGAGTACATTATTTCCTGCTATTATAAAAGTTTTTGTGCTTGTAGGGACGGTTTGTGTCTTTAGAGCCATTTAAAGGATAACAGGATTTTAGCTTTGTATCTACTGTCAGAGAATTTATCATCTTTTCACATGGCGAGTCCGGCATCGCAGACGGGATTTTTCAAGGGGGAGAAGTTCTTTTTTGGGGGGGATTCAGCTTGTTAATGGGAAATTAGTATAATTTGATGTGTTACAATGTACAATTATGGGAGAAGATTATGAAATTAATAAGAGTATACATATTATTTGTTGCTACTGTTATATGCTTTACTGGATGTGCAAATAAGGAAGATAGTGCAAAAAAAGCGGTTGGAGCAATAGAAATGACTTCTCTGAATCATATATCAGCTAGTAACGAAGAAGTTGGAAAAATAATAAAATCATATCCAAATTTTAAGATATCAGAAAGTTTATCAATTGACGTTCCGTTAGATGTGAAAGAAATTTTTGAGTATAAGGCGAATTATTCCATAGATATTAATATGAAAGACTATGATAGCGAGTTTATGGCAATGTACGAATATTTGTTTCCGAACCATCCTTTTGATGATAATTATCTGTTCTATTATGGGGGAAGTTCAGACATGGTATATGATGATAATACTGGCGAACTTATTGAAGATTATCATAAGGTTAAGGACTGGCATGATGAAATTATTTCAGGAAAAGAGGGAAAGGTAAACTATCTCTATGACGAAACGTGGCATAGAGATATAACAGAATGGGAACCGTCAGTATGTCTGGAAATTGGAAATCCCATTGGATACGGATATGCCATTATCAATAAAGGAAGAACTGTGGAATTAAGTGATAGTAAGATTTACGATGATATGTTGCAGACTGATAGATACCCTATTCTTGAGAGTTACGATCCAGTAGATAGTCTTGAGTATATTGCCACATATTCTCCGGACAGTACTAAACAGTATAAACTTGCTGATCAAAAAATATCCATTTGCAATGCAGTAAATTTTTTTGAAAAATATATCAATAGCTTACCATTTCCGAAACAGAAAAATGCAAAGACTGTTGTGGTGGATGTTGATGTGTATCAGGTTAATAAAAGAACATACGGATATAATTTTCTGACAACAAAAGAATACCAGGGAATTCGTTTTGATCATATGCGAGCAGCGGAGAGTAATGGATATTATGGATTTGATGACTATTCTTCATTATTAGGAAGTGCATTTATGGTGGAAAGCAAGGATGTTGATATTCTTTATGGATATTATCAGTCAGAAAATATGGAAGAAGAAACAAATTATCAGGAAATTATAACGCTTAAGAGTGCATTAAAGACTGTCAGTGAAAAACTGACGGATTATGTAGAGTTTGCAGTCCGAAAGATAGAATTGGTATATACTCAAAAATACTCTAAGACAGAAGATGGATATATTGACAATGAAAATATGTCTGCAGAAATAACTCCTGCATGGAAAATTACATTAGATAACCCAAATGATAATCTGACATATATCTGCTATATCAATGCAGTTGATGGCGGAAATTTCAGATATTGTACTACGCCAACCGATTGGTGGGAGGATGATGGGGAATGATGATAGCTAGAAATATTAGGGCAGATTTTGCGAAAATTTTGAGCGGATATGGATTTTATGTCTGTATCTTATTCACAAGTATACTATGTTTTGCAACATACATTTATGAAGATGAAGATAATGGTAACAAATATTCCGTATTTCGCTCATTTATTAGTTTTGATAGAGAGTATATGTTAAATAATACAATGTTCTGCTCGTTTGATATCATACGAAGGGGGACAGGAAGTTGGCTGTTTCTTTTTATTCCGATTATTGCTGCGTTTTCGTTTGTGCCGTTGGTGTGCGATGAATACGAAGCAAGGTCGGTAAGATTTGAGGTGTTTCGTTCTACCAAGTTGTGTTATTATGGTTCTCGATTTATTACCGCCTGCCTGTGCGGAGGATTTTCCATTATGCTTGGCTTTTTGTTGTTTATGTGCGTTGTTCACGTTTTGTTTCCGTTTATTGGTGATTATAATTTGGAACTCAGGTCGGAATATAAGGATATGTTGGAAATGATAAATATCAATATATCAGGGAGTGCTTATGTGATGACTGTTGTGAAAAAAATGGGGGAGATGTTTCTATATGGTGC
>JAIDOW010000094.1 GCA_029063085.1 Lachnospiraceae bacterium
CCCCCGCATCAGATACTGTTAATGCTCCGCCCGGGCCCGATTTCTCTCATTGTATTACTGGTCCTACCGGGGCTGATGGTGTTACTGGCCCTACCGGGGCTACCGGGCCTACTGGCGCTGACGGTGTTACCGGGCCTACCGGGGCTGATGGTGTTACTGGTCCTACCGGGGCTACCGGTCCTACTGGCACTGACGGCGTTACCGGGCCTACCGGGCCGACTGGCGCTGACGGCGTTACCGGGCCTACCGGGCCGACTGGCGCTGACGGCGTTACCGGGCCTACCGGGCCTACTGGTGCTGATGGTATTACTGGTCCTACCGGGGCTACCGGGCCTACTGGCGCTGACGGTGTTACTGGTCCTACCGGTCCCACTGGCGTAACCGGCCCTACCGGTGTCACTGGCATAACCGGTCCGACTGGTCCAACAGGTTTAGCTGGTACAGGAGCGATCATCCCATTTGCTTCCGGACTTCCGGTTGCCTTAACAACAATAGCCGGGGGACTTGCCGGACTTCCTGCCTTTGTAGGCTTTGGAAGCAGTGCACAGGGTCTTACGCTATTAGGCTCTACAATTGATATTACAAATGCTAGCGGAACACTTTCAAATTTTGCATTTCAGGTTCCTCGTGCTGGTACGATTACCTCATTCAGTGCATTTTTTAGTACAACAGTAGCCCTTTCCTTAATAGGCTCCACTGTCACAGTAAATGCACAAATATACCAATCTACAACACCAAATAATGTATTCTCTCCGATTTCTGGAACGTTAGTCAGTCTGACACCATCACTTTCCGGAATAATATCCGTTGGAACATTATTAAATGGTGCACTTACAGGACTCAATATTCCTGTAACAGCTCAAACCCGACTGATGCTGGTATTCTCAGCAACAGCAAGCGGATTGACTTTGATCAATACTGTTACAGGATACGCAAGTGCTGGCTTGAGTATTAATTAAATCCCAGATTAAATCAAAACCCCGCCGTAAGCAACAGGGCATCAATCTTAAAGTGTCCTATTGCTTGCGGGGTATTTGGTCTACGCATGGTCTGTACTAAACAAGGAAATATTTTTGATACATTTCTTCTAAATCCCATCCGTCCCTATTTTCATCTCATTAAGCAATGCTGAAACATCTTCTTTCACACTGCCCCTAAACATTACTTCTACATCATGTCTTTTTATGATTATCTTACCGACATCCGTCTACAAATCCTCGATATCCTTCACATTTATTCCGCACTTCATATTCTTCACACAAGTAATCTTCCTGCCTTGTGTCAAAATCTTTCATTTCTATGTATTCAAAAAAGTCATCTTTATCATTTACTTTGAGATACTCTTCTTTATATCTGCGATAACAAAGCATAGTCCCATAATCACCACTGCCATATGGGGAATAATCAGAATATTGACAGGAAAAACTAATTTAAAAGAAAGTGAACTTTTTGCATATCAATTTTGACTATTTATAATTTCAATATCTTCATCATGTAATTTGTCCTTATAATGAGCCTTCCATATTATCATTTTTACTACACCTCCACTAGATAAACTGTCGGTGACTGACTCTTTTTACAAAATCCCACGACGCATATCTGATTATTTCCCGCAGTGATTCCGCTTTCCTCAGTCAGCATACCATCTAATCGTATTTCATCCACGACCTCTCCTGCAAATGGATTCACAAGAATCAACTGCCCCTTATCACCCTTGCAGGCAATGTATTCCCCAACCCATACATACCTTGTCGTTCCCAGTGTCCTAAGTGCAATCTTATTGGTTCCACTTTGCAAATCATAACAATAAAGACCGCCACCCATACCAGCGGTTCCGAAAATGACACATCCATTTTTTACTTCAAAGGGTGTATACCGGTATCCCTGATGTTTTTCCTCCCAAAGCACTTCACCGTCTGGTGATAAACACTGATATTTTCTGCTGCTCTTATAATGCATGACTACACCCGAAAAAGTGACATCCTCTTTGTCACAGATTGGCCGGCTGCATTGATACTGAGTTGCAATCTCATCCGTCAAAGAAACTTTTTTCATTCCTTCATCTAAATCCAAAAAAATCCTACACACCCTGCGGTCTGGAAATGTCTCGGTTGGTTCACTTGAATTGCCACAGCTCAATAGCACATGATCCTGAAATTCAAATAGTCTCCATCTATATGGCAATGCATAATCCAATGCATCTTTCACATATAACATTTGACTAACTTGTTCATCCTTTTCCAGCTTAATCATTCTGATTCCGTTTTTCCCATCATTATATGCATAATAAATTTTATCATCCCTCATATAAGGATTTGATGCATAATTCACCGGCCATATTTTTTCTAAATTGAAATCATATTGATATAATAATCGCATTCTTCCTCCTAATACCGTGCAAGAATAATCCTAACCTTTTCTCCCAATAACTCTCCGATATTAACAAGCTCTTTCTCACTAAATTTCCTTTCCAGATTCGCAATTGTGATTTCCATTCTTGCATATCCACAGGGCAAATAATATTCCAAATCATTCAAAGAGCTGTCACGACCACAACAGAGTAATTTTACAGACAAATCAGAAAATTCTTTCTCTGCCGCTTTTTCCATAACCTCTCCCCACCAGCCAAATGATATATCTTCCCCACAATCAGGGCACTTGATTACTTCCAGTTCTCCTCCACAGTCTACAAATTGTGTTGTCTCAAAAACTTCCGCTTCAATCTGACAATCCGGTACAATTTCCTTGATATACATTATTGCTGCCTGAGTCTGCTCCTCGTCTGCAATATAATCATATTTGACTGGTATAATCTTCGTAATAATATCTGCCACTTTATCCTCCTTCATCTAATACATATGACTTTATATCATCTCAATTCCCCATTTATAGCTATCCTTTTATTCTCTTCTTCCTGCCGCATACTCTCCCATATTTACGTCAATCACTTCACGGGCAGGCTGAATCAGGGCATTTTCATATTGGCACTTCCACTGTATATCCATGCTCATCTTACCATCCATAATTCCATCAATCACATCTCCCGACCTAATGGGATTGTCATTTTCAAATATATAGGACGCAATATTATAAGCATGATTTACTACCCAGTTCGGTTCCATATCATGAAAATGATACTGGATATCCGGCAAAAACAGTGTACTCATTCCAAGCGTATCTACTAACATATCATTTGTTCCCTGAATATTAAAAAAACGCACATTAACACCAAAATAAATGAATCGGTCTTCCCTCGGAATCTGGTGATTCCGCACATCATCTGCTGTAAACATTTTACCGCAGGTTGGAAAATAAACAGCTTCACATTCCGGATAAAGTGCAACAACCGCCTCTAAAAAATCCATATCAAGCTCTGCCCGATCTTTCGCCGGCAAACCTGCCGCTAACATATCCGTTGCCAGCACATGATAATGACAATCCTCTAATATCCGGTCACTGTTTTTACAATCCCACATCTGGCTTCTCTCAAAAGCTTCAATCTTACTCCCGTCAAATTCCAGACATTCCGTGATCATCAGCTGCGGAGGCATCTTCCCATCTTTGAATTCCATCTCATATTTGACCGCTGCAAATCCCGCACATTTCTCATCATAAGTAAAGCACTCCACTTCAGACAAATGCTTCTTCATAACGGAAACCATATATTCTTTATCTGGCATCTTAACAGGCTCTTTCATCAAAAGCTGTATCATAAAGACCATGCCCGCACGCTGTGACTGTGATAAATCCTGTACAAATTCCTCTTTACTTTCATTTTCATGATTTTCTCTGTTCTCATCCTTTTTCTTCCATAAATCTTTAAATGATTTCTTCATTACTGAACCCTCCCTTTCCTGCAACCTGTATTTTCTGCACCTCGTCAAATAACTCCTTTATAAAATCTAATTCTTCCTCCGGACTAATATAATAAAAGCAAAGCATTAATAAATAATTAATGCTTTGCTTTTTGCTGCCCAATATACTATTCACGCATGTAATTTTTACTCTTAATTCCCTCATATCTGTTTCTAACATACACACTTAATCGCAAGCATTTCTATCTCATTATTAAGAATCAAATCCATTTTTTCATTATCCGTTATTACACCACCTCTTTTATGATTATCTACACATTGTACCATATTCAGATTATAAAGTCTAATAGCTTGTAATTCATTTATAATATTAGTAAATAATCTACATTTACCATTCCAGAAATCATAGTCTTATTCTATCTACCGCTCATGTTCTCCTTTACCGCTCCTCCATAATCTCTACACATCTTTTCTCCCCTTGTTCGTTTCTGTCCTGCTCCTTTGACGCTTCCGCCTTTTCAAACAACTCATATTCTGGCATAGTGTAAATACTCCAGAAAATGTCTCTTTCAAAATTATATATAAAACTATATGCATTGCCATTTTTCAAAACAAAGAAATATTGTACATTTCCACTGGGAAGAACACCATCCTCTGCAAGCCGGTATTCACAAGTCGTCTGCACAACTTCCTTATCGAAATCAGCTATCACAGCAAATTTTTCTTTTGCCTCCTTGTACTGCTTTAAAATAACATCCTTATCATATACTGCACTTTTCGCATAATAATCAGGTGAATCCTCCCCATCTTTATAGTAAGAAAGATCAATCAAATCCAGTCCGTCGGCATCCATGGAAACAAAATACTGTTCATTATAATCAGTAGTATATTGTACATTATAGCTCTCATATTCAGAAGAATATTCTACCTCTATTTCGGCACCAGATACGTCCGTCTGAAAAAGAGAAGTAATGTACTTTTTTCCCTTTTCCACAACTTCATTGCCCAATGTATCCGAGGATGGTACGGTTTCTTTTTCATTTTCAGTCTGACTGATTGCCTGACTTTTTTGCTGCAAAGTATAATCTGCTTTATGATAATAGTCAATGATTTCCAACAACTCCTCATCTGATAACTCTCTCTCTGGCAAATGAAGAGTCCTGGATTTCCAATCATAAACAAGGATTTCTGATTCTTGTTCGGAATATCCATCTGTTCTTCTAAGCTCAGTTTTGGGAAGAATATTTGAATTTTCATACTGTGAGAATAAATCACGGTACCTTTCCTCCTCTTTTTGTGTCAATTCCCTTGAATAAACAATTGCTTCCTCTCCCCTTGCATTTTGCACTTCCTCATATATTTCTTCCTTTTCATCCTCTGGCAGCTTCTGCATCTTCTCCTGCAGATAGTCAATTGATGCCTTTGCAGGAATTGATAAAATGACGCAGGCACAGGCTATGCACACTGCTACAACGACTCTTTTTTTCTTTCGATAACTGAAATGCACTTTCTGTTCTCTTTTCATCTGCTCTATCAGCATATCCATCTTATCTTCATACTCTCTACTTATCGGAAATTTTGTATGTTTCATTATTTTTTTAATTTTATAATCTGTTAACATTCTAATCCTTCCTTTCAATTACAGTTCTTGCTAATAAATATCCGCTTCCTTCTCTATAAAATTCTTTAATTTTTTCTTTGCCCTTGAAAGACGTGATTTCACGGTTCCTTCCGGCACATCAAGCATTCTTGCAATTTCTTTCCCATTAAACCCTTCAAAATAAAATAATATGATAACTTCCCGGAATACCGGTTCTAATTGACAGATATAACGATATAAGTCCGGCATTTCCTCATCCAGCCCTGTTTTTTCTATATCCGCTTCTTCTGTTTCATAAGACACGTAACATAATTGTTTTTGCTTTCTAAGCATATCTTTGCACTCGTTTACCAGAATTCCATAAAACCATGCTTTCATTTTCCTTGTACTGCGTAAATCGGATAAATGCGTATATGCCTTTAACACTGCATTGCTGACTGCATCTTCTGCATCCTCTTTATTCAATAAAAATGAATATGATGCTCTAAAGAAAGCCGCCTTATTATCACGAATCATCTCCAGGAAAAGTTCTACCTCATACTTTTTCAAATACTCCACACCTCCAACTGTAAGTTAACAATCTCGCGACAGTCGCCAAATGTACATGCAAGCATGCCCACTTGACCGTTGCCCGCGGAATTAAGCCGACTTACTTATATGACGGAAAAATAGCCAAAAAAGTTCCCAGAGAATTAAAAAATATTTAAAACTCTGAGAACTTTGTTTATATCTCTGCCTTTGACAAATCCAAATAACTGTTTTTAGGAAATATGATCCTCACTTCTGTACCAATATTTTCCTTAGAATCAAATTCAATCCCCAGACCTAATTTGTCACAGAGCTTCTTACATAAATAAAGACCTATTCCTGTTGATTTCTTTCCGATCCTTCCATTGCTTCCTGTAAAACCTTTATCGAATGCTCTTACTGCCTCTTCCCGTTTCATTCCTATCCCATTATCCCCAACAGATAAAATAACGCTGTTCTTCTTTTCCTCTGCTGTAAAATATATTTCTGCTCCAGTCTCTTTCCCATATTTGATACTGTTTTGAACAACCTGATTCAAAATAAAACTGCACCACTTTGGGTCTGTATAAATTGTCTGATTTACCTCTCCAATCCTTACTCCTATTTTCCGGTTAATCAGTGTCCGTTTATTCCGTTTTACGGATTCATTTACAATCTCCTTCAAATTGCATTTTGTCACAAAATAATCCTTATTGGCATAACTGCTTCTTGCATAAAATAATGCCTGTTCCGTGTATTCCTCAATCTCATTGATTTCCTCTTCAATGCTCTTTGTAATTTCATTTTTATTATTCTCTATTATCATTTTGGAAGTTGCAATTGGCAGTTTGATTTCGTGTATCCATAATTCAATATAATCCTTATACTCTTCCTGAATATACTTATATTCATTTACCTTTTCCAGCATAGATTTGTTTGTTTCCTGCAAAATATCACATAAAATTTCTTCTTCCAGCATATTTGCGGTTTTCATCATTTCCACGATCAGGTATTTCTCCTCTAACCGTTCCAGCTTTCCCAGTGTATCTGCATAAAAATTCTTTTTTGTCTGGTATTCCCAAAAAGCTCCAATCAAAAATGCCGCAAATACGACCAACACAATGTAAACGTGCAGAAACAGACTAATCTGATACAAGAGAAGAAAAATCTCTATTGTCGCCAATCCCGCTGCTAATAACAAAATTGTTTTCCATCGGTCATACAGATAGTTTGTAAATCTCATAATTTCATACCATACTCAATCTTCTTAATTTGATTCCTTTCCAATAATTTGATTACAAAGCAATTTTATCGAATTTTCAGCTTTCTTATCATTACTCATCAACATGAAGCAACGAAATCCCAAGACCATCATACCTGCAAAATATAACCCTGCCCACGTCTTGTTTCTATAATATTTTTTAACCCAATTTCTTCAAACTTTTTACGGATACGCGTCATATTAACAGTTAAGGTATTGTCATCAATAAAGGCTTCGCTATCCCACAGATCATTCATAATGTCCTCTCTGGATACAATTTTCCCCTTGCTTCGGACAAGACACTTTATAATTTTTAACTCATTTCCGGTAAGTTCCGCTATATCATTCCCCTTTTCAATCCTGCTCTTGGAAACATTTAAGACAAACATCCCACAATTTATTTTTTCCTGTGATGCCGCGTTATTTGTCCGTTTTAAGATCGCCACAATCTTTGCCAGCAGTATCTGGATATTAAAGGGCTTTGTCACATAATGGTCTGCTCCATAGTGCATGGACAAAAGTTCATCCATTTCATTATCCCTGCTTGTGATCATGATTACCGGTATATCCGACACCTTGCGCAGCTCCTTTAAAATAAACTCTCCATCCGCATTTGGAAGATTAATATCCAGTAAAATTAAATCCGCATCGGCTTCCAGAATATCCAAAAGCGTGTTGTCATACCTCCCAAGTCCCACTGCCTCATATCCATTTCTGCCTAAAAAAACTTCCAATTCATGCCGCAGTTTTTCATCATCTTCTGCAATCAGTATTTTCTGCATAAGCACCTCCGTTTATTTATGAAACAAAACTTCTCTATTACTATGCAATTCTATAACACAAAATCCTTTTAACATATGTTAAAACATACGTATCTCTTTATCAAGAGCAAATGAGTAGAGATATGTTTCCGAAACCGTAAGCCCCGTCAGTTGTTCTAATGTATCTTTGTAATAAAGAAGCTGCGTTTTGTAACGCTCTATCAGCAGTTCTTCCTGCCCTTCCCTAATGTGGTCTGTCTTATAATCTAATAGAATCAATTTGTCTCCCTCGCGAAAATACGCATCAATAATTCCCTGTACAACAATTGGCATATCTGCACTTCCCTGACTCACCTTCCCTGTAAGCCTCTCAGCCGGAACTCCGATTACAAACTGCTTTTCTTTATACAGATTTCCCTTTTGGGACGCCTCTCTCATCCGCTTTCCAATACCTGACTGAACAAATGCAAATATCTTATCATCTGTAATAAATGTCTCTGTCTCCTGAGGAACCCGTCCTTCTTTACGCATAGCCTCTAATGCCTGACACACCTGTTCTCTGCTCTCTACTTCTACATGATCCAGTAATTCCATTGTCTTATGCATCCATGTACCTTTCCCGGCTGCATCCATCGGTTTATCTCCTGCAAGGAAATGAGGGAGTGGTGCCGTATAATCCTGTTGCTGAATGGAGATTCGTTTTATCACATCAGACGGCTCATAATCCGTCTCATAAATTCTTTTAATTTCCGTAACCGATAGTTTCGATTTTTGATGAGTAAATAATTCTTCCGGATATCCCCATGAAAGCCTTTTTTCTATCTCTTCCATTTTCAATGCCGGTGTTGCTTTCAGTTCTTCTATCCTTCCATGCTTATCAACCTGCCTGTCCAGATTAGACTGCATATGATGAACTGCCATGCTTCTAAAGTCATATACCTCTGCCTGAAAATGAATGACCGGATATTTTAATGTATTAGACAAGTCATACTCCGCTGAAATGATATTTTCTCCCTTTTTATCCATTCTCTTTCTTACCTTTTTCATCACATCATGAAATACACTGTTGCGGATAAAAGAAACAGTAATCAGATCCAGATAGTTTCTGGCAGTGTGAACAATGCTGTAAGAAAGCTTTATCGCATTCCGCCTGCTTACCGTTTCATACTTTTTAACCAGTGCCGGAACATCTGCTGTAACACCTGTCATAATCAATTTTTCCTTAGCTCTGGTCAGTCCAACATAAAAAATTCTCAACTCCTCAGCAATACTTTCCGTTACCATCAAAGAAGCAAACGCTTTTCTGACAAAAGTATCATTTCCACATCTTTTTTTGGTATTTACATATTTCGCCCCGATATAATAGTCAGAATGAATGATTAACGGTGTTTTCGTATCCATCAGATTAAAATTCTTACCTGTTCCTGATAAAAAAACAACAGGGAATTCCAGTCCTTTACTCTTATGAATACTCATAATCCGTACCACATCTTCACTGCTTTCTGGTACCGGGTCTCCGCCAAGTGTGATTGCCTTTTTCTGAAGCTTATCCACAAATATAAGAAAATCAAAAAGCGTCTGAAAAGTACCATTTTCAAACCGACCAGTTTCACCTAAAAACAAATCCAGATTCCTTATTCTTTGTCTGCCTTCCGGCATTGCCTCTACATAATAATAATATCCTGTATCATAATAGATATCCTCTAAAAGCTGTCTGATTGCCACATAAGACTTTCTCTCCTGCAGCTTTTCTATCAATGCAACAACATCCCTGCATTTCGGGCATAACGTATCTAAAATATAAATTTTATAATCCGCAAGTGCTTCTTCTATGATACGCTGTACCAAATTTATATCACTTTCCCTTAATAATGAGTCAGTTATTGAATTATCATCCTGATGATTCTCTCTGCCAGCTTCCCCGTTATATTCTGACAATATCTTTACAACTTCGTATATATACTTTTTTTTCTTCCTTTCCTTTCCTATTCCCTGCTTGATCAAGGCAAGTATCGACAATTCCTCACTGGTTAATTTTCCAAAATATCCTCTTAAAACTGCTGCTGTTTCCACATCATTATGCGGATTATCTACTACTCTTAAAAGACTTAAAATCATGCGGATTTCTACAGTGTCAAAATATCCGGTTTCATTCTGTACCCTGACCGGTATATCATGACTCATCAAAACCTCCGAAAAAATCTGCTGAAAACTTGCCGGTGCCCGGAATAAAATGACGATATCCCGAAAACTTACATCCCTCAGGCGAGGTTTCCCATCTTCATCTGTTTTGTCATCCGTCACCTGCAATGGAGCACTGCCATCTCTCCCCATCAGCTTTTCAATCCTTCCTGCCACCATTGCAGCTTCCAGTTCCATTTTCCCGATATCCTCTAGATTCTCATCCAGATTTTCCTCTTTCCCACTGCTCATTTCCTCATCACCGGCATTTAAGAAATCAAAATCCTTACTCTCACCCAGCAGCAGTTCCACACTGTCATCCAGTACACTGGGAAATTCTTTTCCCGGCACCAAAGCCTCTTCCTCATTATATTCAATGCTGCCCAGATCTGCACCCATGATCTGGTAAAACATATAATTAATAGCCTCCAATACATTAGCACGACTGCGAAAATTATTTTTCAGTAAAAGCTTACGGCATGGACTCCCCTCCTCTGTATCATAACTATGATATTTATCCATAAACAAATCCGGTCTTGCCATACGGAAACTATAAATACTCTGTTTCACATCCCCTACCATAAAAATATTATTGATACCCTGATCAATTTTTGAAACACATTTTAAAATCGCTTCCTGTAAATAGTTACTATCCTGATATTCATCAATCAGAATTTCCCTAAAGTCCTCCGACATTTCCCTTCCGATTACACTGGGAACCGGTTCTCCTGTTTCATCATACTTTTCACATAGTACCTTTAGTGCAAAATGCTCCACATCACTGAATTCCAGCAATCCTTTTTCCAGTTTCCTCTGTAAGAAATCCTCCCGAAATGCCTCAGTAACATCCAATAATGCAGCAAGCATCGGCTCCTGCTTTTGGAACTGCCCAAGTACCGTTTCGAACGATAAGGTAAAAGCACTAAGCAGTGCCTGGATCTGCTTTTTGTAATCATCTCTCACCCTCTTAATACGGTCAGCAATATCCTCATCATATTCACCCTTTTTCCCTCTTCCGATATTGGCAAATTTCATCTGCGCTAAATCCGCAAATCGGGAATAAGATTCTGCCGAAATGATATCCTCCACCAGCATAATATCTGATAAAAGTGCTTTTTCCATATAAATCGGACCGTCTGTATCTCTTGCCCATTTTAAAGCCTCTAAGATTTTCTCCTTTATTCCTTCCGCCGTACCGTGAATCTCATTAAAATACTGTTTCACAAAAAGAAGAGCAGAAAAATCCTCCTCCGTCTCAATATGCAAAGAAGCCTTTGCCTGACGTATCCACTCTTCAGGACGTGGATAACTGGAACAAACCTCATAAATTTTCAAAATATATTCTTCTACCCTGGTATCTTCCTTATCGGCCGAAAATGCATCCGAAAAATCCACAAAATCCGGTTTTTTTTCATATGCTGCTTCTATCACATTTTCCAGTACTTCTTCTCTTAAAAGTCCTATTTCGCCTGCTTCTCCAATGCGAATCCCCGGATCAATCCCTAAGACATGAAAATGCTCCTTTACCACCTGATAACAAAAACTATCTATGGTCAAAATATTAGCCTTGTTAATATAATTCATCTGTTTCAGATAATGTTCATTCTCCGGTTCTTCTATCAGCTTTTTCTCAATTGCTCCTGCAATCTTATCCCTCATTTGAGCTGCCGCTGCCTTCGTAAAAGTAACTACTAGAAGTTCGTCAATATCAATAGGATTTTCTTTATCTGATATCATCCGTATAATCCGCTCTACCAGTACCGCAGTCTTGCCGGAACCTGCCGCAGCAGATACCAGTAAATTGCAATTCCTTGCATTTATGATCTTTTGCTGATCTGGTGTCCAGTTCATTCATTTTCACCACCATTCTCTTCCTTTTTCAGGATAATATCCTTCGCCTCTTTTTTATCCAGCTGGGAACCAATCCTGTATGCATTCCCGCCAAGACCTGCTTCAAAACGGCAAACACTTCTATAATCACAGAAATTACATGGACAGTTGTGTTCCCCCTTTTCCGGATTCATTTCAATCTGACCACGGATAATGTTTTCTCCGATATCCACCATCTTATTCCTAACAAATTCAGATATCTGCATTAGTTCTTCTGTTGTCACCAACGCACTGTTTCTTGAATCAAGTCCACCGTCTTTTTTGTATCTGACCGGTGTAACCAGTCCGGTTTTTTCATCCATCAATTCCAGGCTTTTTTCATCCTCATTTACCAAACCGGAAAGTCGACTGCTCTCTATTCTTCTCTGTTCTAGTTTATCTTCTTCCGTTTCCTCAATAATCGGATCATAAATATGGTAATAATACATTCCGGTAGGGATAATCTTCTTATCCGGATACTGCTTTTTTAATATCTCCATCATTACGCTCATATAAACGGTAAGCTGCAATTGCTTTCCCTCATACATTTTCACATAATCAATATCTTTTGCTCCTGACTTATAATCAATCACTTTAAGATAAACCGCATCTTCTGTTTCCTTAATATCTACCCTGTCTACAATCCCATTTAATTCCATCCGCATCCCGTCTTCTAATGCCATTGTGATATAGGAAAGTGCATCCTCAGGAGAAAATTTCTTTTCAAAATAAACCGGTTCCATTCCTCCCTGTTCCATATGCCTGCACAGATTAGCAATGCTTCTCGCTGCTATCCGAATCAATACTTCCAACTGATGGCGGTTACGGCTGCTGCTATCAAATATGGTTTCATTTTCCTCTTTTGCTGCCTGCATCGTAATTGCTGCCGCCTGCTCATCAAGCTGCTTTTTTGTCATATTTCGGGGATCGATTTCCCCTTCCCTTACCAGCTTAAAGAATCTCTCCATTACTGCATGAAGAATGGTTCCCATATTGTTAGATTCTATCCTGTACTCATCTCTTTTTGCAATCTTTAAGCCATATTTTAAAAAAAACTGATATGCACATCCTGAATAAGTCTCCAGTCGCGAAACGCTATGCAGCATACTCTCACCGTAAAGCTTTCTTGCAATTGCCCGGTCTAACATTCCCACCTGATTATGATAAAAGTATCCCTCTAAAATCCGATTGGCCAATACCGGATTTTCTTTCTCCATAATATGGTATACGGAAGAATCCGTCATATCCTCATCTGAAAGATTTTTAGCAAAACGTGAAACCAGTTCTTCTCTTGTAAATGGCAATATATTTTCCAGAGCATCCTCTGCCTTATCCACAGTCAATGTTGGGAAAATCTGTACCATCCTGTTTACAAAATAAGAAGGTCGAAGTTCTGCACCTTTTTCGTCCGCTTTCCGGTAAGTTATAATCAGTTTCTCTGATGCCTGAGTAAGCTGTAGATATAAATAGAACTGCTGCAAGAACATCTCTTCCTTACTATCCGGTGCAAGGGAAATATTCATATCCTTTAGCTGCTTTCTATCCTTGTCCGCCAGAATTCCTTTACCGGAACTATTTCTTGGCAAAATCCCTTCATTTGCACCCGCTACGAATAAAAACCGGATATGATGAAGTCTGGTTCGTTCCATATCTCCTATCACCACCTGATCCAGTGTAGACGGAATCAGCCCTAACTGCATATCCGCAATACCAGTCATCAAAATCTCTATAAAATCCTCCCTGCTAATTTCTTCTTCTCCCAAAATGTCCATTGTTTTGTCCAGCACGGAAATAAATTTATCATAAACCTGTCCATATGCTTTTGCCTCTCTGAGTTTCCCTTCCTCCTCCAGCAAAACACTTCTTGCATGTAATTTTTCTGCCATTTCATTAGCTGACATAAAATTGTACAATGCATGGATATATTCCTTTGCCACAGCGGATCTTTTTAAGAATACAGGTGCAATGTCTTCTACCTTCTCCATAAACTGTTTTCTTGTATCATTCACTTCATGAAGCCCTTTTACTCCACCTCGAAAACTCTTTTTCCACCATGAATATCCTCTTACACCATATTTCAATGCATAATTCTCTAAAGTATAGATATCCTTCTGATCAATATCAAAAAATCCGGTCTTCAAAAATGAAAAAACACTGTCATAAGAAAAATCAGTAGAAAACAAATCCACTGTCATTTTTGCAATTTCCACGATGGGATTATGCGACAGTATTTCACTAAAATCAAGAAAGTATGGTATTTCCAGCTGCTCCATGATTCTTTTCCAGACTACAGACTGCTCTCTTAAATCCCCGATCACAACTGCAAAATCATGATAATGAAACCCCTCTTCCATAACATATTTTTTAATGGTTTTTGCAATAAAGAAAGCTTCCTCCTTACTATCCTTTGCCGTGACAACTGCAATCTGCTCTGATTTTTTATCATATGCCTGAACCGGAAAACGAAAAAGCTGACGCTCCATATGAGAAAGCTCCTGACAGTTTTCCAAACGGTAATTTCTTACCATTCCAATATGAGAACGGACTGTAATTTGATTCTCTTCCGCAAGTTTACATAATCTATCAACCGACTGCTTGCTAAGGGCAAACAATCCCTGCTCACTATAGTCATTCCTTCCAAAAATGTCTTCATCCATAGTGAATGAAAAATACAGATTACCGCCAAGCCTCATTAATTCCCCAATCACATCATATTGTACCGGTGTAAATCCTGTGAATCCATCAAAATATATATCAGCTCCCCGCAACAGCTCTGACTCCTTTGCCACCTCTTTTAGCAAAGACAAAAGCTGTTCTGTCACCATGTAGGAATCCGACATGGCTTCATCAAACGCCTTTAACAAAATCTTTAAATCCATCAGCTTATGATAAAGGCTTTTTTCAGGTTCAAGGTTTGCAATTACACCTTCTAAAATCTGCTCTGTAATCTGATACTGGTAAAATTCAGATAGCAGGGACTTCACCTCATCCACAAATCCCTGCTTGCCAAGCATACTGCCATAATAAGAAAGCTCTTCTTTATGCTCTCTTAAAAGCTTCATGATCAACATGCTTTTCCCATAATCATCTAATATATCCCTTGTATGTACATTCCTTTCATCAAACACCTTAAATGCAAGTCTGGTAAAACTCAGAATAGAAATATCCATTGTCCCACCATTTGGATGCAGCGAAACCATGTCCTGTTCTGCTGACATATTAGACTGTTCCGGAAGCATAAAAATAATGGGAGCATGGTTCTCCTTCAAAGAATCCTGAATCATTTTATCATATATATATCTTGTCTTGCCGGTACCACTGCCGCCAAGGATAAACTGTACTGCCATCACATTTTTCCTTTCTTAAATTCTTGTTTATCGTACTAGGGACGCTTTCAACATGAGGGGCTGGTGGGGTTCGCTGTGGAGATATTATAGGATTCACGTTCCGTCCCCGCTCGCGCTCCGTCTCATGCGTAGCGGTACATAAGCTGGCAGCCTGCATTTTATGCAGACTGACAGCTAAGTACCGACGGATGAGACAGTCCTACACTTAGAATCCTATAATATCTCCACAGCTTAGACTTTTCAAAGGTTCATGTTGAAAGCTGTTTTCTGGTAGAATTAATAAAAGAATTTATTTGCCTCCGGCGGGGCAGGAGATATTTGTTCTGGGCGGAAGGTAGTCTCTTATCAAATGTTGCTTTTCTTACCGGATGGTGATAAAAAGCATCTTAAATCTAATACCTAATCGTTTTCGTGATGCCAGCCGTGCCGCCCGCAGGGCAGAAATTCTCGTTCATTCTACCAAGAAACAGCTTCCATGGCGACTTTATTGATCAGCGACCAGCAGGAATCTATGGATATAGGGTTCTTAAGAAAGACCTTGTGGAAACGTCGGTACTTAGAGGGTAGCCTGCTTGCAGGATAGCCTCTTATGTACCGTTACGTTGGAATATTGAACGCAAGTGTGTCTTTCGTAGAACCCTATATCCATAGATTCCTGCGTCCGCCATCACCCGCCATGGAAGCGTCCTCTTTAGTAATATAAACAAGAATTTTATTAAACAATAGTATACCATATAAGGAGATATAATGTTACAAAAGTTTGAATTTTTGGT
Source organism: Lachnospiraceae bacterium (assembly GCA_029063085.1). Taxonomy (GTDB): domain Bacteria; phylum Bacillota; class Clostridia; order Lachnospirales; family Lachnospiraceae; genus CAG-590. Next base: position 16,115 of record JAIDOW010000094.1, read on the forward strand.
TCTAATTTCAGATTTCATTTCATATCCTTATAGTAACAATCATCGGGAGGAATTTTATGGGCACACAGACAAAAATTGTCGTAATCAAAGCGAAAGAAATCATTTATACCGGAATCTTTCTTGTCCTTGGGATTTTATTAATCGTACTACTAATTAATATGTTTGGAAAAGGAAAAGAAAAGAAAACAGAAACTACCAGCAAATATATCCCCGGCGTATATTCCTCAACCATCACACTCGGAGAAAATACATTAAATGTCGCTGTTGCTGTAGACGAAGATACCGTCAGCGGTGTCAACATCGAAAATCTGGATGAGACGGTTACCACTATGTACCCGCTGTTAGAGCCTGCTTTAAACGAGATTAACAACCAGATTTCTGTTGTAGATAGTGTAGATGATATTACCTATTCAAAAGAAAACCAGTATACATACATTATATTAAATCAAGCCATAAAAAATGCATTGGAGCAGGCACAAGCCAAAGAATAGAATCAGTTCTTACAGGCAATAAAATTGCGTTTTTGAATTTCTCATTTTCACAGAAGGTAAAAAGGAGTTGTTACACTAAATTAACTTCAGTGTGACGACTCCTTTCTCCATCCTAGACCATGTAAAATTTTGCCCCAAGCTGGCTCATCTCAACCATTCAAAAAAACATTTTAATCTCTCTTCGCTGTAATGTTTCCTTTTTCCTTATAAATGGAATGTGCCGGAACAACACCCCTCACCATACTGACCGGGTATACATTAGAATCCACGCAGATTACAGAACCGGGATTTAATACAGAATTACATCCTATCTCCACATGATCCCCAAGCATAGCACCGAATTTTTTCAGTCCCGTATCCATATCAAAATCCCTGCCTTTGACATGTACAATCGTCTTATCCGCTTTCACATTTGAAGTAATGGAACCTGCTCCCATATGGGAATAAAAGCCTAATATGGAGTCTCCAACATAATTATAATGAGGTACCTGCACATGATTGAATAAAATCACATTCTTTAATTCTGTGGAATTGCCTACTACACAGTCATTACCGACCAATGCATTGCCCCTGATAAATGCTCCCGGACGAACTTCAGTGCGTTCTCCAATTATACATGGACCTGCAATATAATTGTTGGGATATATCTTTGCTGATTTGGCAATCCAGACATTCTCTTCCCTTTCTTCATAAATATCATCTGGAAGTGTCTTTCCAATCTCCTTAATAAAATCACCTATTTTCGGCAACGCCTCCCATGGGTACATCAGGCTCTCCAATAACGGCTTTGCCAGCGTCTCTTCTAATGTGTACAATTCTCTAATCGTTACCTGTTCCTGCATAATAAATAATCTCTTTCAGACTGCATCTTCTTCGTGTATTCAAAATATATGCAGTCCTTATTCCTTTCTACTTATAATATATTTCATTATACTGTACTTTTCCAAAATATACTACCTATTTTTGCCAAAAGCACTTGCCATTCAAATTATGCAATATGGACCGCTGTACATATCCTTTTTGCACACCGGTCCATAAATTTATATTATTAATTTGATTCTCTAATTGTTCATCAAAATACCTATACAGGCACATCTGCCGAAATAACTGATATCACTTTGTTCTATGGATTGAATTAGCAAAAATCGCACTTCTTCCTGACAATTTCTATTGCCGCTTTCCCTGTCATATGCTCAATGGAAATTGTCAGCATACATAAGTTCGCCCAACCCTTGTCAATTTCCTGCTCCCTGCCTACTTTACTGTCCTGAGGATAATATTTAATTGCCAGCTTTTCAACTGCCTGTTTCACTTCTTTCTCATCTTCCAATATACAAATTTTCCCAAATACGATTACACTTCTAAAATATGTTGTATATTCTTCGGGAATTATATCATCTTTATCAATAACACAAAATGATACCTTGCTACATCTCTTTACCGCATCTATTTTATGCCCTGCTTTTGCTCCATGAAGATATATTTTGGAATCATCATACACATAATTAACCGGTACGGCATATGGATAGCCATTATCTCCTATCAATGCTAATACACCGGTCTTGCCACGCTTCAAGACTTCAATACTTTCGTCATCGCTTAAAAGCTGCTTTTTTCTGCGCATTTCCCTGAACAATTTATTTTCCACCTTTCCCAAACCTTATCTCTGTGCCTTTTTTCCTTTTGTACTTTTTCCTTTCACCGATTTCTTATAGAACTGTGCCGTATAGTCAAAATATGTTCTAAGCTGATACTGGTTATTTAATCCTTTCACTGCATCTATCCGCTTCTGGATAAATCCCTCCAGCTTCTTCATATACTCATCCTCTGTAATGGAACCCTCTGCCACATATGAAAGGCCTTTCTCCCAGCTTGCAGTAAGCTCCGGATTCAGTAATGAGCTGATAGATGACGCCACCACATCATGTATCATTTCACCCATCTGGGTCGGCGTAATGATCTGGGTCTTTTTATTCAAGTCCAGATACTTATTATTTACAAGCTTTTTGATAATCTCAGCTCTTGTAGCCGAGGTTCCGATTCCGCTTCCCTTAATCTGAGCACGAAGTTCCTCATCTTCAATCAACTGTCCTGCATTTTCCATGGCAAGTATCAATGTACCTGAACTGTAACGCTTAGGCGGAGAGGTCTCCCCCTCCTTGATATCAAAACCGTTTACCACAAGCTTCATTCCCTTTTTCAGCTGCATGGCAGCCTCCAGCATATCCTGGGAATATTTTTCCTCCTCTTCCTTCTGCTTGCCAAAAGAATATACCGTAAGTGGAAGATACCCCTGCTCTGCCAGCACTTTAAAATTAGCAAATAACTTTTCACCATTCCGGTTCAAAGTCAGTGCAAGCTTCTGATAAACCGCAGGCGGATAAAATATGCTTAAAAAACGCCTGACGATTACTTCATATACCTTCTTTGCAGTCTCATGCAGACTGCCAAAAGCATTCAGACCCTGTCCTGTGGGAATAATGGCATAATGATCTGTAATCTGTTTATCATTAACATATCTTGTCTTTGCGATTCCCTTATAGCTTCCGCTTTGCAGAATATGCTCTGCATATCCTTTCATGGAAGGTATATTCTTAAGTCCCGAAATATTTTTATAAATTTCCTTACTTACAGCAGTAGAAAGTACTCTGGCATCCGTTCTGGGATAGGTAACCATTTTTTTCTCATACAACTCCTGTACCACTTTTAACGTCTCATCTGGACTAATTTTAAATAATCTGGAGCAGTCATTTTGAAGTTCAGCCAAATTATATAAAAGTGGTGGATTTTTACTCTCCTTCTTTTTCTCCACCTTCTCCACCAGTGCAAGCGGCTTTCCATCTTCCGAACTGCCCATACCAACCATCTTATCATGAGTTTTAGCATCATTTCCCATAGAAACCTGCATATTTTCATAGGAACCATTCAGTTCTTCGATTAGATTCTTTGCATCCTTTTCTTCCTTAAATCCATTCTCCTTGTATAACAACGATGAATTAAAATATTTTGTTCCCTCTACCGCCTTCCACTCTGCCTCAAAAGTCCCGTCTGCAAGAACTGTATTTCCAATCACCCTGTAAAACGGTGTTTTCACAAACTGCCTGATTTCTCTCTCCCTTTTCACAATCATCCCTAGAACACAGGTCATAACCCTTCCGACAGAGATTACACATCTATCCTTTCCAAGATAATTCTTAACGGTATAACTATATTTCAGCGTCAGGATTCTGGAAAAATTAATTCCCATCAAATAATCTTCCTTTGCCCGGAGATATGCCGAAGCGGAAAGGTTATCATATTCACGGATATCCTTTGCCTCCTTGATTCCCCTAAGAATTTCTTCTTCTGTCTGGGAATCAATCCATACTCTTCGTTTTGCCTTGGAATCCGGCACCTTGGCCATCTGATCTACCAGACGGTAAATATATTCTCCTTCTCGCCCGGAATCCGTACACACATAAATACATTCCACATCTTCCCGGTTTAAAAGCTCTTTTACGATATTAAACTGTTTCGAAACACCATCTATCACCTGATACTTAAATGTTTCTGGCAAAAAAGGAAGTGTCTCTACACTCCACTTTTTAAGTGCCGGATCATATTCCTCCGGATAACTCATAGTTACCAGATGTCCCACACACCATGTCACGATGGAATCCCCTGATTCAATATAACCATCTTTACTTCCGCCATTTATTTTTAATGCCTTTGCAAACTCCCTGGCCACGCTGGGTTTTTCTGCTATGTATAAATTCTTCAAATAAAATACCTTTCTTTCTTCATGAATCATCTGCCATGTTTTCTGCTTATTTATTGTAACTGGAAACCCGTATTTTGTAAATAGCCGTCATATTCTACAATTTTTTTAATATATTTTTTCATTTCATGGCAAACTATTAGAAAATACAGTTTTTTATGGTATTTATAACCTTTATATGCTATTATGTAGCCGTTAATGTAATAATCATTTATCTATAGAAACGCATATATTACATGGAATGTTCATTGATTTATAGAAAGGACTTAGTTATTATGGCATACGAAGATTATATAAAGGCACAAAAAATGGGACTTAGGGCATTCAAATCCTCCACTGTACGGGGACAATATCCTTATCTGCCGGTTTTAGACGAGATACTTTCTCATGCAGATATTGAATGTGAAGTAAATCTGGGAGTAATCAATATTCCCCTAAACCAGGTAGTCGGAACAAGTACCGTCGGAAGGACACAGGCATTTGCTTCTAATTTCATGCCACTGTTGGATTACGGAAGCGAATTTTCAGCAAAATGGTCTCATTTAGTAGACGCTCAGGTTGAGGAAGGCATACATGATGCTGTCAAAGTGTATGAATATATGAATAAATATTATGTGATAGAAGGGAATAAACGTGTCAGTGTTTTAAAATACTTTAATTCCCCCACCATTGCGGCAGAGGTTACCAGAAAAGTTCCAAAACGAAATGATGACCTTGAGAACCGTATTTATTATGAATTTATGGATTTTTATAAACTGACAAAAATTAACTATATTCAATTTTCTAAATTAGGAAGCTTTACCAAACTGCTGACTGCTACCGGTAAAAACACAACAGATGAATGGTCTGATGATGAATGTATGGATTTTTCTTCTTTTCACATCGCTTTTTATAAAGCTTTTAAAGAAAAAGGTGGTAATAAATTAAATACTATTACCTGTGGAGATGCACTATTATTCTATCTCTCCCTTTATCCATATGAAGAAGCTAAAGAAATGTCAAGTTCCAAAATCAAAACCAATTTAGACAAAATCTGGTCTGAAATTTTATTACTTGGTGAGGATGACACAGTTGAACTCTTAATGGATCCAACGGAAGAAAAGAAAATTGTAGATTCTGTTATCAATAAAATCAAAACCTTAAAAAAGAAAAAAGTTGCTTTTGTATATGACAAAGAGCCATCTGCTTCTGACTGGATTTACGGACACGAACTTGGCCGCATTCATTTGGAAGAAACACTCGGTGAAATTATCGAAACTCATACCTACATTACAAACGGTATAACGGATAATGCGGAAAATATATTAGAAGAGATCTGCAATGATGGCTGTGATATTATTTTTACTGTAACACCACAGTTCATTAAAGCCTGTCTGAAAGTTGCTGCTACACACCCCGATGTAAAAATTTTGAACTGTGCCCTAAATTCTTCCCATAATACAGTGCGCACTTATTACACGCGAATGTATGAAGCAAAATTCTTAACCGGAATGATAGCCGGTGCCATGTGTACTAATGATAAGATTGGATATGTTGCCGATTATCCAATCTATGGAGTTGCTGCTAATATCAATGCTTTTGCCCTTGGAGCAAAAATGGTAAATCCCCGTGCAAAAATATATCTTGCCTGGTCTACATTAAAGGATTTTGATATTGATGAATATTTTAAGGAGCGCAGCATTACTTATATTTCTGCACAGGATATGATCACTCCGCAAAGCGGTGGTCGTCAATTTGGTCTGTACGCTCAAAAAAATGATGAAAAGAAAAACCTTGCAATGTCAATCTATCATTGGGGTGCCTTTTATGAAGAATTAATCAACAGTATTATGCGTGGTTCTTGGAAGGTAGAAGAAGCAGGAGAAAGTAAGGCATTAAATTATTGGTGGGGGTTATCTGCCGGAGTTATTGATGTCATATGCTCTAACAAACTTCCTGCAAGTACTACCAAGCTGGTAAATCTAATGAAAAAAGCTATTTCTTCCGGAGTATTCCACCCTTTTGCCGGTCTTTTAACCGATCAGGATGGCAATATTCGCTGCTCTGAAACCGATATCATCAAGCCGGAAGACATTATGGAAATGGATTGGTTATCAGATAACGTAATCGGAACCATTCCAACTATAGATAACCTGAAAGATTCAGCCCAGCCCGTGGTTCAACTCCGTGGGCTGAATATCGCCACAACTGACAAAGGGGGAAAATCCTTGTTATGAAAATTCTAGTACTTGCCGATGAAGAATCCAAGTACCTATGGGACTATTTTGAGAAAAGTAAGCTGGACGGTATTGATTTAATTATTTCCTGTGGGGACTTAAAACCTCAGTATTTATCTTTTTTAGCGACATTTGCCAAAGTCCCAATCCTATACGTACATGGTAATCATGATGCTGCATATGATAAAACTCCGCCAGATGGCTGTATCTGCATTGACAATGACCTTTACGTTTATAACGGTATCCGTATTCTCGGTCTGGGGGGATCAAAATGCTACAATTTTGGTCCCTACCAGTATACAGAAAAGGAAATGAAATTAAGAATCTTCAAACTTCGCAGAAAAATACGGAAACACAAGGGATTTGATATTCTTGTAACGCATGCACCTGCTTACCAATTTAACGATGGAGAAGATCTGCCGCATTCCGGCTTCCAGGTATTTCGTGATTTATTGGACAAATACGTTCCAAAATATTTTATTCATGGACATGTTCATCTAAATTATAGCTGGAAGCTACAGCGGGAATGCCAGTACAATGAACAAACGACTGTCATTAATGCCTTCGAAAAATACACATTTGAATATAAATAAATTCCTGTTTATCGTACTAGAGGACGCTTTCAACATGAGGGGCTGGTGGGGGTCGCTGTGGAGATATTATAGG
>JAIDOW010000095.1 GCA_029063085.1 Lachnospiraceae bacterium
AATCGATACTTTGACAACAGGAACTTTTATCTACCAAACTCAAAAAAGCAAAAAAAAAAAAGAAGAAAGAAAAAAAGACCTCTGTCTAAACGCCGCCATCTCAACAGCATTAAGCGTTATCTCCAGCTATTTTGCCGACAATATAACAGACAAACCAACTCAAAAATTTGTCAATAAATTTAAAATATTATTAATGTTATTAATACTTTAAGCAACATTACTATAACAAACTTAAAAACACAATACATTTGTATTATGCTTGATATACCATATATTTTAAATATATAAACTATTTATAATTTAATAACGATTTAATATCTATATAACTTATTATAGAGTCAACAATTCCACACACTTATTATTTATACTATTACCAGTGATTTTATAACAAAAGAATAATGAATAAAAATAAAAACATCAGGCAGCAGTTTTATCCACTGCTGCCTGATATAAGAATGAATATCTATCCAAGATCAATTATCTGTTATACTTCGCCGCATAAGTCATAATCCCTGCGACCGTCTTGCCATCCGTCAGTTTCCCCTCATAAATTAATTGCTTTAAGTCTTCAACATCCCATAATTCCACATTAATTTCTTCATCTTCATCTAAATTCTGTGTCGTCTTTTTCAAATTTCTCGCCACATACAGATCAATCTTTTCATTACAAAATGCAACTGTGGTATTGACGGTAAGAAGATACTCAAAATCATCACAGCAATACCCTGTCTCCTCCTCCAGTTCCCGTCTGGCACATTCCAAAGTGGGCTCTTTGGGATCATCCAGCTTTCCCGCCGGAAGTTCCAGTGTAAAGCGGTCTAATGCATTCCTGTACTGGCGAACCATCAAAAGCTTTCCGTCATCATTCACTGCCACTACAGCAGCAGCTCCGTCATGATGGATATAATCCCACTCCGCAACATGACCATTTACTTCTACCGTATCTTTATAAAGACTGATTACCGTTCCCTTGGCACGCAGTTCCCTGTTCAAACGTTTTACCGGTTCCATAGTAAATTCCTCCATTTCTCAATTTTATATGCAGCTTTTGTAACTTTGCCATCTGATATGACTAGCCGCTTTTTATTGTACCTTGCAGTATCCATTTTTTCAATAGATTTTCCTGCGAATCCGTCCAATTTTTTCCAATATCGGACCTGCTCCAAGCCACAGAAAAAGAAATGTAAATGCTGCATGGATCAAGTCAAAGGGAAGCCCCATTGCATAAGCCGATAAAATCATTTCCCAATTTACATTTTCCTGATACATCAAAACCGATGCCGGGTTCATGATTCCGCCGTAAAGGATAATCACAGAAGCAAATCCCAGCACGCAGATTCCGTACTTTTTCTTTTTACCGCATGGCCTATCCTGCCGGAATACAATTCCGGACACAAAGCCCAGAATTCCCATTGCAAACATCTGCCACGGTGTCCATGGTCCCTGTCCGAAAAATATATTAGACACCAGCATTGCCAATGCCCCAACCAAAAATCCTGCTTCTCCACCAAGTCCGGCTCCCGACAGGATGATCAATGCTGCCATGGGTTTCGCATGGGGAACCATATAAAATGCTGCCCTTCCTGCCACGGTAACAGCACTCAGCACTACAATGACCATACTCTCCCGCAAACTCGGTTTCCTCTTTTCAAAACTTAGGAAAAATGACAAAATGGCTTCCAACACCAAAAGCATGGCAATGAAATAATATTTCCTCTGCTGCAAAACAGAATGTCCAATATATATTGTAACAGGCATTACCGCAAAAAAGATAATCAGGGAAACAAGATAGTTCCGCCTTCCTTTTCCTCTATTATCTAATACTGCCTCTTCCGGTATCTCTATATTCGAGGATAGCAGAATCTCTTTGCATCCCTTCTTGTTTCCGCTTGCCTTCCAGATATCCGGCGGCCTGCCATCCCTTTTACTGTCCTTTGCTGATCTGCCGTCCTCTTTTCCATTCCTCTCCATGGATTCCGGCGACCTGATATCTTTTTCACCATTTCCTCCTCTGCCCTCTGCTAACCTGACGCTTTCTTCAGACGCAAGGCAGATGTGTTTTTCTTCTTCCGGCATAACCCCAAAGGCTTCCAGTACATCTTCCATAATAACTGCTTTGGGAAATATGTTTTTGCATATGCGTGTCACCGCTGTGGTATAAAATACATTCTGGCGGAAAAATGTCCGGGTCTTCGACACGGATACTATATGCCCGTCAAAAAACAATCCGCATATATCTGCATACCGGGCACAAAATTCCACATCATGACTGACCATGAGAATCGTTTTTCCCATTCCTGTAAGCCTTTTTAGCAGCTTTCCCATTTCCAGCTTAAACGCATAATCCATTCCCTTACCTGGCTCATCCAGCAGAAGGATATCATAGTCCTCCAGCAACAGCTTTGCCAAAGCAAGTTTTTGCATCTGCCCGCCGGACAGGTCAAAGGGGTGCTGCCCTAACACTTCACCCAGATTACAGAAATCTATGATTTCTTCCAACCCGAAACCGTCTTTCACAAAAGCCCCTTCTTCATCCTGCTGACATTTTCCTGACAACTCCAGTTCTTCTTTCACCGTCTTTTTGACAAACATTGCCTGAGGATTTTGCGGCAGCATGCCGATACTCCCCTCCATTACTTTCACCTTGCCTCTGCGTACCTTATAATGACCGGCTAAAATATGAAGCAATGTAGATTTTCCTGCTCCGTTTCCACCCAGAATTGCAGTAATCTTTTCTCCTTCCAATTCCATACTGCATGCTTTTATAATATCCCTGCTTTCCGGTTCGTAACGAAACCATATCTCATCAGCAGACAGGACCAGATTTTTTTTTCTCTCTTTTGAAAAAAAGTCTTCTGTTTCCTCTTTGAAAGTTTCCAAATCTTTTGCCGGAAATTGCTGCTTCTCATACCGGGATTCCAGCCATTTCTTTCCCTCACTTACCGTAAGAGGAATCTCCTGCATACCTGCTGACGCCGCATCTGATACCTGATTTTCAAAGGTAGTCCCCACCGTTTTTTCTTGTCCCTCCAGCCTCAGATACAATGTAGCTGCTGCCGGAAGGGATCGGTACAGGGAATTTCTGTCCCGATACAACCCAGATGCCACCTGTCTTGGGGAACCTTCCATCAAAACCTTCCCCTGCTCCAATACCATAACCTTGTCACAAAGAGAAAAAACTTCCTCCAACCGGTGCTCCGTAAGAACAATGGTAGTTCCAATCTCTCTATGAATCTTTTCTATCATATGAAAAAACTCCGTTGCTGCAATGGGATCCAACTGGCTGGTAGGCTCATCCAGCACCAGTACTTCCGGTTCCATTACCATAACGGATGCCAGATTTACTATCTGCTTCTGCCCTCCGGAAAGCTTGGAAATCTCTTCATGATAAATCCCTTCCAACCCAAAAAATGCCGTCATTTCGGCAATCTTTCTCTGCATGGTTTCCTGTGGATATCCAAGATTTTCCAATCCAAATGCCAGTTCATGCCATACCTTATCCGTCACCAGTGCGGCATCTGCATTTTGTCTGACAAATCCCACCCTTCCTGCCTGCTCCTTTTCTTCTAATTCCTCAATGGGTTCTCCGGCTATCAGTATCCGGCTGTCTGTTCCCCGCTTTCCTGACGGCATATAATCCTTTTTTAAATGCCGCAACAATGTGGTTTTTCCACATCCCGATTCCCCTATTATTAGTAAAATTTCACCCTGTTCTACTGTAAATGATATATCCTTAAGGGAAAATGTATTTTCCTCCCCATATGAAAATGTCAAATGACTAATTTTAATCTGTTCCATAAATTCTCCTTAAATTATCCATAGCCAGTCTTTTATCTGCAAGCCGAATTTTTGACGGCGTAGCGGTGACTACGGTCAGAAAATTCAACATAGCAGATGTACAAATAGACAAGTTGCTTTGCCTAATTATCAACCAGACAAGACACTAATTTCCGGCAGTCATTGATAATCTGTCACGCTCTGCCATGGTTTCTATCACAGGTGCCATACACATCAGCAGGTACACGATATAAATACTCACAGAATATCCTCCAAATCCTGCCCCGGCAGTTTCCGGATAATAATTCCAGCTGAGGCCTCCCCTTAAAATACCTGTCAGAATATACACAAATTCTGCCATAAGCAGTATAAGTTTTCTTCTGTCCCTCTTTGTAAAACGGTATACAGTAAAAGAAGTTCTGCCTTCCACCCCATATCCCCTGCCCTTCATACTGTCTGCCATCTCTACTGCATCTTCCAATATCCAGGTAATCAGGATAGAGAGATTATCTGCCCCATACCGCATGCCGCACATCTTTATAAAAAATCCAGCCTTTATCCGGCTGGGAAATACCCTCGAAGAATACTTCTTTGCAATCATGTCCATCTCTTTTTGGTGTCCCGCCTGCCCAGCCAATCGGATTTCCCGGAATTTCCTCTGGATTTTTGGGATAAAACCAAGAATCATTGACAGCATGAGTCCCAGAACCGGAAACCCTTTACCAAACAGATAAACAATCTTATCCGTAGTCAAAATACCACACATGATCCGAAACCATAAAAGCGTTTCTGCCAGCATGCATGCTGCTGCCAGACCATACAAAACGGATTCCAGTGTCAATACATTTCCCGTGGGGAGATAGGTGATCACGGTTATCCCCTGATGACTAAACGCCGGATTCATCACCGCCGTTATGACCATCAAAACAGCAAGAAACCCAAATCCCTTCTTTGCCCGGTTCCACCCGAAAAAATGAACGGTACAGCAGATTGCACTGACCAGACCAATCCCCAGACAAACCGGATGCATTAACACCATGCCAAAACCAATGACACAACCAAAATATATAAAATCGATAACCGGATGATACTGTAAATCATTCTTCAAAATAGCCACCTACATCCTTACCCAAATTACAGGTATAAACCCAATTTATGATATCTCCTTCCTTTACTTCATAGGAAGAACAGCTGATTCCGGGAAATTTTCCATTTACACTGTACATCCAGCCTGAAAGTTCCCCACAGTCCTGTTCATACAAATTATGGATTCCCTCAATATAATAGCTTTTATAAAGCGGTGTAAAATTATATTCCAGATGAATTCTATTTGCCTTTGCCACATCTCTTAATACGTCAAACACACTGCTTCCTTCTTTTATCTTCACCACTGTGGTTTTCAAAATCAATCCATCCTGCGGCACCATTTTTTTCTTTGATTCCTTCAGTCTGTCCATATTATCCAATATGGTTTTACAGGAAATGGAAATCGCACAGCTTATTTTATTGTCGATATTTTCATCTGCCGGCTGTGAAGTACTGTTATCTGCCTCAGTACCGGAATCAGGATTCGTTCTGGTCTGTTCAGAAGTCCTGCCATCCTGCGTTTTGTGCCCCTCTGTATCAGAAGTCTCTTTTTGTTCCTTATCAGCAGTCTTTTTATTTTTCTTTCTGCTTTTTTTAGCCGCTTTATTTGCATTTGCTTGTGCTTTTTTATTATTCTGTGTTTTCTTCTTCACCGTATTGGAAGAATGACTGGTCTGTCTTATTTTCATGAAAATCTTTTGAAAGATATTTCCATCTTCCGATACGTTCTCTTTTTTACCGGATGTTTTATCTGACTGCCCTGATGATATTCCCTCTGAATCCCCAGTCTGCTCTCCTCTTCCTGAGCCTTCATTTGACAGTGAATCTTCCCAAAAATCCGTGGTCTTCTCACTTATACCCTTATCCGTATTTTCCGAATCAGAAACAGAAAAACCATATAAACCTTCTCCGTCTCCGCCATACCAGAATGCAAACACAAGTACCAGCATCATGGTCACGATAACCGTAACTTTCTTCCACTTTCTGCGATTCATATTTACACCTCACCGCCCTTTTGTGAATTACCTTTTTGCTGTTCTTTCCTTCTGGCATTCAAAGCTCTTTTTTGTTCGATACGCTTTTGCCTTTTGTACTCCGCCTTGTCTTTTTCCCTTGGCTCCTTCACTCCCGCTGCCTCCAGTGCTCTGGGCCACGGTCCAAAATAGGACTTTATCATTGCCGTTTCTTCCTCGGAAAAATCTGACTTCTTCGGATAACGTCCGGTCTCCTTTTGCTTTTTGCGAAGCAGCATGATATATTTTTCTCTCTCATTTTCCATACATTTTTTCTCCCTAGTTGTAACCAATTTTGCTTTGCAAACTTTGTTTGCTGCGATAGTCGCCAAATATATATGCAAGTATCTACGCTTGGCTTGTTATTCGCACAAATTGATCGCCCGTTTCCCCGCCATCACGAAGTGATTTTTAATGCGGGTAATTCCCGTCTCTCATATTTTCATAATCTACTTTACACTACCCCATACAGCTTCATAATCATTTAGAGCCAATCCCAGACATTCTGTACATTCGCTTGATGATTGGCTCTAATTTACACAAATCTTTTCTATTTTACCATGATATTCAGTGCCTTGCCATAGTTTTTGCCGTTACTTTTTTATACCTTCCCTTCCCCTTTTTGTTCTTTGCTGCAACCTGTATATAATATTTTTTGCCCGCCTTCAGCTTTGTTATGGAATAGCTTGTCTGCACTGCCGATATGGTCTTTGATTTCCATTTTTTCCCATCCGTTGACCATCTCACCTGATAACCTGATGCATCCTTTACATGAGACCACGTTACAAGAATCTTATCTGCACTCTCCGCTTTTGCCCTTAATTTTCCTGCCGGAATTGCAGCAGGCTTCTTAAGTTTCTTTGCCTTCTTCGTTTTTTGGAACTTCGTCGGCTGGCTGTATGAACCGGAGCTGTCACCGATATTGACCTTGATTCTGAAAGCATAAGCTGTATTTGCCTTAAGACCGGTTACCACCGCCTTCGTACCCGTAACCTCGGCTTTTTTCTTTACACGGACTACTTTGGCTTTTTTCCATTTTCCCTTTTTTGTCTTCTGCTGTATCGTGTATGACGTCGCATCTTTTACACCGTTCCATGAAAGTGTCATCTCTGTTACACCTTTTGATTTCACTTTGAGATTTTTAACCTGCCCTGCCTGTGCCTTTGCTATCGGCTCATCTTTGGTTTCATGACAGACTTTACAGGTATATCTGATGCTGCCTTCTTCCATATATGTTGCTTCCTTAATTATTATACCGTCGTCCCATTCGTGCTTGCCCGTTGCTTTTATTTCCACGGTCCTTTCCATACCACACTCCTTACATGTGAATGTTTTTATTCCGGATTCCCCGCAGCCTGCCTGTTTTGTGATCTTACCGTCATCCCATACATGACTATGTGTTATCTCCTTGTCTGTTTTCCGGATAGTTACATCAGACATATCATAAAGAGCGGTTTTTCCTTCTATAAACCTCTGATAAGCGACCAGTGCATAATAACCCTGTTCTGTTGCCATACCGTTTCGCTCTCCTCCTGCGGTATGCCTGAATCCACCGCCCTCTACAAAGAAACTGTTCAGTGCATCCATTACACTATGACCATTTTTACTAAAGCGTGCATCTGTGCAGGGGTCAATACCAAGTGCTGTCAATGCAACGATGACCTGTGCACAGGATTCGGCACAGGAACGGTTCAATTGATACGCATTACTATAGCCACCATCCGCAAGCTGCATAGCCGACAGACAGGAAAGTGCACTATCTACAGCTTCCTTCACATTCTCATCCTTATGATAATAAGGTGCCAGTGCCTGAAGTGCCATAGCTGTCATATCCGGTTCCGTCGTGATTCCATCCAGACCCCAGCCGCCGTCGGGAAGCTGATCATCCAAAATAGTCTGAACCAGATTTTCACGGGTCACCGTGGTACTATTTCCAACATCCCCGGGAATTTTATAGTTATGGCTGTCAAATGCAATCAACGCCCAGACAGCACCGTTGATTCCCTGACCCTTTACATACTCAAGATCCGTCAGACCTTTAAGCAGATTATACCCTGCAACATCGGATGCATCGTATCCTGCCGCAGTTAACGCCAGAATCATACGGGAATTTTCCGTAGACTTTATCTCATGAAGCCTGCTGTCCGCATCTATCTTCTGCTCTATATATTGAACAGCATTCTTATAATAACCATCATCTATTTCCCTGCCACTGCGGACAAGTCCCAGTACCATCCATTCGCCACCAACAGAGCCTACCTGCGGCGTTCCCAGAGACAGCATATAATCAGCCGTTGCATTGACAGCAGAAGTGATTTCAATATATGGCTTCTCTAATACCGCCAGTTCTTTTTCTGCTGCTACCAAATCATCATAATTGGATACATTCCACTTCTGGGACTCGTTCAGCATCTCATACGCATCCCTGGCAGTTTCTATTTTATCTCTGCTGCCCAGGGTAATTGGTGTGCCAATGGCATCAATCAATCCCTCAACAGCCTCTACCGTCGCATCATTGGGTCTCCAGTTTGTCTCTCTGTAATCGTCCGTATAGAAGAAACGCATGTTATCTCCGTCTTTTAACTTTGTCTCACCCATATAATCCGGAAACTCATCATTTATGGTATACATCCAGCCACTGAATGCACCATTGGAAAATTCCCCAAGCTTCACACCGTCCGGACCGGTTACAGAAGAAACATAACTATTTCCGTTTACTTCATAATCAAATTCATAATCATTCAACATTTTTTTAAACAAATCATACGCAGTGTCACCCCTTGACATTGTACAAGCCGTAGTTTCAATCCAGTCCTCATAAGCGATATGTGTTCCATCTGCACCATGAACAGTGTCCCCGCAAAGAGTAAATGTTACATTTAAAATCTCCGGTTCATCGGGATCCTCTGTCTCACTTCCGGAGCCTTCCCCGCCCGTCTGCCATAATAAAAGAGGATATCCGTCATTTTCATTTTTCTCATCTGCCACAAAGAGTGTTTTTCCTGCCTGTGCATTTAACAATGTCACAAAGCTCTCTTTTTTCATACCTGCACTGCTTACGCCCTGCGCTGTCTTATCCGTTGCTTCCGCTTGTGACTCCGCAAGATAAAAACTGCCCTGTGTTCCGGATATGTAATCCGTGCCGGAAAGTCCGCCCAATACACCATAGGCGTAAAAACCGGGTCCGACCTTCCCAATATTATAACAGCCCTGAGGAGCAGCACACACGGATGCCTCCCCTGCAATACCTCCTAATTTGGATTTACCGCTTATGCTCCCTTTATTCCAACAGGCAGTAATAACTGCATAGTTTGTCATATATCCGGCAATTCCCCCTGCATTTACCGCAACATCTTCCTTTCCGACAGTACCGTTGTTCACACATTCACTGACAGTTCCGTAGGATACAGAACCGGCAATTCCTCCGACATTCTGACTTCCCTGCACAGTACTTTTGTTTATACACTGACTGATGTTGCTGTTAAGTCCGGACTGTCCTGCAATACCACCAACATCGTCTTTTCCACTAATGGTTCCTGCAAATGAACAGCCTGTGACCTTACCTTCTATATATCCCGCAATACCGCCAACAGAATCGGCATTGACCGTAATCTCTCCCGATACGGAAAGTTTCTTTACTTCACCCTTTCTACCTATATTTCCAAAAAATCCCTGTTCATCACGGGATGTATTCAGCTTCAGCCCACTGACTGTTTTCCCGTTTCCGTCAAATGTACCAGTATAAGGATTTTTTACCGATCCAATAGAATACCAGTTTTCCGCTGTCAGTACAATATCCTCCGCCAGTTTCCCATCAATATAAGTAGTTCCGCTGTTCACACAATTGACAAACCATTTCAGTTCCTTTTCATTGGTAATAACATAAACTCCGGCAATTTTTACTGGCTCCTCTGTCTGCTTAACCGGCCAGATTCCTGCTGTCTCACCACTTTGCACAATACCGGTTTTACGCTCTGCATAACCTGGTTTTTGTCCAGTCACCCTTACAGAAAGGGATGCTCCTAAATCCGCTTCGGTAATGATATAAGAAGCCTTATTTTCTCCCGAAATCGCATTTGTACCCCGATACCATTGGTAAACCGGGGCTGTCTCTCCTCCCTGGTACACTGCCGTCAGGGTATGGCCTACAACGGCATAACCGCTGATCTGCACACTTCCGGTAAATCCATCTATCTTTTCCGACTGACCGGAAAGAATACCGCCAAAAGACGGTTCCATAACTTTAACACGAAGCACTCTTCCTGTCATGCCGGCAGGAATCTCATAAGCCTCCGATACAGATAATACCGTTTCATCCACACCATCCGATACATACCACACAAAAACAGGATACCTGGCAGTACCTGCATACTGTGCTTTTACCATATCCCCCACCTGTAAATTTCCAAGGGATACCGTACCGTCAATCATTGATTTTGCCGGAAGCATACCTGCAAGTTCCCCCGCTTTTCCGGCTATCTCCTCTGCTGTCACCAACGTACCACCGCATTGAATTGCCAGAGATTTCAGGGTATAGGCATCACTGACACCGTTCACAACCTCGCCAATGGCGCCGCCTACACGAAAATCTTCTCCCTCTTCGGTATCTATATAAGATCCGCATACGTCACCGACATTATAAAGTCCCTGTGCCGCTGAACCGGAAGTATTTATCGCTACACAGCCGCCTGTACAGCTTCCCAGGCTGACTACATTTCCACTGTTATACAGCTTTTTCGATGTTCCGTCATTTCTGCCAACTACACCACCAACATAGGCATACTGCACTGCGGCCTTTCCTATGATCTGCCCGCTGTTTGCACAGCCTTCCACAGTCCCGCTGTTATCCGCAGCCACACCTGCCACAAAGGTACTGTCCGCTGTAACCGCCGCATTGTTACCACAGCCTTTTACCGTTCCTTTATTGAATGAAGTAATTCCGGCTACATACTGACCGCCTTCTATGCTTCCGCTGCTAAAACAATCAGTGATCATACCGGTCTTTTCATTATAGGCTGCAATCCCTGCTATATGGTTGCCACCGCTAAGAATAACCTCTGCTGTTACATTAGATATCGTACCGCTGTTATAGCCTGTAATTCCTGCCAGTCCATCTGCGCTACAGACTTTTCCTGATACCGTTAGATTTTTTATCTCTCCGGCATTATATCCGAATAATCCTGCCGAAGAACCGGTACCGATATATAAGTTTTCAATTATATGACCGTTTCCGTCAAAGCTTCCGCAAAAAGCGGTATCAGAAGTCTGTCCGCCAATCATTGTCCACGGACGATGGTTAAGATTGAGGTCTGCCGTTAAAATTCCTTTTATGTCCGGTGTATTTCCGGCTGCCTTTGCAAACCATTTCAATTCAGCCGGTGTTGCAATCTGATATACCCCTTCTTTTTGTTCCGGTGCTATTGATGCCGTTTTACCGTTCCATCCGTCTTCATCTGGTATCGGGGCATTTTCATCTGTTACCGTCCTGCCAGCCTGCCAGCCTAACAGTGGATACCCCCCATTCATTTCGGAATCATTTTCAACAAAACCATCACCTAAGGCTTCTGCCATATTTTTCAGCTCATCAGATGTACATATCTGTGCTGTACCCTGCACCGTACAGCCGTTTTCATTACCGACCGCTTCGTCTGCAATGCCAGACAAATAATATACCTGATCCAGAGTTTTACCCTGTGTGCTTTCCAGATAACCAAGCACGCCGCCTTTATGAACTGATGATACCGCCGCTGCTGCATACGCATTTTGAATTTTCCCTGCCCGCAGATTACCAGCCAGTCCGCCTGCCGTTCCGGCAGCAGTATCCGTAGCAGTCACCGTTCCGGTGGAATATACATTATACAATGTTCCACCCATATAGACCGTGCCTGCAATACCTCCTACATACCGGTATCCGCTGACAGTACCGGTATTGACACAATCGGTAAGGGCATTTGATAAAGAAGAATAAACGCGTCCTGCAATACCTCCTGTATTCCCACCTGTATTCGTTCCGGTATCCTTTACACTGCCGGCATTAGAACAGGCACTAACCTTCCCGCCTGTATCCAGTTCTCCCACGATACCGCCCACATAAGCTTTCCCTGTTACAGATACCGTATCAGCCACATGACAGTTAATGACTGCTCCTTTCAAATCTCCGACAATACCGCCATAATAGCTTCCGTTTCCGGTAATCACACTGTCCTTAAGGATAAGGTCATGGATGCTGCCCCCTGTGCCAACATAACCAAACAATCCTCCGTTACTTGCATTTTTCCCATCAACATAGATGCCGGAAATCGTATGCCCGTTTCCGTTAAAATCACCAGTATACGCCTTACTGCTTGATGCCCCCACAGGCTGCCAGCTGTATGGTG
Organism: Lachnospiraceae bacterium; assembly: GCA_029063085.1. Lineage (GTDB taxonomy): Bacteria > Bacillota > Clostridia > Lachnospirales > Lachnospiraceae > CAG-590. The sequence continues at coordinate 12,254 of JAIDOW010000095.1, forward strand.
CTCCGGTATCTTCCGAAACTGTTTCGTTAATCCGGATATCTGTCGTCAATTCCGCACTGGCTGTCAATGGCGCATTTTTCATAAACCACATAAACTCTCCTGGTCCGGTAATCTGATAAATACCTTCACTGTTTTTTCCAGGTTCCGTAACGGTTTCCCCATCCCATGAGGTCTGAATCTGAAGCTTCACCTGCGGCAGAATGAGATTTTCACCTTTTACTGTAAATTCACCCTTCACCGTTTTATATCCTGCACTGAACACGGAATAGGTATACTGCCCGTCTGGAAGATCAAATGTGCCGTCTTCCTCAGGGGATATCTGTGCAGCCGGATACCCTGTACAGGATACCTGTATATTTACATCACCGTCCGCCCCTCCTGATTCTTTTTCATAAGGAATTGTAACTGCGTATAACGGCTTCTTTTTTAAAGTTATCTTACATCGGTCTGTATCTGTATTTCCCGTTACTTCCACGGTTCCTTCCCATGCTTCATAACCGTAAGCATCCACTTTATAACTATATGGATTCCCCATCCTTGCAAAGCGATAGGTCCTGCCGTCAGCCAGCGGCATTTGTCCCTCTACTTTAAGGTCAGCATCTTCCGGCTCAGTTTCAAATACAAAATCATATGTTTTTACCTGAAGGGAAACTGTAACCGTCTGCCCTCCATATGCTACGGTAAAGCTGCCAACAGCATCCTCACATTCCTCACCGGAAACTGTATAAGAATACGTGCCGTTTTCCAACAAATAGGTATTTCCGCTATCAGGCTCTATCTTTTTACCGTCAGCATCCCTGACGATCAGTACTGCCCCGGAAGGCTCTATCCCAAAATGAACGGTATATTTTGCATCCGGGTCCTGCCATCCCAACAGCGGATATCCCCCAGCGATACCGCCTATGTAATCTTCTCCCAGTAATGCAGGAAAACCGGAATCCGACATTTCCTCACTGGTCTTAGCAGTAATTCCCGCCATAGCTTCATTTCGACCGTCCCCCTGTACTGCGGAGGAATTCAGATAGTAACAGTTATCTGCCGTAACAAGCCCAGTGGTTTCTACCCCACTGTAATTTTTTCCGCTGCTGTCGCCGACAATTCCACCGGATAACACATCGGTAAGCTCTGTACTCAACATCACGTTTCCTGCATTATAACAACCAGAAAGAAAAGCTTTATATGTATTAGAAGCCACACCACCGATGATTCCACCAATGCCCTTGGTATTGGAATCACTAAATTCAGCTACTGGTGTGTTCCCTGTCACAATTCCGGTATTGTAGCATGAAACAACCGTTGATGCGTTATAAGCAGAATCTCCTGCAATTCCACCTACACCATAAGTCCCTGCTATATCCCCTGTATTAAAACATTTTTCTACCTCTCCGCCTAAGCTTCCCACGATGCCGCCTGTACGTTTCAGTGAACTGGTCACATCTCCGGTATTTCCACACATAACAATAGAAGAAACCGCTGTAGAACTGCCGGAAATGCCTCCTGCGATTCCTCCTGTCGAATAAGCATAGGAGGACGGTTTGCCTGTATTTTCTATGCTCCCATTGTTAAAACAATTCCTAATCTCTGTCCCTCCGGTTGCAGTCCCGACAATACCTCCGGCAAAATCACCACATGCCTTGATCATCCCATTATTTACACAGCCGGTAATGCTGCTTCCCGAATATGTCGCAGCAGCTATACCCCCTACATACCCCTTTGTAGTAGAAATAACATTTACATCATTTATACAATTTGAGATTGTAACAGGTGAACCGTAAGCCACAATCCCTGCCGCATAAGAAGACGAAGTAGGGGATACCTCTACCACACCTTTTACCGTCAGATTTTTTACAACAGCACCCTTTAAATAACCAAACAGCGCCCTATACTGTTTATCCGAATGAATCGCTAAACCGGATATGGTTTTACCGCATCCGTCAAATGTACCGCCATAATAAACACATTTGCTATAACTGTCATAATATCCAATTGGTGTCCATTCCTCACCGCCAAGCTCAATATCCTTTGTGAGCTGCGCACAAAGTGTGGAAGTTGACTGATTCGTGCCAGCATTTACACAATCAGCAAACCATTTCAGTTCCTCAGCCGTTCCGATCTGATAGGGTGATTCTTTCGTTCCTTCTCCCGAAGGAATCTCTGCCCCGGCTGCATAAGCCTTTTCTAATACTGTACTATCTCCTGCTGTCCCAAACACATATCCCACACACAGGAACAGCAAAATTATAATTCCTCTCAACGTTGTTTTCGTACTCATCTTTTCTTTCCTCTCCATTCGTAATGACTCATTTTACAAAGGAACTGCCATATTAGGAGTTTATTTGTTGTCCGCTGCAAGGCTTTAACAAAGAAAATTTTTCTGAATGTGACAGTCTCCATCTATCATTAAGGGTAGATAAAGAAAAAGCTCTGCCTTCAAAGAAAGCAAAGCACACAAAGAAAACATCCCGATTCACACGGAATGAAATCTGCTTTTCCTTCACCCAAAAGCTAAATACTGAAATATGCGAGTAATCTGACTGAAAGGCTTTTTATAAAGATTGAAAAAACCTTAACACAGTAATGGCGGTTGCACCGGATTTTCACCGAATTTCCCTCTAATCTACCGGAAAGCACAGGATTCTTTGCATCCTCCGGCAGAGCAATATTTCACTAAATTTTTATTTCCCAATTATACAAACGAACCGAATGAAAGTCAACCTTGTTTGATAAATTCCTGTTTATCTTACGAAGAGGGACGCTTCCATGGCGGGTGATGGCGGACGCAGGAATCTATGGATATAGGGTTCTACGAAAGACACACTTGCGTTC
>JAIDOW010000096.1 GCA_029063085.1 Lachnospiraceae bacterium
ATGTTATACTATAACAAAAGAAATAGTTTTTTTACTACACTATAATGAATATACAATGTTTTTGTATGTTATTTTTTTAATTTACTATAACAGATAGGTGGGATAAGATGGACGAATATGGAAATGAAGAATTAACCGAAGCAGAATTGGAAGATATCCGAAGACAACGTGCCGCTGCAAGAAGACGTAAACTGGCAGCCAGAGAGCGAAGACGCAAAAAAAGAATTCGTCAGGCCATTATCAGATGCAGTATGCTGCTTCTGATTGTTATCTTATTGATTACCGGAATTGTTAAAATGGTTTCCGGTATCTGGAAACATTTTCACAAGGATAAAACTTCGGACAAAAAAACAGAGCAAATGACAGATAGCACCACAGAAGCGGTTACCACCGAAGAGGTTAAGGCCGAAATTGATGAAGCCATTGTGGCAAAGGAGCTTCCTGCCGACCGGGAAGCAGCATTGGCATTATTGCAGACACAGGGCGAAACCGATCCTGACATAAAGGCAATATGCGACAATGCAGCCGTATACTCTGATAAGATATTACAATGCCTGGCAGTTAATTCCGAAATGAAGCAGTTTGTAATAGATTACCCTGCCAAAATCAGTATCGTGTTTGACGGGAATTTCAGTGTAGATGTGCCGGAAGACGAAGTTCCGCTCTTTTTACAGTTCGATGAAAAATGGGGTTATGCAGATTACGGGAATAATATCATCGGCATTAACGGTTGTGGACCAACCTGTCTGTCCATGGCATATGTCTACTTAAAAAAGGACGGTAATATGAACCCTATCAAAGTCGCAGACTTCAGTGCCGCCAACGGACATTTAAATGAAAGTGGAGATACCAACTGGACATTAATGACTGATGGTGCTGTGTCTCTCGGACTGACCTCTGAAGAAATCACCCTTAGTAAAGATTCCATTCTTTCCTCACTGGAAAACGGTAAAGTAGTCATCTGCTCCATGTCGCCGGGTGATTTTACCCGTAATGGGCATTTTATACTGATTCGGGAATATAAAGACGGACTTTTCTATGTAAATGATCCCAATAGCGAAGCCAGAAGCCAGGTTGGCTGGGATTATGACCGGTTGAGCGAACAGATTTCCAATATGTGGGAGATAGGTGCCGGAAGCGACACTTCCAGTCAGCCAGACAATCCTGATTCCGACTCCAGCGAACAGACAACTCAAGCTGATACTCAGGGGGACACTCAGACTAACAGTGAAACAGACGGTCAATAATCCTTACGGCAGGATATCTTACACTAGCTATAACACGAATAATCCAGAGAATGATTATTCTATACTATAATAACAGTGGGCGGTCATACCATGAAAAAAATCTTTCGTATGACCGCCCTTATTTTAGCAAGCCAGATAAAAATTTAACGTCCCGTCTGATTCATTCTTTGTATTGTTTTAAGGCAGAACTCCAAAATGCTCCAGAAGAATTTTACAGGCTAATAAGACAAGAATCACTCCTCCCGCAAACTCTGCCTTATTTTTATATTTTGTCCCAAAAATATTTCCGATATGAATACCTGCCACTGCAATAACAAAAGTTGTAGCTGCAATCATGATACAAGCCCACAATGTGTTTATAAGTCTATCTGCGTCCCTGCATATAGATACCGGCACACAAGCAAATGTAATTCCCACTGCCAGCGCATCAATGCTGGTTGCCACCGCAAGCATAAACATTTCTTTTACTTCCAGAGTATCTGTTTCCTCCTCTTCTTCACCGGACACTGCCTCCTTGATCATATCCCCACCGATACATATAAGCAATATAAAAGCAATCCACGGGGCAATCGCATTAATATAGGTTTTAAATTGTATTCCCAGCATATAGCCGATAAAAGGCATCAAACCCTGAAATCCACCAAACCACAGTCCTACTATCATGCATTTTCCCACTGTCGCTTTTTGCATGGCAAGTCCTTTACAGACTGATACCGCAAATGCATCCATCGACAAACCGACTGCTAATAGTAACAATGTTGCAATATCCATCATTCTTCTCCTTTGCTTTATAAAATCATAGTCCGCCCAAAAATATAGAAAGAAAAAAAGACATATGTATAGCATAAAGCTACACACAAGTCTCATCAATTAAGACAAACCAGATTCTAACAAATCAGTATGTTGGCTTGCCGCACATCCTTTACTTCCCCTGTGCCGACTACTCCCTTATATGTTTACATTATTCTACTGTATAGACTGATATGTGTCAACTGTTTTATTTCTCTTCCTAAAGCATCCCCAGCAATCTAAACTCTATGACAATAAATTCATCTCCTACATAATTCTCTTTCGTGCATAGGGAAATATGTCCCCTTATCTTTCATATCTGATATTTTTATTTCCTCCTGCAAAAAATAATTATCATACTTTGATTGTTTTGACAAAAAGCAAGAAAAAGCCTGCAACACTCGTTATATTACCTTCAATTGAAAAATATTATCAGGACATGAATACCTCAAAAAAATATGCATCAAATAGTATCTTTTCCATTTCTCCCACTCCCTCAATATTTTCTTTTTCCAGATAATCGGATATCTCATCAAAATGTCCTGAAGCGCCAACACCAGTGGGATTAAAACCAATCAAATGTGCCGTTTCGTGAAATAATGTATCCTTCATCGCCCTCTTATCAGGACATGCATCAAAATTCACTGTTATTGTGTTATAATCCCCTCCTGTCGCTATCAGGGAATCTGCCATAAGTGCAGCAGGCGTTGATCCATTATTGCTGCTTGTACCATAAATGGAAGTAACCCCTGCACTGTCACAGCAAATATTAATTGCAATACTCCGAAATTTGTCTTGTGCCTTATGCATAATCATTTCAGCCTGTTCCACAGTCGCTGTATATGCTTGTCTGGGATCTCGTCCCGGAATTTGTCTCGTACTTATTAAACGTGCCATTGCTTCATCAAAAATTGGTCCAAGCATATCCTGACTTACCTTTGTAATGTAAGTATCTATATTATTCATACTGTTTATCACTTCGTCACAGGCTTCATTAAAGAGTCTTATTTTATCCTCTGGCACCCTCCTAGTATAAAAAATTTTAAAAGGAGTTTTTTCTGTCTTCCTCTGAATAATAGTCGGCTTTTGGGCATCATAATCTGCCTCTGTATAAAGCATTTCATTCTTCATATACATAAACATTAGTTGACTGAAAGACTCTCTGATTTTGGCTTCATTGATCTCTTCATATCGTCCGTTCGCTTCATTCCATGTGGCAACTGGAGTATCTCCCACTCTCAATTTTCCATCTTTGTAATGAAACCCTCTTATAATATTCTCTGCAAATGTTACCAGAGCTTCCGCTTCCTCATCATCCAACTGAAAAATCCTGCACAGCAATGGAGCCAAAGCTGCTACCTGCTGTTCCCGATCATCCTTACTCATTGCACTTATAAAAGAATCTACTATTTCATCCGGTTCCTTTTGAATAACAGGCTGTACCTGCACAGATTTATTTGTCTTCCTCTGTATCCTGATATCTCTATATAAGCCTTCCTCCAGAGTTTTTGACTGCTCCTCATCGGTATGCTTCTTTTTATTGACAGTGTACTCTATATCTTTTTGCTTTTGCTCATACATCATGATCACCTCAATTTTTTCGTTAGCTCTTATGGAGTAGTTTATCAAACTCCTCCGCAGTCATCGGCTTTGCATAGTAAAATCCCTGTGCCTTATCACAGCCACAATCGCCCAAAAATTCTGCCTGTTCTTTTGTCTCTACACCTTCCGCTATCAAATCCAGCCCAATCGCCTTTGTCATCCTGATAGTATGCTCCACGATCTTCTGCCCTCTTGCAGAACCGATAAAATCCTGCAAAAATCCCCTGTCAATCTTAATAACATCAAACCGTGTGTCTTTTAGCATATTAAGAGAGGAATAGCCGGAACCAAAATCATCCATAAGCAAGGTATATCCATTCTCCTTTAACATAGATACACCTTCTGCTATGCCTTCCTCTTCCACAGTTTCCGTAATCTCTATCTCAAGATATTCTTTGGGTATCCGGTATTTATTGATCAGATCATTCAACACACGGATGAATTCCATATCCCTTAAATGCCGCCTGGATACATTGACAGAAATTGGCAATGGCTCTTTTCCCATATCTATCCATTTCCTGATCAATTTGCAGGCTTCTTCCCATATATACTGATCCATTTTAATAACAAAACCATTCTGTTCAAACAGCGGGACAAAATCCATTGGCGGAATCAATCCTTTTTCCGGATGAATCCAGCGGACCAAAGCCTCCGCTCCAATCATCCTTTCTTCACCGATACTGTACTTAGGCTGTAAATACATGACAAACTCACCATTTTTCAATGCCTTTTCCATATTGTCTTCAACGAACTTTTTGATACGGACGCTCTCCTTCATCTTTTCTTCATAAAAAGCAATATGTGTCAATGCATTACCTTTAATACTTTGCCGTGCCAAGGCAGCAGCATCACCATAAATCCTCAGATTGTTATGTATATCCTCCACCGCACAAACACCATAAACAAGGGTATAATCAATTCCCTTATATCCAAGCAGCTTGCTATCAAGTACATCGATAAAACGGTAGATATCCTCTGAGGTTACATAAGGTGTGATAATCATAAATACATCCGCAGTCAGTCTGGCATACAACTGATGCTCGTTACAGATCAGTTTCAGGGTATGTATAAAATAATTAAGCATCTCATCCCCAAACGCCTCGCCAAATTGTTCATTAATCAGCTTAAACTTTGCCACATCAAACTGAACCAGTGCATATTTCCAATCCGGATGTTTTTCCATAATCTCCTTCGCACCATTTGCAAAATATGTTGGGTTTTTGTCGTTAGTTATAGTCTGTGCAAGCTGGATACGGTAAATCTCCTCCGGGTCCAATTCCTGTATCTCTAACACCATCTTACAAACCGCACCGGTTTCATCCTTCATAAGATGGCAGTTTATCCCGCAATAACAATAAAAATCTCCCTCTGCTTTCAGGTGTAATGCTACTCCCAGCTTATTCTCCAGCACAGGAGCATACTTTCTGGCACCTGCCATTCCCGACCGTATTTTACTGACAAAAGTATTACATAAGGTTCTATCCGCTTCCAGCACAATATCTTCCAAACCGTCTAATCCTTTATCCAGGAGAATCTTTTTCGAAAAAGAGCGGTTCCCTTCTTCCACTAATTCCCAGCCCTGATTCTTCTTCCAAAACATTGTAAATACATTCTCATCTGATAAAAAAACCTCTGCCACTTCTTCAAATGCCATAGATTCCCCTCCTATCATATTACCATATATCTCCTAGTCAGACACCTTACGCTCTTTGTTTATTAAGCACTATTCTAACAAAATATCCTTCCTTTGTCATCTGTATCTTATCCCCAAAAACAGGAATCTACTCATCTAATCCGTTTTTTACCGCATAAACTGCCAGCTGGGTCCTGTCTTTTAATGACAGCTTTTCCAACAGCTTTGAAATCTGGTTTCTCACTGTCCCTTCTGCCAGAAATAAAATCTCTGCAATTTCCCTGTTATCGTTCCCCTGTGCAATCAGTTTTAACACATCTCTTTCTCTGCCAGTAAGTGCTGCGGCAACGGATTCCTGCTTTTTTGTCTCTTTTCTTCCCGCTGCCTGCTCTATCCGGTTTCGCATAACACGGTACACCCCATCACCAAAAATATTCATGCCCGCATATATGCTTTTAACGGAAGCGATTACCTTTTCATCTTCCATTTCTTTTAATATGTAGCCATCTGCACCACTTGCCAGTGCCTTTTCAATCGTCTCCTCATCGTCAAAGGTTGTCAGCACCAATACCCGCACATCTTCCAGTTTTTCCTTAATTGCGTGAATCCCGTATGCACCATCATAATCCGGCATACGCATATCCATCAACACCACATCCGGCGTAAACACCCTGCTCTTTTCATATGCCTCTTTTCCGTTTTCAGCCAGTGCTACTACTTCTATCCCATCATCCTGTTCCAAAACCGCCTTCAAGCCCTGCCTTAAAATCATAATATCATCTGCAATTAACACTTTAATCTTTTCCATTCCGCACTTCCTCTTGTAACCGGTTCTACTTTAACAAACTCCATTCTTGCCAACTTCTACAAACTACCTGTACTCCCCTTCTACCCGCTTTTCTCCTATAGAAATCAAGTATATTCCTATATTTAGACCGGAAGCTTTACTCTTGTTAAGAAACCCTCTCCCTTCGACGAAATAAACTTAACAGTCCCATTTTGTGCCTTTACCCGCTCCCTGATTCCCCGCACTCCGTTGCTTTCCATAATTGCATCACAGCCTTTTCCATCATCCCCGATTATCAGTTCCACACTTTCCGGCTGAAATCTCAGAATAATCTCAAGCCTGGACGCCTGTGCATACTTCAGGGTATTGGTGACGGATTCTCTAACCGTATCATATATAACCCTTGATAAATGGGAATATTTTTCTGAATCCTCTCCCTGCACCGTCACTTCCACAGAAATTTCCTTTACCTGGTCTGCCAGCTGCATAACCCCCTGAGTAACCAGCTCATAAGATGCTTCTCTCCTCAGCTGGTTAATAGATTCCCGAAGTTCTTTTATTCCTTGACTGGTAAGCTCCCTTGCCTGATTCAGATATTCCTGCGTCTTGTTTCTCTCCTGATTTTTATCCGCAATCTGTGCTAACTTCATATAAGACTGAATCATGGTAAGGGTATGTCCCGCCGTATCATGAACCTGCTGGGCAATCCTGTTTCTCTCCTTCTCCAGCAGGAATTTTTCATTTGTTATGATCAGCTCTCTTTTCAGATCCAAAAAACGGTATTTTATTGTAGCCCGCAATATTAAGATAACGGATACCCCAAAACCGAGAGGTGTAATATCAAAAGCCGACTGTACCAGTCCTGTCAGATAAATAACATTTAAAAATACCGGGATCAGCACCGAAGCTGCCACAAGTCCCTTTGCCTGCCTGCTGTCCTTATGTTTGACCAAGTCCTTATAAAGAAGAACTGCTCCGGCTATTACAAATCCATAAGTCATCGCTACATTTGTATAAAAAAATATGCCATGTCGAATTTCTCCAAATGCAAAATTGGCATAATACAGATGGTGCCATCCATTCGTCAGTACCAGAAAATAATGAACAACAGATAAAAAAACAGGAAGATATCTGCGTACCTTATGGCACTCCTTTCCTGTATATAAAACCGCAAAATAATACCAGAAAACACCGATGAAACAAATACCCAGATTTCCAAGAAGATACGCTGCGATCAGTTCATTTTTTGTATCAGCCAGCAAAATTAAAACCTGTGAGCTGCACCAAATGACTGCCAGCCCCTGACAGACAAGAAAGATTCTGTTATACTTCTCTTCTTTCCCCCTTAGGAGCAGTACTGCCATGCTAAAGCATACTGCTCCCATAACCAGCATATAGATGATTCCCAATACAAATGCCATAACTATATTCTCCTCAACTGTCCCAGCCATGTCAGCTCATCTCACCCATCAGCTATCTTTTTCCTGCTTAATCGCCACCAGAATCAGAATCACTCCTGCTGCAAACAGATATACCCACCACTCAATACTCAGCCAGAAATCCCTCGTAACATAAAGCACCAGCAAAACCAATGTTACCGAAGACGCTATAACGTATTCTTTATGATTTGTAATCGCTGCTACCAATAGTATGATCGCACCGACTGCCCCAAGGATCAAAACATTGATCAGACCTGCATTTTCTCCCAGAAGATTTCTAAGCAGCAGTACCGCCAGCAGACAGCATGTAGACACAAACTGGACCTTTCTGATATCTTCTTTTTTATCATACCAAACGAAACCCAAAAGAACAACGCCTATTCCAAATAAAAAGCAATTCCATTCCACAATATATTCTCTTTGTATATCAAAAAACGGCTGACTATATACCCCCATGATTCCTGCCGGCAATGCAATACTCCAGAGAATGGATTTTGCCGTCTGATTTTCTATAAATAGTGATACTGTTACAATACTTATTACGCTCAACAGATAAAATATCATCATATGCGTCTGTGCATTTTGGGATGCCATCCACATAAGAATACCAGAAAATGCCTGAAGCCCTGCTGCCATTTTCAATGCCTTTTCCATATTTCCCTGTACCTTCTTTTCCCTCAATGACACACACCACAGCACTGCCATCATTGCAAAAGAAAACGGGAAATATACCGTATTCCATGTGGAATCTGTTTTTCCAAAAATATTCCTTACATATATACTCATCTGATAGACAAACAATTGAATAAACGGTACCAGTATTCCAAAAGAAAACTGAATATAGAACAATTCCTTATGGTGCATATAAAATACAACAATAAGATTAACACATATAAAAACTGTAATGATTGCAGCCATCCAATACTGTTCTAAATTCTCCCATAGTACAATTGCTCCCTGAAGTGCCAGAAAAAAATATATCATTTCATGAATCAGATAAATACATCTGATACTGCATCTCAACCCCTCCTGTCCGGTTTCCTTTGTCTTCTCATAGTAGTCCACAGCAGCCAGGAATAGAACATACACTCCTGACATCAATAAAAATGGTCCGGTCTCCAACTCTAACATTAACTCTGTGCAGATCACAGCTCCATCCATTATAATAGCAGCCATACTAAATTCAAAACCTTTTTTGCAGACCATTAATCTGATCAAAACAGGTACCAGCATAGCCAAATCTGCCATCAGCATATAAAATGCATTGATGGGAAAAAAAAGCGTATCCTGTCCAAATAAACCGGTCATCACGGATAAGGTAAAAAATCCGGTAAATACTACCCCCAGATAAAACAACAGCCTTTCTGTTCTCTTCAACTTTGGATTCCCTGAAACTTTTACGGAAGCCGTAAACAGTCCCACCATACTGCCAAACAGAAGCATCCGTTTTCCCGACTCCGGTAAATACTTCCATGCAGTCGTCACAAAAATACCGCCTGCAATTACGATAAAGACTACACCTACCACCATTAAAAATATTGAAATCTGTTTTTTCTCTTTCATAATAAACACCTCTTTCTGTATACTGTTCCATAATCGTTGACTGGCAGCCTTCATGCCTGCTGATTAAGTCCTTGTTATATCTACAGTATACAGGGATTCTTCCCATCCGGTCAGATGCCATCTGTCACAACGTCAAAAAAAAGACAGTGACAAATGTCACTGCCTCCGCTGTTTTATCATGATCTTTATTCAACAGTCATTCCGTTTTTGCGCCGCTCAAAGAAGTCTTTTGTTTCCCTGGCCACAATTCCACTTAATGCAAATATTGCAATCATATTAGGGAGTGCCATCAATCCGTTAAAGATATCCGCAATAGTCCAGACAGCTTCAACCGTCATATAAGGACCAATAAATACTGCTATGATATATAACCAGCGGTATGCCAGAATGGTTTTCTTCTTTCCACCTGACAAATATTCCAGACAACGCTCCGAATAATAATCCCATCCAAGAATTGTAGTAAATGCAAAAAACACCAGACAAAGCATCAACAAAAATGCCGATAATGACTCCGGAAACGGAAGCCCATGACTGAAAGCATAGGAAGTAACTTCTACACCCTCCAGACCTTCCACCTGCCAAGCACCTGTCAAAACAATGGAAAGCCCTGTCATGGTACAGATTAAAATAGTATCAATAAAGGTTCCCGTCATGGAGATCAATCCCTGACGAACAGGCTCCTTTGTCTTTGCCGCTGCTGCCGCAATAGGTGCGGAACCAAGTCCTGCCTCATTGGAAAAGATTCCCCTAGCAACACCTTTTTGTATCGCAACGATCATCGTACCTGCTATACCACCGCTTACTGCTTTCGGGTCAAATGCACCTTTTACGATCGTTACCACTGCCTGAGGAATCTCTGTTATATTACAAACCAGCAGTAAAACAGAAATTACAATATATATAACTGCCATGAAAGGCACCACCACCTGTGATACACTGGCAATTCTCTTAATTCCGCCTATTAACACCAGTGCAACGCATACACTTAAAATCAGGGAAGCAATCACAACAGTCCATGAACGAATCCCCACTCCCGGTATGTCGACCACCCACCGCATCTCCGAATCAAAAAAAGAATTTACTGCGGAAGAGATTCCGTTTACCTGTGAAAATGTCCCGATACCGAACAATCCAACACAAATGCCGAAAAAAGCAAACATTTTTGCAAGCCATTTCCATTTTTCACCCATTCCCCGCTCAATATAATAAAAAGGGCCGCCCAGTGCATGATTATCCGCATCTACCACACGGTATTTGACAGCCAACAATCCTTCTGCATACTTTGTCGCCATCCCAAAAAATGCAGCAACCTCCATCCAGAATAACGCCCCTGGACCACCGGTTCCAATAGCAGTTGCCACACCCACGATATTACCGGTTCCAATCGTTGCCGACAGAGCTGTACAGAGTGCCCCGAAGGATGTCACCTCCCCTTCCCCGTTTTCTTCATTCTTTACCATCCATTTCAGTGCCAGGGGAAGCTTGCGAATCTGCAACACTCCCATTCGTATCGTCAGTAAAATCCCGCCCGCCAGAATCAATATCATAAGCGGCGGTCCCCAGACAAAATCATCTACATTACCGAGAAATTTATTAATCGTATCCCACATAATATCCTCCTTTATCAGATCCCCTAACAGGCTCCGACCATTTTTTTCCAACTTCTCTATCCTATCATAAACCACAAAAAATGAAAAGAGTTTATCATGCCAGAATCTGCCATCCACCGTTTAAACTGCGGAAAAAACTTTCTCTACAAGCATCGGAAGTTCTGCTAATCCATGGATAACCGGTACTTTCTGCTCAATAACCCCAAAACCGTACGCTGCATGGATAAATTTCACACCTGCCTCCCTGCTTGCATCATAATCCCCTTGTATATCACCAACATAGACAGCCTCTGTAAGGTCGTTTCGTTCCACTACTTTACGGATATTGTCACCCTTTTTTAATCCGTTATTTCCGTAACACTCAATATCTTCAAAATAACTGCCAAAATCATAATATTCCAAAAAGGCTTCAATATACCCACTCTGGCAGTTGCTGACAATATACAAAGGATATTTCTCCTTAAGAACCTTTAAAGTATCCTCCAGATCATCATATAAAATACCTCCATGATGTCTCAGATACTCATTTTCATTCTCACCGCATATCTGCAAAAGATTCATTCTTTTCTCCTCATCCAGTTCCGGAAAAAGTGCCTGTGCAAGCTTATCCATTGTCAATCCCATCACACTCTGGATTTCTTCTTTTGTAATCACTCTTTGATCTGTATATCGTTCCGACACGACTTTGCTCCATGCTTTGGCTACACCCTCGGCAGAATCCCACAGAGTGCCATCCATATCAAAAATAATACCTTTCTTTTTCATAACCTGTTCCTTTCTATCACCTGTCTGATACACGGATTTTCTCACTTCATTTTTTATCTCTCTAATTGTAACCAATTTTGCTTTGCAAAATTGATTGCCTCCTTATCAGCTTCCCGCTATCTGTCCTTGGAAGTTTTTCTATCCTGATAAATCGTTTGGGTATCTCTTGCTGGGGCAGGCTGTTCCTTAATACTTCCTTCATCTGCGGTACAGAAAGCTCTTTCGGTCTCCTTTCATAATAAGCTGCCAGATATTCCCTGTCCCCATCCCTGCACACAGATACCATAACCTCATCTATTCCTAGCTTTTCCCTTATTTGCTGTTCAATACGGTAAGCGGAACATTTTCTGCCGTTAACACTTAACAAATCATCCTGTCTGCCCTCAAAATAAAAATATCCCTTTTCATCAACACTTCCCAAATCTCCCGTACAAAGCGGACGTTCCATACCAATCATACCATAATCAGTGTCTACATAAAACATTCCGTTTTGAATCTTTACTTCCACCTGCGGAAACGGTCTTCCCACCAGACTCATATCCTCTGACATTTCTCTCTCTAATAAATAGGTAATATAACCAGCTTCACTGGAGCCATAATATAATAATATTGACATTTCCGGAAAACATTTTTTAACTCTTACTGCTTCTCTGACACCAAAAGACTGGGAACCGGTGACAAAATGTTTTACCTTCCGGCAGGGTTCTTTTACCACCCTGCTAAGTGCCAGCATTTTTGCCGGAATCAGGTAAATATAATTAACCTGATGTTCCTCAATAAAAGAAAACCAACGTCTTGGCTTAAACTCCTTCGTCGATACAACAGTGCCGCCTACAGAAAACAAAGCCATATAAAGATTCATATTGCCGGTAAAGGAAAGGGAGCCCTGTGCAAACAGGACTGTATCCTTATCCATGGAAAATATCTCATTCTGATAAGGAAAATAACCGGCCCAGCTCTCATAAGTGCGGAATAATATCCTGCATTTTCCGGTTGTTCCTGAAGTCAGCACACCCATAACTGCATTTTGGGGTACTGTTACCTTCCTAACATCCTGTATCTCTTCCTCTGTCATGCTGTCTGACAAAATGACTGGAACCAGATTTCCTCCCTGGCAGGCTAAAAATGCTGCCAGTTCCTGTATGATAGTACTTTCCTTAATAAAATACAATTGTTTTTTTATATCTTCTTTTCTCTCTTGTTCGAAAAGTGCCACTGTCCCTGATTTCGTTTCCTCTAAAATCCGTTTTTTCTTTTCTTCCGACAGCTCCAGTAATTCACGATAGGTCACTGACTGCCCATTCTCAATAACCGCTGTTTTATCCTGTGGCTGTGCTTCCAGCATTTTCCTGTAATCCATATCTTTCACCGTTTTTACCCATTCACTATCCGCTCCTTCATGCCTTCAAAAGCATCGCCGTTCCGATTCCTCCCGCCGCTGCTATTGCAGCAATCCCGTACTTTCCCTGCCCATGTCTCTTTGCCATGTCAGGCAGCTCCAGTTTCCGCATGGCTTCTAACAGATGCAGGATAATGATACCCCCGGATGCCCCATAAGGATGTCCGTAAGCAAGTGCGCCTCCAAAAATATTATATCTCCCGCAATCCTTTCCATACTTCTCTTCCATCAAATAATCAATGACTGCAAATGCTTCATTATATTCCCATGCCGTTATCTCCTCTACGGTTAAATGATTCCTCGCAAGCAGCTGATCAATTGCCGGCAGGATACTTTCCGGGCTCCTCCATGGGGAACCTCCTGCCGATACCACATCCACAATTTCTGCTTTTTTAGATAATCCATGAGTGGTCAGATATTCTTTCGAACAAAGCAGTACAAATGCCGCCCCGTCATGTGTGAGGCAGGAATTTCCTGCCGTAATGTATTCTCCTCCCGGTATCAGCATGGGAAGACGATTGAGAAGCCGCTCCGATATATCCGGACGAATTCCTTCATCTTTCCCGAACATTTTCCTGCCTGCCCCTTTTTCTTCATACGCAAAGCAGGGAGCTGCAATCATCTCTTGCAGTTCCCTGTCCTTTGCCGCTTTCGCGGCCCTTTCATGACTCGTGATCACATAACGGTTCAACCGGTGCTTATCCATTTTCCATAAAGCAGCCACATCCTCGGCACCACGGAACATGGCAAGTTCATCCGGCTTTCCCGGTACAAATTTTGCAGTCCGGTAAGCATTCCCATGTTCAAACAATTCTCTTATATCATAGTTCTCATTTCCCATATAATCCGGATGATGTGGGTTTCTTATACGTACAGGCTTTGTGGAACAGCTCTCAAATCCACCTGCGATCGCCGTTTCAATCAGACCGCACTCAATCTTTGCTGCCGCTGCCGAAACTGCTTCCAAACCGGAGCCGCATTGAACATCCACGGTCATCGCAGGAATCTCTTCCCTGATACCTGCCTCCAGCATCATCAGCCGTGTCAGATTGCCTCCGGCACCAACTCCGTTTCCGGCTATCACAAACCCGATATCCTCCTCTGGCACCTGATATTTATACAATATTTCCCGGAGCACAAACGCTCCTAACTGTTCTGCACTCAGATTCCGATATATTCCATTTTCTACACCGATATAACTTCTAAGCCCGCCTGCTATGCAAACCCGTTCCATTCCATCCACCTGTTCCTATCTAACTTAATATAACTCTTTCCTTTTATACTTCTGCTTTTGGAGGTCTCGTTTTCTTATTTCCACTGTAATCCTCCATCATATAAAATGCACTCTGAACCGGTCTGGCAATCAGAGCTGCCGCAACACATTTCAGGATATCCAATGGGATAAACGGAAGTACGGCTGCTGCAAATGCTGACTTCCATGTCATCCCTGCCGCAAATTTCATCCAGATGCATCCCATTCCATTAATGACTGGTATCCCAATCAGAACCATAACAAGTAAATACCTTTTTATATCATATTTCTGCCCTTTTAATAAAGCGATCAGAACCGTCGCCACAACAAATCCAATATAATACCCTCCGGTAGGACCAAACATTTTACCCGGACCGGAAGTCCCTCCTGCAAAAACAGGTGCTCCCACAAGTCCAAGCAGCCAGTAACATATCATTGTAAAAAATGTTTCTCCCGGTGTCAGAACCAGTGCCACCAGATTTACCGCCAGAGTCTGCCCTGTAATGCTGGCCGTGGTAAATGGCAGTGGTATGACAATATAGGATGCCACACTCACAAATGCCGTCATCAATGCCATTTTTGTAAGCTGTGCTGTAGAAAACTTTGATTTCATCGTATATTCCCCTTTCGTTCGTAAAACCCTATAACGTCAGCTCTTCTTAACTAAAGATAACCTCTGCATAACATATTCCCTTATCCGGTGATTCTACAAGAATCTTCTTCCCCTGCACCAGACATATAAAATGAGAGCCCATAAACATGGGTGCCTTAAAACGCATGGTATATCCCTGCTTTCCTAATGAAATGAACCCTTTATCCAGTATCAAATCAATCAGCATGAGTCCTGGCACGACAGCCCCTTCTCCCCTGTGTATGGGATTGGTATCCTGTACCTGTTCTAAATAATTCTCTGCCTGAGCCCATGTAAAGCAAAACCACTCATCCACATCAGATTGTTTTTGAGGCACTCTGTTTTCATGGAACAAGCCATCTGATTTCATCAAGGTAACAGTCAGCCTGCCCGCCGGATTATGGACCTTGTCAAATCCTTTCACTTCTATTACCGCATAACCATCTTTTTCTGATTGCATTCTGCTTTCAACAGTATGTATCTGCCCTTCTAACTGCCAATATGCCCTGCCGATGGCATATCCATTATATCTTCCATCGTTATAAACTGATAAGCCCGCAGCCAATTTTAAGAAATCTGTCATATCTCCCTCTCAATTGTTAACCTTTTCCAAAATGTAAGTTGACATTATATTTCCATATCATACAGCCGGTTTTTCCATTTGTCAACCCTGTTTTGCATTTCAGGTTAACATTTTATATACTGACTATTTTTTGCTTATTTCCGCAAACAGCGATCCAAGCGTGCTTGCACATTTGGCAGCTGAAGTGAGGTTACTTATCCCGTTGCTTACAGCACGCAATATGTTCTACTATAATATCATTCCGTTAAATACCTCGCAGCAGAGTAACGGGACATGACCTGGCTTCTCTTAGCAAGTCCGCTCCGAAGGGATGGGGTATTTGAACCTCGCAGCATTCGCCAAATATCCGCACTAGTGGGGCTGCCCGGCTCATCACCTGCATCTTGTGAAAATGCAGGAAAACTATGGGTTGACACGATAAATATCTCCATATATGATATTTTTATCATGTGATAAAAATATTTAGTATTTGTGGCGGCTGTTACAGACAAAAAGAGGAAAAGCAGAATGCGAATTATTATATCCCCAGCAAAAAAAATGAATATAGAGACTGATTTGCTTGCATGGAACAGTCTTCCTCAATTCTTACCGGAGGCAGAAAAACTGGCAGAGTATTTGAAGTCATTGGATTATGGGGCGTTAAAAACAATCTGGAAATGTAATGATAAGATAGCCACACTCAATTATGAGCGATTGCAGACAATGGATTTGAAAAAAGCACTTACGCCCGCTGTTTTATCATATGAAGGGATTCAGTATCAGTATATGGCACCACAGGTAATGGAAAAACAGGAGCTTTTATATGTAGAGGAGCATCTTCGTATTTTGTCAGGCTTTTATGGGATACTAAAACCATTTGATGGGATTGTGCCATACAGACTGGAAATGCAAAGTAAGCTGTTGCATTATGAGACAGATACGCTGTATCAGTTTTGGAATCATAAACTGTTTGATGCTCTTTGTGAGGAAACAGACTGTATTTTAAATCTTGCTTCCAAGGAATATAGTAAATGCATTACGACCTATAACAAGGGAAAACAGAAAATTGTAACCTGTATCTTTGGCGAGCTGATAGATGGGAAAGTCAGGCAAAAGGGGACTCTTGCAAAAATGGCAAGGGGGGAAATGGTTCGGTTCCTCGCCAGCAGACAGTCTGAAAATATAGAGTCGGCAAAGAACTTTAATGGATTAGGCTATCAGTTCAGGGAAGAATTATCGGATGATTGCAGCTATGTATTTGTGAACTCGACAGGGCTTTAGATACAGATATTAATGTTTAAAGTGGAAAAACAGCGGAACTTGAAAGGTGAAATAATGGATACAAGGAAGATTGTAAAAAGAGGCTATGTTCCTAGTGACCAAAAGGAATTTACGGGGATACAGTTAGAACATTTGAAAGATGCGGCAAAGGATACCCGGTATCTGTTAGATCGAGGATATGCAGTGAAGAATGCAACAACATTTGTCGGCAACCATTACATGTTTTCAGAAAGGCAGCGTCTGGCTTTGGCAAGAAGTATATCCTGTAACACAGATGTTCAAAAACGGAAGGAAAAAATGCTGGAAAAGGGAACAGAGGGAATGACCGTACATGTTGATGGCTTTAATACGATAATTTCTTTAGAGGTTGCATTATCCGGTTCCCTGTTATTTCATTGCTGTGATGAAACAATCAGGGATTTGGCAGGGCTTAGGGGAACCTACCGTATTATTGACAAAACAGAACAGGCGGTTCGCCTGATTTTTGAACAGCTGAAAAAAATCGAAATCGGTGAAGCTGTATTTTATCTGGATGCACCTGTATCAAATTCCGGCAGGTTAAAGGCACTGATTCTGGAAATTGCGGATGAATATGATTTTGACGTATCTGTAGAGATTATCAATGATGTGGATAGAGTATTGGAGAAGCTGGCGGGAGTGATTTCCAGTGATGCGATTATATTAAACAAGTGTAAAAGCTGGATTAATCTGGTGTCGACTATTGTATCAGATCTGCCAGATGTGTGGGTGATTGAATTGATGGACAGCCAGTAGATACTGATGATTGAGAAGGAAAAGTATATTAGGGTTTATTCAATGTGTATCAATAAGCTGAATAAACTGATTCATTATATCTATGAAAGTTTTCCTGAAGGGCTTGATACGTTGGTCAATAATGCTGTACAAACTGTCGTCCTATTCATTGTTGAATTTTCCAATACCTGAATAACCCAATGTTGAAAAATCCAATGCCATTACCAAATCGGGAATTTATTGAATTATTTGCAAAAAGTCTTCAACCTCTTTATTGAATGTAGCATATCTCTTATTTGCAATAAAGTGATTACCTTTAATAATAGATAATTTTGCATTAGGTATATTTTCCGCAATCTCTTTTGTATGGGATTCCTTGATCATATCACTTCTTCCACAAATTACGAGCGTGGGGGCTGTTATTTTTGATAATTCATTTAGTTCAATATTCGGCTCATTAACCATTAAACCAAGCATTTCAGCATTCTTTTTTGCATCTGTCGATTTTGAAGCAAATCGTCTTGCTATTTTGTATCCTATTTCGATTGGAATTTGTGTCGCTCTTTTTACTCCTTTCGGATTCAGATTTCCCCCGTTTAATATCAACGCCTTTACCCTATTGGGATATTTTATTGCAAATTTCATTGCTATATTTGCTCCGTCTGAAAATCCCAAAATAACTGCATTTGAAATTTCAAGACTTTCCATAAAATCGTATAAGTCACAGGAAAACTGCTCAATAGTAAAAGGTGCATTACCTCTTGGTGATTTACCGTGGCCTCGTGTATCTAAAGCAATCACTCTGTATCTATCACTAAAATAATCTATTTGATTCTTGAAATATGAGCCATTCTCTCCGTTCCCGTGCAAAAGGATAAACGGCTCTTTATTTCCTTTTTCTTGATAATATAAGGCTATATCCATTTATTCTTCCTCACAATTTCAACTCTTTCTCTCTATGCAATATCATCAAATATATTCAAAAATACCTTGAATAGCATCAGATACATTCATCATTTCGGAAATTAGTAATCTGTCTGCTTTTTTATAACCACGAACAGATAAATCCAAATACTATTTTATATTTCTTTTTTTACACGACTTGCAGCCTTCGCTTGTTCCGCCGCAGCCACAGCTACAGCTGCCTTCTTTTCCGCTTTTCCAGCGGTATCGAAGAACAAAGAAGACTGCTGCTCCCAATAATGTTAAAACGATAAAATCTGCCATAATTTTCCCATCTGCACAAACCGTACAATGCACTGCTTTTACAACAATATCCGGTGACTTATTATAATCTTCTTCTAATGCTTTTATCCATTTGCCACTAATAGTATTTTACTACAAAGACCGACTGGTTAAAAGAAAATTTTTAATAATGCAATCTATAAAAATTTTCTTTTAATTATAATCAAATCTACTCATTCTGCTCACTCACTGTAATCCTGCATTTCAGTGTTTTACTATAAATCTTAGCAGAAATTACAGTTTTTCCTGCTTTTTTAGCAGTTACCCTGCCATTCTTGTCAACTGTGGCAACACTCTTATCCTTACTGCTCAGCAAATGATTCGTGCTGGTGAAAGAATGGTATCTGCCACCTATGCTTTTGAAGGAATAACTCTTCTTTTTCAATGACTTATTTTTCTCCACTGCCACAATGGCAGTCATCAGCTTCGTGGTACTGGCATTATGGCATTTTTCTTTTGCATTTTTACTGTGTACTACCTTACCGCTGTCCATGTCCATGATGACTGCCCGTTTACCGCTTAAAGATAAGGATATCTTGGATGTCTTTTCCAGAAATGTGCTGCTTTCACACATCCGTTTTATATTATGGCAGAAATCTAGGCTCCCAATAGTTTATGGAATCCGCTTTATTTAGATACCAGTATGGACTATTTAGCCGGTCTGACCGACCAAAAAGAAGCTTATCCCCGAAATAAGCATGATTAGTTTGAAAAACGTATTTTAAAAGGCGTATGAAACAGTTTCATTTCATACGCCCTAATTCAACGCTCCTTTTGCCTTTCCTCAATCACACATTCGTGCTTTCTTGTCTTCTTATCGTAATCAATCCCAACCAACAACAGGTTGCCCTGATATTCCTCTAAACTTTTACAATACTGCCGCTCCTTAATCTGGGAAATCGCTCCTTTTGCACTTTTGTTCCATTTGAGTTCCACCACAATTGCCGGTTTATCCGGGAATTTCTTTCTTGGTAAAAATACCATATCGGCAAACCCCTTTCCTGCTGGAAATTCCCTATGCAATGTGTAGAAATTCCTTGCCGCATAAAGAGCAAGAGATATCGTATAACTCAATGCATTCTCATCATGATACTGGATATGGGATGTCTCAAAATGCGCCTGCTCGATTCCTTTCGCCACCTGCTCTGGCTGCATGTTCCAAACCGCCTGAAGGGTTCTGGCAGATACACGGAGTGCTTCGGACACTTCTCCCCAATCAGAAACAGATATCGCATTTACAAATTCCCTCCGTATCTCATGATTTGGAATAAATACCGTCTTTTCATCAAAATGGTATCCGAGATATCCAAGATGAACCAGAAGCGTAAATACATCATCCTTGTTTGCGAAGGTTACCATATCATTGGAAAAGCTGTCTGTATTTACCGGAACACTTTCCCCCGATAACATAGCAATTACATCATCCCTTAAACCTTCAAAATTCATGTCAATGTAAAGGCGCAGAGCCTCAAAAGTTTCAGTCTTATTCCAGTACACATCACAAACGCCGGACAAAACTGCCTCTACAACCGATTTGGGGCTGTATATAGCGCCAACACCATCAAACTGATAGCCATTATACCATTCCTTTAATTCTGCCATGTCACGGTGATATTTTATCGCAAGCTCCTGTACTTCTTTTTCTGTAAATCCCACAAAGGATGCCAGTTGTCTTGGATTGGTCATAGAAAACTCCGAAAACATATTAAGTGCTGAATGCGTGCCATATTTTTTTATCGGAAGAATACCTGTCATATAAGCCAGATGGATAAAGCCTTTATCTTTCAGCAAATCCCTCAAAAAATCAAGATATCCTTTCTGGGCTTTTTCATCCTTCTTATATTCACGGAAAATGCAGTCCCATTCATCGATAACGATAATAAACGGGGTTTGTTCTGCTGTATAGATATCCTGCATACTCCGAACCAAATCTGCGTCATCAAAATAGTTGACGTCCGGATAGGCATTTTTTAAATCCCACAAAACCGATTTTCTCAGCAATGCGAGCATTTCTTCCATACTGCCCGTCCGGCTTAAAAATTCCTGCATATTTAGAAATATCATATTATACCGATTTAAGTGTGTAAGAAATGTTTTATCCTTAGCAATCTTTAATCCTTCAAACAACGCTTTTGAATCGCCTTTTCCATAATATGCTGCCAACATATCAGCCGTAACCGATTTGCCAAAACGCCTCGGGCGGCTTACGCAGATATACCCCTGTAATGTATTTAAGACATGATTCATATAAGCAATCAGTTCCGTTTTATCCACATAGATTTCTGAATTTACCACTTTTGCAAATCTGCTATTATCCGGATTCAGATAAATTCCCATTTCCATACCGCCCTTTCTCTTCTACTGCTTTAATATTATAGCAAAAAGTTACCATTATGTCAGCAATCATACCGTTTTATTTCTTAACCTCTATTTCACATCCAGCATTGTCATCTTCTGTTCCTCAGTTTCTGCCAAAACCACCAGTGGAATACCTCCGTAAGCAATATATTCATTCCATCCATCGTAGTGATTTCCGTTATATATGGTCATAAACTCTGAGAAACTCAACGGATACATGTGAAACTCATCGCCTCTGCCGCCAAATTCCGTTACTATATCCCTTGAAAGAAACTTCGCATTACTTCCGGTTACATATAAATCACAAGTTAGTTTATCCCTAAATTTCTTCTAAAATATATATTAAAAATTTCAACATTTCAAGTTTTAATAAAGATATTTCGGTTAGTTTTACCCGAAATATCTTTTTGAAAAGAATCTTATGGATTTTTCTTGTTTCCATTTATATTATTGTGTACGCCCTTAACTGCTTATTAATATCCCTGCCTGGATACATAATACGGATTACTGTCACTATCTCAGCCACTTTTTCTTTAGCAGATCATTACAATCTGCTAAAGTGTTCCTTCACCACCTCCAATGCCTTCTTCCCATAAATTTCATATCCTTTATCGTTCTCTGCCTCCTGTTTTTCAAATAAAGTATCACTCCATGACCAGATTGCAAGACCCCCGACCCATGTGTTCTTTTCAACCTCTTCAAACATTGCCTGAAACCACTCTGCCTGGTCTGCCTGATCAGCCTCACCGGTCATATACCAGTCATTTGGTACTGACGAAGAACCCTCTACCGACATACATCCCATCTCTGCAAAAAAGAATGGTTTGTCAAATTTCTTTACTACCTTTTCAATTCTTTCCAGCTGACCCTTCCAATCATCTATCGGATAATAGCCGCTGGATGAAATCACATCTACACAGTCCCACCATTTCACATTATGTTCCTGATATTTGTCTGTATTATAAGACACCAGTCCCTTATATTCCTGCCGGATATCCGAAATCAGCTGCCTCCATTCTTCCTCCCTGCGCTCTGACATTACCATTTCACAGCCTGCGATAAAAATATCACAGTCCGTTTCCTGCGCCAGCTTTGCATAGTGAAGCTGAAATTTTGTATACGAAGCAAACCAGTTACACCATTTCGGTTCACAGGGCACGTCTTCATCAAAAAAATTAACATGTGCACGCCATGTTCCATCTTTACAGTTCACCGTAGGCTTAATACCCACCATCAGTCCCAATTCCTTGGCAAAACTAATCATACTGCATAATTCCTCATCCCCACAGGTAGCATCCGATTCAAAATCAATGGATTCCGAATGTGCCGTTTCCTGCCATCCCACAGGAGCAAAAATCACAGTATTACAGCCTGTCGTTTCCTGCATCACTTTCAGGCTTTGATAACTGCTCTCCTTCGCCAAAACACCCTTTTCACAAAACGGTGCAAATGTAAATCCCTTAATATATTTCATATGCTTTTCCCTTCCTTTCATATATTTAAGTTAAAACAGGGGATATCACACTGTTTTTTGTTTGTTGATATCCCCTTTTGTTTTATTTCAATTTAATACTTCTGGTTCTTGAATAAGCACCATACACCTTTTTACCCGAAACACTCTTAAAGCTTCGAACCTTAAAATAATACTTTGTCTTCTTCTTTAATTTGGTTTTCGTATAACTTACCGTTTTTCCTTTCTTGATGGTCTTAACCAGTTTATATTTTCCTTTACTTCCGGTTTTCATATAAATTTCATAGCCGGAAGCACCTGATACCTTTTTCCATTTCAGGACTGCTTTATTAGTACCTTTTTTCTTCAGACTGCTAAAGCTGACCTTCTTTGGTGCAGTTGCCGTGGTAAGTAAAAATGTGGAATCTGCAATTTCGACCTTTTTGCCATCTGTAATCTGATATGCAGTTACCTTAAATTTGTATTCCGTTGCAGCTTTTAATTTCTTACCGCTTATTTTGCTAACCTTAGCGGTCGGCTTCGCCGTATCTGCAACTTTAACATATTTCTTTTTACTCTTGTCATAGATATATACATAATAACCGGCTGCTTTGTCATTTGCCTTCCAGCTTAAGGTTATATTGGATGTGGATGCCTTTGATGCCTCAATATCCGGTCCCTGTTCACCTGTAACAGGAGCTTGTGTTGTAGGAGGAATCTGCTCAGTCGGTGGATTGGTTGTTCCTGGTCCAGGTGCCGGTTCCTGCGGTCCAGGTTTCTCTGGCTCTTCCGGTTTCGTACTATCCAATAAATCTTTTAACGGTTTATCACTGATGATCAGACCGTTTGCATCCGTCTTCGCTAAATCCTCTTCACTGATCTTCACTGCTTTGATATCATCAAAATAAATCTTGCCTTCTACTGTATAATTTCCGCTTTCATCCTTATCACCTTTGTAGTTGCCCGGTACGGAATTACACCATATCTTAAAGCTCTTGATTCCGGATGGATCTACCGCTGTCGTTCCACCCTTTTTAATAAACTTACTAAACGGAATTGTAACATATTGTGCCTTATCTCCTTTTACAAAATCCGTCAGGTATGCTTCATAATCATCGTTCAGCTGAAGTACCAGCTTTTGTCCGTTACCGTCCGGTTTTACCCACATGGAAATCGCATTGTAATTGGAAAAATCCGTCTTATCTGCGTCCAATACACGTCCAAGACCACCGGTCCATACCTCAGACCCCTTGTAAGTAAGCTTATAATTAAATACACCGCTGTAATCACCCTGTACCTTATTCTCACTATCCAGAGTCATGGAAGAGCTACAGTTTGAAGCAGAATTGTGAGAACCGTATTTGCTCTGTAACAACCCGTTATTACCATAGTAATACTCAAAATCATCAAATACCGTCTGCGGCATTACATCTGCATCTTTATTAAAGTTGATAAATCTTGCCTGTCCCAGTTCCTGTCCATCTGCAATCAGCGTAACGATGCCTGTACTGGTCTCTCCAAGTGCTGCAAGAATTTCCTTCGTTAATACTCCTGTGTAAATATTTCCCTGTGCCGAAGCAGAAACGGTGACAGCTTCTTTTCCTTCTGCTGTCTGAATCCTGAATTCAACCTTCTTTGCATTCTTAACAGATGCTTTCATCTCAAATGGTTCTTTTATCACCGCATAATTCTTCGGTGAAATCATATAACCTGTTATTTCTTCACTATATCCACTTAACGTAACGCTATCTGCTTTGCTGACTGCTGCATCTGCCGCACCACTCTCGCCTGAAACATAGAAGTTGGTTCCGTTACCAAAAACAGATTTCTCATTGTTATAAGAAGATATAAATTCATTGATCATTTCCTGTCCCATTGTATCATTAAATTTATATGGGATGAAGAAATTCGCACTGTCAAAGTTTGCCCATAACAGGAAATACGGAATGCCATGGGAAGAAGCGGTATTTACCAATTTATTATACCAGTCTTTTCCTGTAGTCGGATTACCGGTTACCATCAGGCTGTCCTTGCCTGCCCCGGTAATTCGGATGCCGCTTTCTGCAATAGCCGGAATTTTTCCTTTTTCTTCCGCCAGTCCTGCCACTATATCACAGCTTCCTGCCAATGCCTCAAAAAATACATCTCCTGTATACACATCTGCATCTGCATAATCATCATAATAATCAAAGCCTAATACATCCACATAAGCATCTCCCGGATAACGCTCCAGATATTCTGCCTCACTGGATATAGGTCCGTTTGGAGAATATACATACAGGAAATTATGCACGCCTTTTTCCTCTAAATAATTGACCATATATCTCCAGATTGCCTGATAAGACTCCACACTGGTAGAAGTCCCCCACCAGAACCAGCCACCGCTGTTTTCATGGAATGGACGGAACAATACCGGAATTCCTTTTTCCTGCAATGCTAACGCATAATCAGCTATGATATCCAGATATGCATTATACTGGGGATTATATTCTCCGCCTTCTAAAATGTAATCTGCACAAGGTGTTAAATCTTTTGACTCTGAAAAATCACATTTTGTAAAATCATACGGGTACTTCTCATCTCCCGTTTCCGTAATCTTCTTATTGGTAAAATTCGGCATATGACAGGACAAACTGACGATAGACCCACCATTGTATGCTTTTACCGAAGCTGCTATGGAAGCATCCAGTGCATCCTGTCTGGTAGTCTGACTAGTCTCTATTCCTGCAAGTGCCAGAGTATCAATACCAAACAGTCCTGCCTCCGAACCGGTAACATCTTTAACATCAGAGGTCACACCATTATCCCTTACTGAACGGAATGTGGAATTCTGGTGACCAAACAACACCTGACCACTGTTTTGCAGTCCCATCAAATATGCAGCTAACGCCTTTGCCTCATCTGTTGCATTTCCATCCACCAGCTTCACATTCGCTGCCATTCCTGTTAAATCTGCCTTGTCTACTGTCTCTTTTACTTTTTCTGTTATGGCAACATAGTCCTCAGATGCATCCAGCTGCCCTAACTTTACATCATCGATATAAACACATTCTAAATCTGCATATGGTCCCACAATACCAATAGTAAGGTTATCAACCTCTAAATCTTTCGGTGTAAATTCTCCTCTGATCGTTACTGTTGACCAGCCATTCCCCAAATCCTTCACTGTCTTTGTCCTGAAGGAGCCTTCTCCGTTCAATACCTCCGTCTTTCCCGTAGTATCGCTCATAAAAAATTTGGTTCTTACAGTTTCCATGGAAGACGGGTAACGCAGGGTAATAGTAACCAGATTATAATTTGCCACGCTGACCGGAGTAAATGTTCCTTTTATCTTTGCTTCACTCCAGCCTGAAGCAGTATCCTGCGAATAATCTACTATCATCTTAAGACTCTGTGACTCTTCATCCCATTCAGCCTCTGCTGCCTCTTCCTTCTTTTCCGATGCAGCATTTCCATGGGAATAATCGTAACCTGCTTCTCCTGCCCAGCCTTCAATACCTGTGGCAAAATCTGCCAATACTGTCGGCTCCTGCGGTGTCAGGACTGGATCGTCTGCTTTTTTGGTAAAAGACAGATCTGATATGGCCACCGATCCGGAAAATCCTGTTCCTACACCCTGTATCAGCAATGAATGGAACGTATCAATTCCTGTTTCTACAGTCATCTTAACCTTAGTACTGTAAGTACCGTCTTCGTTTTCTGTAAAGTCAGCAGGCGCAAACATTGGCCATCCCAGTTTCTCTACAGTATCCCAATTATCGGCTTCCTGAAATAGAACTGCCTGTAATTTAATATAATCCGTTTCTTTCATTGTGGCATAAGCAGTCGCACTCATTGTCATAACGAAACTCATATCCGTGCCTGCCTCAACCTTTTCATTGT
This sequence comes from Lachnospiraceae bacterium, assembly GCA_029063085.1. Classification (GTDB taxonomy): domain Bacteria; phylum Bacillota; class Clostridia; order Lachnospirales; family Lachnospiraceae; genus CAG-590. Next base: position 26,249 of record JAIDOW010000096.1, read on the forward strand.
TGCCGTCAAAGGTTGCTCTTAATGTATTGTCCCACGTATCCCAGTCCTCGGCATCTCCAAAAGTTACCTCATTTGTTATGGTTCCTTCAGCCGTCCAGCTTTCATTTGGATCCTTCAGCTCAACATCAGTAATGTCAATATCACCGTCAAAAAAGGTTCCCACTACATCAATTAACAGGGAATGGAATATTTCTATTTCTTCTGTCACTTCAAATTCAACTGAAGTTGTCCACGTTCCATCCTCGTTCTGTGTAAAATCTTTTTGATAAAACATAGGCCATCCCAGTTTTAATACGGTATCTTCATTCCAAGCCTCTTCCTGCTGAATAACTGCCTGTACCTTTAAATACCCCTCTTCCAGAGATTGGTATTCTTCGTCACTTATGGTCATTTTGTATGTAAGCTGAGTTCCTTTTGCCAGCTGTTTTTTTGTACCGGCATAGCTTACACTTGCTTTTGTTTCTGCTGAATCCCAGCTTTCTTCTTCTCCACAGACTATAGAATTTGTTGTCTGCTTCTCTCCTGCCTGCCATATTGCGGCTGACACCTGTGGAATTCCACCATACAAGCCTGTGCCTGATGTTGACAGTGCAACAGCCAGTGCCAGTCCTGTGGCAAAACACCTCACTCTTGTTTTCTTTCTCATACGCTATCCTCCTTTTTTTGCAACCGATTTTGCTTCACAAAATTGATTACCTGCCCACTTTGCATTACCTTTAAACTGCGGAACAGATCACCGTAAAGTCACCGCACACCTCTTCTTCCCCGAAACCACAGGGCAGAATGAAATGGTCTCCTTTCCTTACCGGCGTGCTCCCGATAGATCCGCTTCCTTCTATTACTGAAACAAGCATGAAACTCCTGTCTTGTTTTAGTATCTCCTTTCCTTTTACCGTGCCCTTCCACACCGTATACTTAGAACATTCCACCAGCTCCTCAAACCATGTATTGGCACTTCCTCCTCCACGCTTTTCTTCCGTCACCGCTTCCTTATAAGGAACCTCTATCACATCCAGGCTCTTTTCGATATGCAGCTCTCTTTTTTTCCCGTTGCTCAGGCGGTCATAATCATATAGACGATAGGTGATATCGCTGTTCTGCTGGGTCTCCAGTATCATCGTCCCTCCCTTGATGGCATGCACGCATCCCGGATTAATCTGGAAGAAATCCCCTTTTCTTACCGGCACTTCCCGGATCAGTTCCTTCCACTGCCCTTCTTTGACCATCCTCCTTAATTCCTCCCGACTCCCTGCATGGTGTCCGATCACAATCGTGGCATCCTCATCACAATCCAGCACATACCAGCATTCCGTCTTTCCCAAGGCGCCGTTCTCATGCTCCCCTGCATACGCATCATCTGGATGCACCTGTATGCTTAGATCTTCCTTTGCATCTATGATCTTGGTAAGCAGTGGAAATACTTCCCCCTCTGCATTACCAAAGAGTTCCCTTTTTTCCTTCCACAGCCTGCCCAGTGTATATCCCGCATACTCTCCGTTTTTTATCCTGCTTTCCCCCGCAGGATGGGCACTCACTGCCCAGCATTCTCCGGTATTTTCCCCGGGTATGTCGTATCCGAACACGGAACCTAACCGGCTCCCTCCCCAGACCATCTGCTTAAATACCGGCTCCAAAAACAATATCTCCATTTTTTCCTTCCTCTCCCGGATATCCTCTGTTCCCTCTGGATATTCCGTATACCGCAGTCACTGTGTCCTACCTGTCAGATCCTCTTTTACCTTCTTTAACAGTTCATCTGCCCCGCAAAGACTGTCCGCCTTCACGCCCATATAAAACTTGATCTTCGGCTCCGTCCCGGACGGTCTTGCACAACACCAGCAGTCATTCTCCATTTCAAAATACAATACATTGGACTTCGGCAGGGTAATCCCCTTTTCCTCTCCTGTTTCCAGATTCTTTGCCAGAGACGACTGGTAATCCCGGATTTCTTTTACCCTGATCCCTCCGATAACTGCCGGCGGGTCATTCCGCAGCTTTTCCATGATCTCCTTTATCTGCTCCGCTCCGGATATCCCTTTCAGCGTAATGGTCTGAAGGTCTTCACGGAAATATCCATACTTCTCATAAATCTCCAGCATCCCGTCCCAGAGTGTTTTTCCTTCCGCCTTGTAGGCAGCTGCCACTTCACAGAGCATCATGACCGCTACGCAGGCATCCTTATCCCTGGCATAGGTTCCCGCCAGACATCCATAGCTTTCTTCCAGTCCGAATATATAGGAATAGCTGTCATTCTCTTCAAACAGCCGTATCTGCTCACCAATGAACTTAAAGCCAGTCAGCACCTCTATCAGCTTCACACCATAGTCCCGGCACAGCACATCCGCCATATTCGTTGTGACAATGGTCTTTACCAGGGCAGCATTTTCCGGTAATGTCCCATTTTTCTTTTTCTCCCTCAAGATATATTCCGCGATCAGCATGCCCGACATGTTTCCGGTAAAACTCACATATTCTCCTGTTTTACTGTCCTTCGCATAAACACCCAGACGGTCTGCATCCGGGTCCGTGGCAAGCACAATGTCTGCATCCACCTCCTCTGCCAGCTTAAGAGCCAGGGCAAATGCTTCCGGATCCTCCGGGTTAGGATAGGGGACTGTCGGAAAATCACCATCCGGTTTCTCCTGCTCCTCCACCACATAGACCTGTTTAAACCCTAATTCTTTCAGCACTCTTCGGACAGGAAGATTACCCGTGCCATGAAGCGGCGTATAAACAATCTTAATATCTTCTGCCATCTCCCTGATGATCTCAGGGTGGATGCTCTGTCTCTTCAACTCCTCCATATAACGGTCATCCATCGAAGGATCAATCACGTTATATAATCCCAGTTTAATGGCTTCCTGTTCTTCTATCGTAGATACCTCGGAGAAGCTTTTTACCGCTGCCACATGAGCCAGAATATTTTTATCATGAGGCGGCGTAATCTGGGCCCCATCCTCCCAGTACACCTTATATCCATTGTATTCCGCCGGATTATGGCTGGCCGTAATAACGATCCCGGCAATACATCCCAGCTCCCTCACTGCAAAGGACAGCTCCGGTGTGGGACGCAGGCTTTCAAAAATATACGTCTTGATCCCATTGGAGTTCAGGCACAGTGCGGCTTCTTTTGCAAACTCTGTGGACATCCTCCTGGAATCATAGGCGATGGCGACTCCTTTTTCCTGCCCGTTTGACTTGATCACATAGTTAGCCAGACCCTGAGTGGCCTTCCGCACTGTATAGATGTTCATCCGGTTGGTTCCCGCACCGATGAGCCCGCGAAGCCCGCCTGTTCCAAACTCCAGCTCCCGGTAAAAACGATCCTCTATCTCCTTCTCGTCTCCCGCAATATCCAGTAGTTCCTTTTTGGTCTCTTCATCAAAATACCTGTCCTCCAACCAGCTTTCATATACCTGTGTGTAATCCATCCTTGTTGTTCCTCCTCTCAGATTTGTTCACAAAAAGGTGCAAGTGGTAATCCTGCCCCATTATAAACATTTACTTTTCCATAATTAAAATAACCATACCTGACATATACAGGAGACGCAGTTTTTTCATTCCAGACCGTAATCTGTTCGCCCTGAATCACTGCACTGGCAGGATACCAGTTCTCACCGTTTTCCGATAATTCAAACCCTACAGGCATTCCCTCAATTTCCGCCTCCCGAATATCCTGTAGTCCATTATCCATACTCTTTATCCCTCCATAAGTATTAACAAAAGTAAGCGAGACCTTATTCCGTATGGGCTCTGCAAAGCGAAAGAACATAGGACTTCCCTCAATCGGCTCCTGATAAATTTTTTCCAGTACCTGTAGTGCCAGTCTGGTTCCCGGTGTCTTTTTATCCGTGGGATGGATGTTGTCATACTCTCCCAAATCCAGAAGCACTGTCAGTACTGTATATGGAACCAGATGATATACATATTCCTGTGCGAGCCTTAGTTTTGCCCAAGTATAGTCCTCTTCTTCATTTTTTGCAATAAACATCGGAAGCTGGACAATCACAAAGGGCAGGGAGGAATCCTGCCAGTCCTTCCGAAACTGAGCAATCAGCTGCAAAAGCAGACTATCATAATGTTTCGTCTTTGTAGTGTCTTCCTCACCCTGATAGTATAAAAAACCCCTAACAGTATAAGGATATACCCTGCTTATCATGGTAGTGTACAAACCACATGGACGATACAGGGATTTCCTGCCCATCGGAGGCGGCCACGGATACTCACCAGCCTTCTCGTTTATTTTTTCCATCTTAATTCCTGGGTTTTCCTTTTTTAGCTTTTCAACCCTGCAATTATACGCATCCAGACGCTGATTGTACTGTTCCAACGCAGTCTCATACTCTGCTTCCGTCTGGCTGTTGATCACATTTTCATATTCTTCCAGATATGGCTTTCCCTCCGGAATACTTCTCAAATTCTCTTCACTAAGCCAACAGGAAATAGAAGTACCTCCCTGATAACAGTCTATAATCCCTATCGGAACTTTCAGCTGCTCATAAGTTTTTTTTGCAAAAAAATACGCAACTGCGGACATATCACGAAAATCTCCATCCCTGCACATATGCCAGCTTTGCGCCGATTCCTTCTCCAATACTTCATCATCAAGATATGGTGTTTTGATCACGTTATAATAACGGATTTCCCTATAATCCGCTTCTGCCAGTTCTTCCCCGCCAAAATCAGCATTCTGAACTTCCAGTTCCATATTTGACTGTCCGCCTGCAAACCATACCTCACCATATAAAACATTGGTAATCTCTACCACATCTGCATTGCCCGTAATTCTCATCACATATGGACCACCTGCCGGATGAGCCGGCAAAAGTACACTCCATTTTCCTCCCGTCACCTCCGTGACGACCTCTATATCATCTATTACAACCTGAACCTTTTCTTTCTCCTCTCCTATTCCAAACACACATACTTCTTTGTCCCGCAAAAGAACCATATTATCAGAAAAAATACCAGCTGCTTTCATCTTTACCTCCTTTTGTCATATCCCAAAGTCCTGCTCCCATTGACGTCCGGTCAAACCGCCCGGCAGCCTATATCAAAAAACGGAGAGTGGAAAACAGGACCTTTGAAATACAACCACACACATTTATAAAGGGGGATATCCTAAGATATCTATTCTAAAGAATCCAGAAATTCCAGATTCTTTTTGATAAGTTCACAGCGCTGCTGTACACAAAGCACAGAACGCATTGGATCTTCGGGTGTATGGAATACATAATCCACCAGTCTGTCTATAGTTGTTGTGGCCACATGCAGTCTGGTATCTGATGAAGCATAATAAATGAATACTTCATTATTCTCATTTACCACTGCACCATTGGTAAATACCACATTGCTTACATCACCAATCCGTTCTTCACCTAATGGAGCAATCAGGAATCCCGATGGCTCTGCAATCACTTTGGACGGCTCCTTTAAATCTGTTGCAAACGCATATATAACATAACGCAGACCTGCTGCCGTATTCCTCACTCCATGGGCAATATGAATGAATCCTTTATCTGTCTTGATGGGAACGGCACCAGCACCGTTTTTTGCCTCGGTTATCGTATGATACTTTCTTTTACTTGTAATGATTTCTTCATCAATGACAGGATTCATAATATCATCGCACAATCCAAATCCCACACCACCGCCTGAGCCGGTATCAATAAAATCATCCATGGGACGGGTATAAAATGCATACTTTCCGTCCACAAACTCAGGATGCAGTACCACATTTCTCTGCTGTGGGGAACGAAGGGTTTTCAAGTTGGGAAGTCTCTCCCAATTCACCATATCTTTTGTTCTTACAATTCCCGCTGCCGCTATAGCTGCAGATAAATCCCCGCTTTTCGTATCCTTACTCTCAGAACAGAATACACCGTAAATATAACCATCCTCGTGCTTAGTCAGCCGCATATCATATACATTTGTTTCCTCTGCACAGGTATCCTCCAATAAAATCGGATAATCCATAAACCGGAATCCGTCTACACCGTTATCACTTACAGCAACACCAAAAAAGGATTTTCTGTCATTTCCTTCAATCCTTGCCACCAGATAATATTTCCCATCCAGATAAACAGCACCTGCATTAAACACGGCATTCACGCCAAGACGTTCCATAAAATACGGGTTGGTTTCAGGATTTAAATCATATTTCCATGTAAGCGGAATGTGATCTCTAGTAAGCACCGGATATTCGTATCTGTCATAAATTCCGTTATAAAAATCCGTTTTTTTATTTTTTCTGTTTATGATTTCCTCATAACGGGATAACTGTTTTTTATAATCCTCTTTAAACATCTGCTTTCCTCCTCAACAATTCAAAACACATTCTGCCAGAATGATATGGGCACTTCCATGGTTCCACAATCGGCTTTGGATTTGTCGGATTCCCATTGCCGTCCACTTCCCAGAACCATTCGGAGCCTTCTCTTTCATCAATGATATGGTTCTTTATATATTCCCACAGAGCCCGGACTGTCTTAATATACTCAATTTTTTCCGGGTTCTTCTGATATCCGTTATAAAATCCTACCATAGCCTCAGCCTGTACCCACCATACTCTGGTTTCATCCACCACACCATTACAGCTCTCTACCGGCAAAGAACAGCCGTCAAAAGCTTCCTTATATACTTGGGCAGTCAGCCTTGCCGTTATCTTTTCCAATTTATCTGTATACTGTTTATCTCCTAAAACCTCTAATCCTCTGTCAATCAGCCATGCCGTCTCGATGTCATGTCCATAAGAGTACACATCTGCCAGAGAATGATAGGTATCATCAAAAAATACTTCAAGTCTCCCAAATTCCGCATTGTACATCTTATCTGCAAATACATCCAGAATGAAACGCATACTGTCTGCCACCTGCTGCCTGCCGCTAACTCGGTAAAGTTCTGTATAAGCCTCAAATACATGAAGCAGTGTGTTCATAGTCCTTGCAGCGTCAACACCATTTTCAGAGAGTTTCTCATTCGATACCGGCTGGAAATCTCTTGTAAATGCTTCCAGATATCCCATTTCATCCCTGCACCGGCTCTCAATCAGATGGTACAGACTTAGAGCAAGCTCCATAGCCTCCTCATTTTTTACTGCATCATAATATGATGACAGTGCATATATGGCAAATGCCTGATTATAGGTATGTTTGGTACCGTCACATACCGTTCCGTCATAATTCAATGACCAGAACACACCTTTATTTTCTTTATCCAAACAGGACTTCACTAAGAACGCATAAGCATGATCTGCATATCTCAAATAAGAATCATCTCCAAAGGTAAGATATGCATTGGCAAAAAACCACAGAATCCGGCTGTTTAAAATACATCCTTTCTCTGCTGTCTTATCCAGCTTCAGATCATAATCCAGCAATCCATAATAGCCCCCGTTATTTTCATCTATCAACTTTTCCCAAAAGGGAATCACATGATTCAAAAATTCATTTTTTACTTCATCAACTACCACAGTAACCTCCTTATCTTCCAACATAAAGAATGGTCTGCATTCCCCCTGTGGATTTCCAAATTCTAAACTCTTTTCATTAATTTTGAAGGGAGATACTGCCCAAAAAGGGGGGGGGGGAAGATTAAGGCAGCATTAACTCCCTTCCATAAAAGAAAAAGCTTTTATTCCTGTATTTATGATAAAATCAGCGGATTCCTATTTCACTGTCCTGTTCACTCAAAACACTGTGAGCTTTAATATACTCTACAATCTCTTCCAGCTTCGTAAATGCCAGACCAACATAACTGTCAGCTGCACCATAATAAATTGCAATTCTTCCAGTATCAGCATCCTGAAGCGTAGCACACGGAAAACATACATTGGGAACAAAACCTCTTTCCTCATACCACTCTTCAGGCGTCAGTAAATAGTTCTCGCATCTGTATTTTACAATAGATGGGTTATCTATATCCAATATTGCTCCACCTATACTATAAACAAAACCGTTACAGGTTCCACTTACCCCATGATAGAATAAAAGCCATCCCTCTGAAGTCTCAATCGGTGCCGCACCGCCTCCGATTTTTACGGATTCCCACCATTCGGAACCCTTACCCATAACATGTCTGTGTCTGCCCCAATAGACCATATCCGGACTTTCACTTAAGAAGACATCCCCAAACGGTGTATGCCCGCTGTCGCTCGGTCTTGAAAGCAACATAAACTTGTCATTTATTTTCCTTGGAAACAGCACTGCATTCCGGTTAAACGGGATAAACGGATTTTCTATTCTGACAAATGTCTTAAAATCGGTAGTTTTTGCCATGCCGATTGCCGCTCCGTAAAAATCAGTACACCACATGATATAATAAATATCTTCTACCTTTACCAACCTTGGATCATAGGCATATTTGGGCATAAAATCGTTTCCGTTTTCATCCACAAAATGTATTTTCTCTTCATCATACTGCCAATGAATTCCGTCCTGGCTGTGACCAAGATAGATATAGGGGATTCCATTCACCTGTTCCCCACGGAAGACACCGATAAATTCTCCATTATAAGGCATAACTGCCGAATTAAATATTCTGGCAACATTTTTCAACGGATTTCTTCCAATAATCGGATTTTCTGTATACCTCCAAATCGGAGCATCGCCGGTTTTCTCCGGTTTATCCTGCCACGGAATATTTGGAAGTGCACTTCCTCCAATAAACTTTACTTTTGACATAAGCTTCTCCTATTCTTTTACAGAGCCCTGCGTCATACCTGCATAAATCTGCTTTTGCAGTAAGAGGAAGATGATCAGGGTCGGCAGAAGGGTAATAACAATTCCTGCACAGATAATCTCCCACTGCGAACCGTAAGGACCTGTAAATTTATATAATGCTGTAGAAATAACCGCTAAATCTGAGCTTGGCATATACAAATATGGTGTGTAAAATTCATTGTAAAAGCCTACACCCTTAATAATGATTACCGTTACGATCGCCGGCTTTAACAATGGTAAGATAATCTTCCGATACACCTTAAAATACGAAGCTCCATCCATGATTGCCGACTCATCCAGTGAATACGATATATTCTCCAGAAACTGTAAAAAGATATAAATGGAAATGATATCCGTACCTGCAAACAGAAGAATCGTAGACCAGCGGGTATTAAATAATCCCATTTTATTAATGATCTGGAACACACTCATCTGCATGGTGATACTCGGAATCAGGGAAGCAACCAAAAACAGATTACTGATCATTCCTCTTCCGGGAAACTTAAACCGGTTGATAATATATGCCGTCATCGTTCCGGTCAATACTGTCGCAATAATAGATGCAAACAGGATTATTACCGTATTGAAAAAGCCGAGAGACATTTTTCCATCCACAAATGCCCGGACATAGTTATCAAAGTTCAGATTTTTCGGAAGTTCGAATACTCCGGTAGTCAGAAATTCTTCATGTCCCTTGAAGGAACCCAAAAATACTACTACCAAAGGAAGCAGAATGACTGCCGCAGTAAAAATCAGCACTGCATATTTTAATAAGGTAAGCGGAAGCTTCTTTAATTTGACTTTTTTCTTTCTTGCCTTTCTTTCTGCCTTTTCAGCCATATGGTCATTATACTGCTTCTGCAATTTGACTTTATTTGCCATAATCATCCCTCTTTCCTTCAATAAAATGCTTCTGAATAAAGGTAACAATCATTATGAAGATCAGTAAGACAACACCCATGGCAGATGCCAGACCAATCTTCCGGCTTCCAAACGCTGTATTTAATGTCTGGATGACAAAGGTTGAGGAACCATTATTACCACCTGTCATAATATATGGAATTTCAAATACGCTGATAGCACCTTTTACCGCCAGAATCAGGTTTAAGCTTACTACTGTTTTGATATTCGGCAGGATAATGTACATAAACTGCTGCCATGTATTTGCCCCATCCAGACTTGCCGCTTCTAACAGTTCACCGCTCACTGACTGGATAGCACCGTTAAACATGACCATATTCTGCCCCATATATCTCCAAAGCGAAACAAATACCAATGAAATATTGATGATCGCTGCATTTCCCAACCATAAAGGCAACTGCTCAGGGTCAGCTCCCAATGCAGTCAAAATTGTATCCAGCGTTCCACCGCCCTTGTAGAAATACAGGAAAACCATACCAACCGCAACACCATTGATCAAGCTCGGGAAAAAAATAACGCCTTTAAAAAAGTTTCCTCCCTTTATCTTGGCATTTAAAACAGTGGCAAAAAACAGTGCCAGTGCAATCTGTATAAGAGATCCAATAAAATAATAAATACTATTCTTTAATACTTTCAGATACTCCGGTCTTGTAAAAACCTCCAAATAATTATCAAACCCTATCCATGTCTTTTTTGTACTAAATCCATCCCATTTCATGAAGCTATACTTTACCATATCCACAAATGGCAGATATGTGAAAGCAATCAGAAGAAACATAGGCACAATCAAAAATGAGATTACAATAATCCATTTCTGGGTTTTTCTTCTTGTCAGAAATTCTTTCAAGACGGAGGGCTCCTTTACTTTCTTTTCTTCTTCATTTTCCACTGCAACTCCTCCTTTTACCCATATTCAGGCTGCTGTTAAGATAGAGGGCTTCCGATCTATACTTCATGATAAACCTGAAGCCCCATCCAAAACAGATTTACTTAATTAATCCTGTCCCCAGGTTTCATTTACGCTCTCAAGTGCAGCATTCCACTTCTTATTCCACTCAGCCATTACATCATCAAAGCTCTTAAATCCGCTCTGAGACTGACCTAATGCAGTATCGATAATCTCTGCCTGATAAGAAGAACCACCCCAGAGATTTAATTCTGATTCATTGTGTACTGCATCCCATTTACCGTCATTTTCAGCAGTAGCAACGTTTGTAACGATAAATTCAACACCTTCAAAATCTGCAAGATTTTCTGGAAGAGCAGCACCCTTTACGATAGAAATCTCACCCTGCTTTTCTGCAAATCCTGACTCGTTAAGCATAAAATCAATCCATGCTCTTGCAGTTGCCTTGTTATCAGAAGAGGTAGGAATACCATAAGAATAATCTGCATCTGCACCTGTATAAACCTTACCGTCCTCTGCTGCTACAGGGAATGGTAAATAACCAATATCATCCGGATGATCTCCTGCTTCCTTAAACTGGCTTACTGCCCATGAACCCATTACCATGCTGGCAATTTCGCCATTATTGATCATTGTCTTACTTGCCTCCCAGTCAGAAGTTACAGGATCAGCCTCACATAAACCGTTTTCTACAATCTGGTATAAAAGATTGTAAACCTTGTATCCAGGTTTTCCTTCAGCAAAAGGATCCTGTTCGTTGCACATCTTATTATTTACATAATCACTATCACCAGAAACTGCTCCCACATAACTCTGCCACTGAGACAATGCCCATGTGTCATGATAGTTTGTATAATACGGAATCGCTTCTGTATTTTCTTTTACTTTCTTTAATGCATCAATAAACTCCTCTGCACTGGAAGGTACTCCTTCTACACCTGCCTCCTCAAATATTCTCTTATTGTAGGCAATACCAGAAGCATTTGCTCCGGAAGGAAGTCCATATACCGTCCCATTATATGACCGGCTTGTTAAAAACTTCTCATCATACTGTGCAGATAGCTCTTCAACAGTTCCCAGTGCTTCAAAGTAAGTAGAGTAATCTTTTGCTGCTACCGAAGTAGGAACCATACAAACATCTCCGTAATCTCCAGCATTTAAACGGATCGCAATATCATCCTCATAGTTTTCCATTGCTTCAAACTTTACTTCCGTGCCTGGATACTTTTCCTCAAACTGCTTTGCATAATCCGCAAAATCAGTATCCACCAAATCGGTTCTCTGAGTAAGTACTGTGATCTCTCCTGTGATATCACTTTCCTGCACTGCCTCTGTCGTTGATGAAGCACCTTCTCCTGCTGTCGTTCCTTCCGTTGTATCTCCTCCATCCTGTCCACACGCTGCTAGTGAGAATACCATGGCCGCAGCTAAAGCTGTACTTGCTGCTCTTTTCATAAATTTTCTCATAGATAAGTCCCCTTTCTAAATAAGTTATTTTCTTCGCTATTTAGTTACATTTAGCTTAAATTTAATATACATCATTTAGCTAAATAATTCACTACATTATCTTGTCAATTTTCAAAATATCTTGCTTTTTATTTATAATATGCTATAATACAAATAGAATCAATGCATTTAACTGCACATTTTTCACAATACGCAACATATCTCCTTCGTGTTTTAACTTAAATAATCTAATATATTTACTTAAACTATCGAGAGGTGTATTATGGACTTTCATATTTTACTGGAAGAGGCTTCCAGCCATCTTCGATATCAAAAACAAATACTGGATAATATGATTTTTCCCCAATTATGTTCAAAATATGCTTTTACACTGTATGGAATTACAAAATCAAGATGTCGCTATCCATATGGAATATCTCTAAAAGCTCTGCCCTGCTATGCATTCTTATATACTTTTGAAGGTTGTTCCAGACTCTTTATTGACAGACATGAATATCTCCTGACCAGTGACACCACTGCATGGTTTGACTGTTCCTGCGGTTTTACAATAGAACTACCCAAAAACAATCAGGATTGGGATTTCATTTTAATATTTGCCTCCGGAGCTTCTCTCCCTGATTATTACAGGGACTTTACAGAAAACGGTGATATTACGATTCACTCTCAGCACTCGCCTGCCATCGCCGCAACCTTCCGCCAGATTTATTCTAATGCCATTTCCGGACAGGAAGGAAACTTTTTGATATTCCCAAAGCTTTTATGCGACCTGATCACTCACCTTACACTGGATCGTGCCATCCGAAACCGGTATGGTGAAGAACCGGAACATATCATACAGATCATCAACTATATCCAGGAACACTATACCGAAAAAATAACCCTGGATTCCCTGGCCAGTCATTTTGCACTCAGTAAATATAGTCTGTCCAGAAGCTTTACCTATTATATGAACCAGTCATTAATCGACTATTTAATTGATTTTCGCGTGGATGAGAGCAAGAAACTATTACAATTTACCGATCACTCTATTGCAGAAATTGCAGATGAAACAGGATTTTCAACCATAAATAATTTTATTACACAGTTTAAAAAAAGAACAGATCTGACTCCCACTGCATACCGCAGGCAAAATCAGATCTATTCCTCCAAACAACGGCTATATGACTATTATCATTCATTATAGCTATTTATTCTATTCTTCTAACCGTATCACGAACCACTAATTTTCCATAAACTACCGTCGTTCCGCGGCGGTAATTTTTATTTTTAGCCCTCTCTTCAATAATGTGTATACAGCGGCCAATCATTTCATCCGTATTTACCTGATACGTGGTCAGGGCAATCTCCTCCGAAGGCTGCTCTACAAAATCATCATACCCCACCACAGAGATATCCTCTGGCACGGAATACCCCGCCTTTTCCAAAGCATCGATCATACGGTAGGCTACCGGATCACAGTTACATACAAAAGCATCGGGCATATCATCCGGCAATTCCAATTCAATAAATTTACCATCTTCATCCCTGTCAGGGAGCGTCCATTTTGCATCATAAATCTGCTCTTTTGCAATCAGATATTTCATATAGCCCATATACCGGTCCAGAATACTTCTGGTACTTTTATAATTACCGACAAATCCTATTCTCTTATGTCCGTTTTTCACCAGATATCTGGTAAGGAGAAAACCACCGTTCACTCCATCACTGACTACGCAGTCCACATCAAACTCTTCGTTTTCAAAATCAAAAAAGGTAATTCCAAGCCCTGTCTGAACAAGACTTTCTAAAAATATGCTCTGCATTTCACCAACTATCACTACCTGATCAACTGAATTCATCCTCACGATATTAGGAAGCATCCCTGTCTCTTCATCTTCCCTGCGGACAATCTCCAGAATACCAATATATCCCTTTTTTGAAAGTTCCATAAGCATTTGCTGATAAATTTTAAAATAAAAAGAATTATCACTTACAAATCTCTCCGATATGACAATGCCTATATTGATATTTAAATCTTCTCTCCTGCTTCTGTCCCCTTTTGCAATATAGCCCAGTTCTCCTGCCTTATCGACAATCCTCTCCCTTAACACATCACTTACTCCGTCTTTTCCCGCCAGTGCTTTTGAAACCGTGACAATACTTACATCCATTGCCTTCGCCACGTCTTTCATTGTTACCTGTTTTTTTACCATCCTTGCTCACTCTCTTTTCCACTCAATTCCTAATTTTTCAATATCCTCATTCACACTTTCATCCGGTAATTCTGTATTTTCTTCTTCTGGTTCATCCAGATACTCCCGATATATATATCGGTATACAACTGCCATACCATAGCCCGATAGTCCAAAACCATACAATACCATAAAAATCCGCACTGACTCAAAAAAATACATCACGCATATGATCGCAATCACTACAACTCCTAACAGCAGTGTCCCAGGCAGGTTTTTCACTGCCATCAGCAATGCATTTCTAATGGTAGCGGTAATACGATTTTCAAAAATCGCCTGTTGTACATATACATATAATAATACCATACAATATACCATTATGGGAATAACAGAAATAATAATCATAAATCCTGCATTTTTATTTTGCAGACTTACCCAGAAATGCAGATCAAAAAACAAAATTCCTCCAAGTATGGCTGACAATATATGGATTACTGTCGCCTGCTTAAAGTTCGACCGGAATGCCTTCAGATATCCAGATACGATATAACCCTCTTTGTTGGTTGTCATCTTGATCGCAATTGTCATAAGTGCAGTAATGGATGCCCCTATGGTAATCAAAGGAATACTGGTAATCACAAATATGAAATTCAGAAGAAAAATATCACCTATTTTTCCCATTGCCCGAAAAAAAGGCGTATCTATATTCAATACATTCTTCATACATACCTCCGTTTCTGCCTGGGAAATCCTCTATAAAATTCCCTCCTGCTTCATAAAATCCAAAATTCTTTTTGCATCCCTTTTATGCGTCGCCACAGAAGGGTGCATAGACGCCATTCCATCTCTTTTCACATCATGATAAGGAAGCTCATAGGCATAGATATTTTCCACCCCTTTTGCTTTTATCTTCTCTACCACCTGTTCCACATAAGGAAATACTCCTTGGCATAAAGTACCCAGCACACATATAATTATGCTCTCCTTATGATATTGCTTTAACATCATTAAAAAATCCTCATATGCCTTCAAAAAACCCTTAAGAATTTCTTCTTTATACAAATGTTCCGAATCATTTGTTCCCAAATTGACAAAAATATACTCCGGTTCAAACTCCTCTGCCTCTATTTTCTGTTCCCTGTCTACAAACCAGTTTACATATGGATATAATTTAGGAACATTGTTCTCTGGATTGCCAGTATACTCCACAAACATACCATATCCGGAAGCAGATATCCATCTGGCATTCCAATTCATTTCCCTGGTCATAAAAGCAGCATAACTGCACTCCCCATCTTCTTCTCGAATTGTATATTCACTTTCCGGTTCTCCATGCACCCCATATCCACAGGTTATGGAATCTCCGATAAATTCCACCCTGGTTCGGTTATCTGCCTTCTCTTTGACCGGAATCAGTTCTCCATCGCAAACCTTTATGCATCTTAGTCCTCCATAGGACATCGCCGCTTCCGTAATCTTTATGATCCGTACCTCATGCATCTCCCCAGGACTCAGTTCACAAATCAGATACCAATCCTTGCGTCTGTCCAAAACCAATTCCGATACCTTTTTGCCATCTACATAAATTCTAAATCCCGGCTGATTCACTTCTTCATTATCACCGGTAATCATATACATATACAGAGAACTTCCCTTTACACTCAAATCAAGACTGCTATTAGTATATCCAAAATAACAGGTTCCCTGTTTCTCTAATATCCTTCCCTGCCATCTCAAAAAAGAATCCGTTTCGCGATTCATATAGTATTCTGCCATCTCATTTTCCTTTCCTGTCACCTATCTTCGCTTTCATCATTCCTTCTCTAACAGTTTTTCCAAATCCTCTGGAGATATGAATTCTGCACTGTTTTTATCCGGTATATCCTTTTCCTCTGTCAGAACAACAAAAAATCCCCTTTTCTTCAAACATTCTGCCAGCCCTTCTGTATCAAAGTTATCCTTTTCAAACCGTTTCCGGTCTATCACGATCCGGACATCTTTATACTGAATGCCATATCGTTCCATTAATTCCGATAATTTATCAAATATAGCAGGATCCCATAAACCGGTATCTGTCATATCCAAATTTACAACCGGTATCTGTTTTCCTTCTTTTTTCCATTGCTGCAAATAGGAAAAAGCTTTTTCATATATATTTAAATCGAACTCCATCATAAAATTCTTTTTTTGAAATATAGGAATATACTCTTCTTGTTCCCTTATGCTCCCTTTTTCATCTTCCCATCTTGTCAATAATCTTACTTCTTTCACTTTTCCATCTTCCGTTTCCGGTAAGAAATATAGTTTAAATTCCTCGTCAAAAAATGCCTGATACATATTCCTACAGATAACATTTTCTTTTCGATATTGTTCCTTTAATGTTTCATCAAAAAAAGCAATTTCATTTTTCTTCCGCTTTTTCAAACTACAAAGGCTCTGTCTGGCATAATCGGCAAAATCAATTGCCTCTGCCAAAAATATCCTTTCAGACTCCATATTATAAACCCCGGATTCCATATAAGCAAAAATCCCTGCATAGACCATTTCACATTCATGCTGTAACACCTTCATAATCATGTGAACACGATCAAAAACAGACATGTCCTTTTTTAACAGCAGCAGAAAGTCCTGTCCCCGCATTCTGGCAGCCGTTTCTCCCTCTACCAGAGAATAATTTAACTGTTTTCCAACCATTTTTAAAATTTCATCTGCCGCCTTATAACCAAATTTTCTGCAAATTGCATCAAAATTTTTAAATCCCAGAAAAACCATGCAATATACTTCCGGATTTTCTGATATCAATTTCAGTGTTTCTGTCTCAAAATATTCTATCGTAGATAAATTCGTCAGCTTATCTACAGTATTTCTTTTTCTCAGCAGGCGGGTAACATCTTCCCGACAAATCACATACTGGATCTGTCCTTCTCTTCCCTTCAGCCGGACAACCGTTTTTGAAAACCATCGTTTACTCTCCTTATCATAACATTCCACACTATACCGTTTATCATGATTATTCATGTATGGAACCAGGCAATCTTCGCATGGCTTTTCCAAACCATACTGTTGATAACAAAAAACCGGCTTATCAGCCTTTCCCGTACTTTCAAATACCAGACGATGGTCTCTTTCCATCACATAATAATAAAAATCATCTGACCTTAATTGTTTATAATAATATTTTTCCTTAAGCAATTCATTTACCTGATTTTCCAACTCCCGATAATGGGATTCCTGCTCCCCTTTAGTCAGTTCCTGCTTTGATGCCTCTGCTCTTCCTATACTTGCTCTCCCTCTTTTTTTAACCGTATATTCATCTGCTTCGTTATAAAATGCATACCCGTCTTTTCCATTATTTTTAACGTCATATAATGCAATATCAGCTGCACGGAACACCCCTCTGAATTCCTGCCCATCTGCCGGAAATATAGCAATACCGATGCTGGTTGTAATCTTTGCCCCGTTTTTTAATTCCATTTCCCTGATTTTTTTATTCAGCTGTTTTGCATATTTTTCCGCTTCCGGGCGGCTGACGATTTTTTTCTTAAGTACTGCAAATTCATCTCCGCCAATGCGTCCCACCAAAGCCTCTTCCTGAAAAACTGCCTTTAACTGTCTTGCATATTGCTCTAATACATAATCTCCGAATATGTGTCCATATGTATCATTTATCCCTTTAAAATTATCAATATCCATCATGTATATTGCATGGTGTTCTGATGCCAGCCCCCTCTGGTAACGCGAAAAAAACTTTGCCATTTCTTCCTCAAACACACCCTTATTAAGCAGTCCCGTCAATGCATCCTTCCGGGACTCCATCTTCAACGCCTCCCTTGCTTTATATTCCCTGTCCACATTCAGCGTCTTACCAATAATCTTAATAATATTTCCCTTTTCATCCCGAATAGTATTTCCCTCATATCTTTGCCACGTATAAGTCTCATCATCCGTCAGTGTCCGGAATTCATAACTATAGCTTTCGTCTCCGTTATCCATACTGTCACAATAGGCCTCAAAAATCGCCACATCCTCCGGATGCACGATTCCCCAACTCCTTATAGTATTACGATAATCCGGAATATCCAGATTATCATCCTCATATTTTCCTCCCAGCTTCTTTTCCTGATGTAGAAAATGAGTTTCACAATCATACTCCCAAATTGCACAGTCCATATTCGTAATCACAAGCTGATACTTCTCCTGCATAAATGCCAGCTGCTTTTTCAATTCCTCAATTGTTTTCAGCAATTTTTGTTTATCCATAAAACACCTCTTTGTTTCACGACACATTCCATCTGCTTACAATGAAATTATAATGCATTATTTTGTAAACTTCAAGCTTTTTACTTAAATTAACCTAAAAAGTATAGTAAAACAAAGAAAATCATAAGACAAAAGACCTGATTGCAGAATTTTAAAATATTTTTTAAGAAAACACTTGCATTATCCCCTCGATATAGTATATAATCAAACAGTTGCAGTTAGTGTATTTTCTTCAATAACTCATAAATAAATATTCTTACAATACAACGGGGCGTGGCTCAGCTTGGTAGAGCGCTTGGTTCGGGACTAAGAGGTCGCAGGTTCAAATCCTGTCGCCCCGATTAAAAAAACACCAGTCTTTTCGACTGGTGTTTTTCTTCTGCAATTATTCTCACGCTTTTCCTACGGAACCAAATAATTCCATTTTCTCCTTCACAGTTGCCTTGATTGCATCTGCCCCTGGAGCTAACAGCTTACGAGGATCAAAGCCTTTTCCCTCTAAATCCTTACCTGCCTCAATATATTTACGAGTAGCATCCGCAAATGATAACTGGCATTCAGTATTTACATTAATCTTTGCCACACCTAATGAGATAGCTTTCTTGATCATATCCTCCGGAATACCGGTACCACCATGTAATACTAACGGCATATCACCAGTCTTTTGCTGAATAGCATCTAATGTTTCAAAGCTTAATCCTGCCCAATTCTCAGGATATTTACCATGAATATTACCAATACCTGCTGCAAGCATTGTTACTCCTAAATCAGCAACTTCTTTGCATTCATCCGGATCTGCACATTCTCCGGCGCCAACAACACCATCTTCTTCACCACCGATAGAACCAACTTCCGCCTCTAAAGAAAGACCTTTTTCCTTACAGATCGCAACCAGTTCCTTTGTCTTTGCCACATTCTCTTCAATCGGATAATGAGAGCCGTCGAACATGATAGAAGAAAAACCTGCTTCAATACAAGCCTTTGCTCCTTCATATGAACCGTGATCCAAATGAAGTGCAACCGGAACCGTGATTCCTAAACTGTCTACCATCGCATCCACCATTGCTGCCACCGTCTTGAAACCAGTCATATACTTACCTGCACCTTCGGATACACCTAAGATAACCGGGCTGTTTAACTCCTGTGCCGTTAAAAGAATAGACTTTGTCCACTCAAGATTGTTGATGTTAAACTGACCTACTGCATACTTGCCAGCTTTTGCTTTTTTTAACATTTCCTCTGCTGAAACTAACATGAAAATTCCTCCATCTTCTTAAAATATTACAGGTGAAAATAACTGCGCACCTGCACACTTATGGTTATTATACCCTAACTAATATCAAAAATAAAGAAAAAGTTTTCTTTCCGGTCCAACGAGAAAGAAAACTTTAATACTCAATCCATTATTTTTGATTTATCCTGTTTATCAGCCATACAGACACCATGCAAACGACCGTTCCCGCTGCCGCACCAGCCATGTTTAATCCCATTTCCGATAAATCACAATGCCTGCCTTGTATAGGAAGTTTTCCAAACTCTGATAAAGCTGACAGAAATATGCCGGAAGCCGCGGATATCCCTCCTGCTGTCAGCAAATGTTTACGCAATTGCATCAACACCAGCATACTGATGATTCCATATAGAAAAAACAACACAAAATGGGCGGCAAGACGAAATCTTTTATCCCATAGCATCAATAATTCCCAATCCGGGTTACTTCCTATAAAAATATGTAAAACCTTTTGTGTAAAAGTTAAACTTGTATTTGACGTATCTTCCCCATTCTGGAAAGATAAAAACAATACAAAGCCAATCCATCCGATTAACAATACCACTGAAAACATCTTTTTCATAAATCTGATTCCTATTTTAGCAAGAGGATCACACCTTTTAAAACCACCATCAATAAAACAGAAAGTGTAACCATCATTCCGGCTTCCCTATAAGTATCCTGATTCTTTTTTTGGTAAAGTGTTATTTCCTGTTTTTTTTCCTGAGATACATCTGATTCCAAATTTGACTCTTTGGGCTCTTCTCCTGCCGAATCCTCCGTTTTGGAAACAACTTGACCCTCTGCAGCCTCTATATCAGGTATTTCTGTCTCCCCGCTGTCGGAACCTCTGATACTGCCTGGTGATGTCTCCTCATTTCTCCCTGTTTTTTCTTTCTCTTCTTTTTGATGTGTTTCTGTAATTTTTTCTGATGATTCCTGGGAAGTTTCCTCCGTCACCCCCGTTGTCACCTGTTCTGTCGTATTAATTCCCAACTCTTCATCAAATTTACCGTCCAGATAATCCTGATATGCCTGACTTGCACCTCCCGCATCCGGCGAATAACCATGTGCAGACAGCCACGCTTTTGCCTGTTGTATCTCCTCCTCCGTGTATGCATGAGATACACTTCCAGCACTAAAACTTAGAAGGATAATCACCATTAGCATCCAAACAAAATGTATTATACTTTTTCGCATTCTCATAACCTTCTTTTCTTTTATTGTAAATATTCAACTCTTTCAGCATCATACCACACCTTTTAAGGAAAATCCAGTCTCCTCCCCATTCTCTCATTTATAGCGAAACATATCTTTTCCAGCGGATGTGCCCGCAATTTGTAATACACAAAATATCCCTTGCATTTTTTCTATGCCTATGTTACCTTAGAATCAAGCAAACAGTTTCTAAATATCTTTATTTCAATGATATAGAATCATGATATCTATCAAAAAACTCTTGCTTAATTACCCATTTTATAAAATTATATTAGGCAGGGGCGGTAAAAATATTGATACATTAGCTGTGCTTACCATTACATTTCCACCTGCCGGACAGGAGGAATATGGATACAAATGAAAATAGAACGCAATGGCATCCGGGGTTTTGTGCTGCCATGCAGCTGGAACTTTATGACAATAGGGACGATTTAGAATACCATAAAGAGTACAACTTAAACCGAAAGCCTCTTCAAATTGACTTACTGATTATAACCAAAAAAGAAACTGTGTCCATTAAAAATCAAATCGGACATATTTTCAGTAAGTATAATATCATGGAATATAAATCCCCAAGAGACAGCCTGGATATTGATACCTTTTACAAGGTACAGGCTTATGCCTGTTTATACAAGAACAGCGGCAATAAAATTAATATACATAAAGCTGGCGATATAACAGTATCCTTAATCCGACACAGATATCCCAAAAACCTTATGAAACTATTAAGAGCAGAAGGATTTATTATCACAAAACCTTATCCGGGTATTTATTATGTATCCGGAAAACTTATGTTCCAGACGCAAATTATCATTTCTTCCAGACTGGAGCAGACAGATCATATCTGGCTGACCTCGCTAACGGAACAGATCGAACGAAACCGATATTCTGACTTATTGAAAGCAACGGATATTTTGAACAATAAGGATGAAAAAGAATGTGCTGATGCAGTGATAGATGTGATATCAAACGCAAATGCAGCAATGATCAGACAATGGAAGGAGAGTGACAAAATGATTCCATCTTTAGAAAGAATAATGGCACCTGAAATCGCACAGTGGAAACTTCAGGCCCGGAATGAAGGAATGCGTATAGGCATAGATGAAGGTAAATGCGAAGGCAAACGTGAAGGCAGAATCGAAGGTAGAATTGAAGGTATTCTTGAGGGAAGAATTATAACATATGCTGAACTGGGACTTTCCATTGAAGAAATTTCAGAAAAAACTAAACTTTCAAAAGATGCCATTCAACAGATTTTAGACAAACAGCAGGAATGACATACCATAATGGGTATTGAATTTATATAACTATTTTTTATGGAAGAGGGACTTTTGTATGTATCAAATCAATTTTAACAAACCGATTCATGTCCATTTCATCGGCATTGGCGGCATCAGCATGAGTGGATTGGCAGAAATATTACTAAAGGAAAATTTTAAAATCAGCGGCTCTGATGCCAAGAGCTCCGACATTATAGATAATCTGATTGCAATGGGTGCTATCATTAACATCGGACAATGTGCAGAAAATATTTCAGATGATATAGATCTGGTGGTTTATACTGCCGCCATTCATGAAGACAATGATGAATTTGCTGCATGCAGGGCAAAGAACATTCCAATGCTCACAAGAGCTCAGCTTCTTGGTCAGATCATGAATAATTACAAGTATTCCGTAGCCGTTTCCGGAACACACGGAAAGACTACCACAACCTCCATGCTGAGTCAGATTTTTATAGAAGCCGATACAGATCCTACAATTTCTATTGGCGGCATTTTAGATTCCATCGGCGGCAACATTCGGGTTGGAAAATCCGAGTTCTTTGTAACAGAAGCCTGTGAATATACTAACAGTTTTCATGCTTTTTATCCCTATATCAGTATTATCTTAAATGTAGATGCAGACCATCTGGACTTTTTCAGCGGTATTGACGAAATCATCGAAAGCTTCCATACTTTTGCTACAAATCTGCCGGAAAACGGAACTTTAATTGTAAATGGCGATATGGATTGTCTTCCTCTTGTCACAAGAGATTTATCCTGCGGCATCCTTACTTTTGGATTACAGGATACCAACAAGTATTATCCTGCTGATATTGAAACCGATGAAAAGGGACATATGATCTATACTTTAATGGTCAATGGGATAAAACAGGAACGTGTTCATTTAAATATAGGAGGAACTCACAATATATCTAATTCTCTTGCAGCTATTGCCGCTGCTGATTTACTGGGTATCGAAAGAGAATATACCCTGGCTGGTCTTGCCTGTTTTGGAGGTGCCCATAGACGTTTTGAGAGAAAAGGAACTTTGGGAAATGTCACTGTAATCGATGACTATGCCCATCATCCAACCGAGATCAAAGCGACTCTGACCACTGCTTTACATACCCCTCACAATGAGTTATGGGTCGTATTTCAACCTCACACATACACCCGGACAAAAGCACTGTTTGAAGATTTTGCTGAAGCTTTAAAAGGTTTTGACCATGTTATTCTGGTTGATATCTATGCAGCCAGAGAAGCTGATACAGGATTAGTCCACGCAAAAGACTTAGCTTCCCGAATCAAAGCTCTGGACACAGATGCAAGATATTTCAGTTCCTTTGAGGCAGTTGAAAATTATTTATTATTAAATTGCAAAAAAAATGATTTGTTGATAACTATGGGTGCCGGAGATGTCTATTTAATTGGCGAAGAACTACTCGGCAAATAGTTTTGCACAATATCCACAATTACTATTTTCCCACTTGACAGGAATAGATTGTGGATATTTCCATTTACATAATTATTTTTATATCATAAGATTTTTCATGTAAATTTGGGGTTCCTGATACATGGTCACAGGCAATAGTATGTTATGTATACCACTTGTCCACATTTCCCACACTTTCCACATTTTCGGAAAGGATACAGCATAGAACAAACGTTCTATTTTCTTTTTGAAAACACTGTGTTATAATCCATTTGCTTATGAAAAAAAGGAGGGAAAAACGAGTGGAAACAATCACAATTTCAACGAAAAATCATGAAACATATTCTGCCGTTTCAAACTTCTTTATTGACTACTATATGACAGAAGCTAACGGTGAATTTGTGAAGGTTTATCTATATCTGATTCGTCTGTTGAACAGTGGACGTGCGGTAACCATAGCAGATATCGCCGACCATTTCAATCTGACAGAAAAGGATATCTGCCGAGCAATCAAGTATTGGATCAAACAGGACGTGATACAGTTAGAGTATACCAAGGATAAAGTTCTGACCGGTATTACCATGCTTCCCCTGACTGCCAAATCTGTGAGCAATCATAGTTCTTCCATACTATCCTTGCTTGGAGTGGAAGATGAAACAGAAACACACAAATCAGCGATACCGGAACCATCGGAGTCTGCATCCAAAGCAGCCACAGAGGCCGCCCGGAATACAAAGTCCATTCAGGAGTCCGCAACCGTTCCAAAGAAGATTTCATACAAATCTTCTTTTATCGAATCCAAGAAAGAAGATGAGGATTTTGGTAATCTGCTTTACCAAACTGAAATTTACTTCGGCAAACCTTTGACCCAGACAGATATGAATACTCTGCTTTATATATATGAAGAACTATCCTTTAGTCCCGATTTGCTGGAATATCTAGTAGAATACTGCGTATCCATTGGTAAAAAGAGCTGCCGGTATATCGAAGCCGTTGCCCTAGAATGGTACAAAAACGGCATTACCTCTGTTGAGGATGCTAAAGTTGCTTCCAAAAATTATAACTCTATCTATGTGGCAGTGTTAAAACAGTTAGGAATTCCAAGAAGAGTACCTACACCAACAGAAACCGCATTTATTGATACATGGTATAATACCTATTCTTTCAATAAAAATATCATTATCGAGGCCTGTAAGCGGGCGATTACTACAAATCCCCACTCTGCAAATTTCAACTATGTAAATGGTATTTTAGAGAGCTGGCACAAGCAGAACGTAAAGAAATTATCAGACATTGAAGCATTAGATAAAAAATGGGCATCTGAGAGAAAGAAAAAAGCTACTGCTGGCAAATCCACTGTGACAAACCAGTTTAACAATTATCAAAGTTCTACCGATCAGGCAGTTGTAAATGAATTTGAAAGCTTATTTTTACAGGAGACCAATCAATAATGGCATTTAGTAATTCACAGTACGATGAGATTATGAACATGTACTACGTAAACCAAACTGAAAACCGTGCCTTGGAACAAAGCCGAAAAGAAGAGGTTTATAAGACCATTCCAAGAATTGAAGAAATTGATCGTCTGATTGCTGTCTCTTCTATTGATGCAGTCCGCTCCCGCCTTAAAAAAGGAACGGATACAACTGCTGCCATCAAGGAACGAAATCAGGCTCTGATTGCGGAAAAAGCAGATTTATTAAAAAACCACGGCTATGCAGCAGATTTTCTGAAACCAATCTATACCTGCCCTATGTGCAAAGACACAGGACGGATTGAACATGAATACTGTTCATGTTTTAAGCAGGCAGCAATCTCCCTGCTCTATAAACAATCCACTTTAGACAAAATCCTACAGGTTGAAAATTTTGAAAATTTTGATTTGCACTATTACCCCAAAGAATCTGACGGAACACACCCCTATACTCCTTATGAAAATATGAGTAATATATTGAATAAAACCAAATCTTTTATAGAAACATTTGACAAAGAAGGCGGTAATCTCTTATTCTATGGTGAGACCGGTCTTGGAAAGACATACCTTTCCAACTGCATCGCCAAAGCACTATTGGACAGGCAGCATACTGTTCTATATCAGACTTCCATACATTTATTTGAAGAGGTATGCGGTGATGTTATTATGAAAAAAAATCAAAATCCTGACAGCAGGAAAACTTAC
Source organism: Lachnospiraceae bacterium (assembly GCA_029063085.1). Taxonomy (GTDB): domain Bacteria; phylum Bacillota; class Clostridia; order Lachnospirales; family Lachnospiraceae; genus CAG-590. Next base: position 52,056 of record JAIDOW010000096.1, read on the forward strand.
CGCTATTTATATAACTGTGATTTATTGATCATTGATGACCTTGGAACAGAATTTACAAATTCTTTTGTATCTTCTGAACTTTATGATATATTAAATACCAGAATGCGTGAAGGGAAATCTACCGTAATTTCCACTAACCTGAATCTTCAGGAATTAACAGAACGTTATTCTGACCGTATCACTACCCGCATTTTTGCGGAATACAAGGTTTATAACTTCTATGGAGACAATATTCGTCTAGCCAAACGAAGAAAAGCAATTCAACAATAATGTTAAGTATTTAACGGAGGAAAAATCATGCCAAATGACAGTAATTTATTATCAACTATCCCTGTGGGGGAATTAGGTATCGTTGCCTTACAGAGCTGTACCACGCTGAGCCAGCGTGTGGACTCCTATCTTTCAAAATGGCGGGCTGCAAGAAATAATGTAGAAAAATCCACCATTGCATTTAACGGATATGAAAGAGATTCCTATCTGGTCCGCTCTGCCTGCCCGCGTTTCGGTTCAGGAGAAGCAAAAGGAGAGCTTCTGGAATCCGTGCGCGGCAAAGACCTGTACCTGCTGGTAGATGTTACTAATTACAGCATAGAATATTCTTTATATGGGCAAACATGTCCTATGTCCCCTGACGATCACTATGCAGATTTAAAGCGTATCATCGCAGCCTGTGGGGGTAAGGCACGTAAGATTACTGTTATCATGCCATTTCTATATGAAAGCCGCCAGCACAAAAGAAGCGGAAGAGAATCTCTTGACTGTGCACTTTGCTTACAGGAGCTTGTAAGCCTTGGAGTAGATAATATCATTACTTTTGATGCACATGATCCGCGTGTACAAAATGCTATCCCTCTTCACGGCTTTGAAAACATCCGGCCAATTTACCAGTTCTTAAAAGCTCTGCTCTTTTCTACCAAAGATCTGGAACTGGCAAAAGAACATCTGATGGTAATCAGTCCGGATGAAGGTGCTATGAACCGTGCCATTTACTTTGCAAATATTTTAGGCGTAGACGTTGGTATGTTTTACAAAAGACGTGATTACAGTACGATCGTAAACGGTCGTAATCCGATCGTAGCACATGAGTTTCTTGGAGATTCCGTAGAAGGTAAGGATGTGATCATCATTGACGACATGATTGCCTCCGGTGAAAGTATGATCGATGTGGCAAAACAGCTTAAAAACAGAAAAGCAAAGAGAGTATTTTGTATCTGTACTTTCGGATTATTTACAAATGGTCTTGAGGTATTTGACAAGGCAAGAGAAGATGGACTTATTGAAAAAGTCATCACCACCAACCTCATCTATCAGCCGCCTGAATTATTAAAAAGAGAATGGTATGTCAATGCAGATATGAGTAAATATATTGCACTTTTAATCGATCATCTAAATCACGATGCATCTATCTCTGATATATTAGACCCCACAGACCGCATCAAGGATCGTGTCAATGAATACCGTGAAAAACACACAATCCGTGAAAATTATTAGGTCGAATACTCGCCACAAGCAGCGGGATATCAAATTTGAAACTACTCTCCAAAGAACAGGGATATTGGGTCTATGCTCGTGGAAATAATTTCTATAATAATTGTCGCACCGAAAAGGATTTTTCCTTTCGGTGCGACAATTTTTTCTTTCTATAATTCCTATTCACCAAAATAACAGTCCAATTTATTATGATGTCGGTTCTGTTACCGGTTGTGTCGTCGGCTGCGTGGTTGGCTGCGTTGTCGGTTCCGTTGTTGGCTGCTCTGGTGGCGGCGTTGAGGGTCCGCTTCTAGGCTCCGCGCGAGCGGGAGCTTAAGGAAGGCGGCGAG
>JAIDOW010000097.1 GCA_029063085.1 Lachnospiraceae bacterium
GGTATACATTATATCCTGTTTCATTTTTCCTTCTCCTTTCTCCACGCTTCGTTTGTAATCTATATTATATAAAATACGCTTATATATGTCAAACCATTTTTGTACATGATTTATCTGTCCAAATGATATCTGATATAATGAATTGTGCTGATGTGCAAGCAAGTTATCAATTTTCTTCGAAAATTGGTGACATATGATATGATCAACAGCCTACAAACTCTCTAACATTCAGGATTCTATATTTATGGCATTAAAATAGCGCAGCAGTTTAAAACTACTACGCTATAAACTCTGACTTATATTATTTATCCCGTCGTAAAAGCATCAGAGGAATCAGCACTACAACTCCTGTAAGAACTATCGTTCCACCCGGCTTTAAGTTCAGATAGTAGGATAAGAATAATCCCACAACTGTAAACAACAGTGCAAACAGCACGGAATAAATTACTGTTTTTTTATAACTGTTTGCAATCTGCATTGCACATGCCACCGGAATTACCATCAAAGAAGATACCAGCAACGCCCCCACACTTCTTGCTGCCACGGATACGGTAATCGCCGTCAGCAGCGTAATCACAAAATTAATCTTTTTTACCGGTATTCCCGCAAGCACAGCCCCCTGTTCATCAAAAGTAATAAACATTAATTCCTTATAAAGCAGTAAAAATGCTGCTACAACGATTACAGTAACCACAATGACCAATATCACCTCAGTATCGGTAATTGCAACAATGCTGCCAAATAAAAAAGAATTAAATGCTGCCCCATCTTCTACAAAGCCTGACAAAATACTGGCAAGACCGATTCCCACTGACATAATGATAGAAATGGAAATCTCTGCATATTTGGGAAGTGCCTTGCGAATTCCCTCAATACTGAATGCTGCGACCATACAGACCACCACAGCACCAACAATGGGATGAATCCCAAGAATCAGCCCCAAAGCCACACCTGCCAATGAAGTATGGGACAAGGCATCACCAATCATAGAAAGCCTCTTTAATACCACAATCACACCAATCAACGGAATGATCACAGCAAGGAGAATCCCCACCAGAAATGCTTTCTGCATAAATGCATACTGAAATATGTCTAGCATGGTGTATCCTCCTTTTTTCCTTTATAAGATGCATCATACGGTTTTTCTTTCTCTGCCTCACCTGTTGCCTGATAGGTCTTCACTCCGGCAGCATGGCGGCTTCCATAACGCTTCGGCTTGGAGATAAGCATTTTATCCTTCAACACTTCGTCACAGAGAATAGACGACTTATCCAGATGGACACTTCCGTTACTGACATGATAAAACCGGTTGGTAAACCTTGCCACTTGCTCCATATTATGGGTAACCATGACAATGGTCATACCAAACTCCTTATTCAGCTTATTCAGAATCATATATAATGTCTCGCCTGCTTCTTTATCTATTCCTGTCAGGGGCTCATCCAGAACAAGCAGATCCGGTCCTCCCACCAGTGCCCTCGCAATGAGTACCCGCTGCTGCTGTCCACCAGACAGCTCGGATAACATCTTCTTTTTGTACTCTCTCATTCCCACCAGTTCCAGCACATCTATTACTTTCTGCTTATGTGCTTTTTGCGGGAAATGAAACATCCCAATGTCCTTATGAAGACCGGTCAGTACAATTTCTTCCACATTAGCCGGGAAATTACTTACCGTATGAAACCCCACCTGGGGTACATAACCAACCGCCTTTGCCGCAACTACCACTTCACCCTTGTCCGGTGTAAGCTGTCCTAAAATCAGCTTCATAAGCGTGCTTTTACCGGCTCCATTGGCACCTATGATTCCTACATATTCCTGCTTCTTCACTATAAAATTAACATTTGTAAGGATATTGTCTTTTCCATAGCCAAAAGCCATATCCTTAACAGTAATCATCGGACTTTCCATCATTTATTCCTGCTTATATTCAGATATTTTTTCTCACTGCTTCTGCCAATGCTTTCAGTTCTTCCGTGTCTGCTTCACCCGGCTTCCATCCTACATTTACAGTATCTCCTGTATATCTTGGAATCAGGTGCAGGTGAAAATGAAACACGGTCTGACCGGCAATCGTTCCGTTATTCTGTACGATGTTCATTCCCTCGCAGTTCAGTTCTTTCTTAAGGCTCCCTGCAACCTTAACTGCCAGTGAAAATAATCTGCCGCCAGTCTCCTCATCCATATCAAAGATATCATTAAAATGCTCTTTGGGAACAATCAGGCAATGTCCTTTGCTGGCAGGTGCAATATCAAAAAAAACAAGAAATTCCTCATTTTCATAAATGGTGGTTGACGGAATTTCACCGTTTGCAATCTTACAGAATATACAGTCATCTTTTTTCATATTTTTCTCTCCATTTCTTTTATAGAATTCTGCGTTCATTATAGCATCTTTAAAAAAAGAATACCAGTCCCCCATATTATGGGAAACCGGTATCCATAACCCCTTATGCCTATTACTCTATCAATTACACCGTATATTCTGTTCCTCCCATGCTGCTCTCCACCAGACCTCCTGTACCATATGTCAGTCCGGCATATACCTTTTCACTCTGTGCCATCACCTTCCCGCCATGATCCGTTGCGGCAATCGCCTGAAAGCTTGCATGGTACTTCTCTAACATCGTTTTACAGCGTTCTATATCTAACGGTATTCTCTTTATCTTTGCAAGAATCAACTGTTTGTTTATAAATGCAAATACGGAATAGACTTCTGCGGCTGTAGGATTCTCCATATTCATTACATTCATAAGCTCTACCTGAACAGCCTGTGCCTTTTCCACACAAGTGATAAACACTTCCATATTCTGTGTCTGATATGCCTCTAATGCTTCATCTATCCACTGCATTTCCATTTCTAACATGACTACTGTCATCTCAGCAATCCCTGCCTGTGTAATCCGCATTTTATATACATTCATCTGCTCATCTGTCATATCAAATCCCTCTTAATTATTGTAACCAATTTTGCAAACCATCTTATCTCTGGAATAACTGTAATAATCCTTCCGGTCTTGCATTGGATTTTATCAGCATCTGTAATGCACTCTGACTTAACACATTCTGCTGTGTATACTCCGTAATCTCTTCTGCCATATCCGTATCCAGAATCCGTGATACCGCATATGTAAGATTCTCATCAGCAGTCTCCAGATTATTTACCGTATGCTCCAGACGATTCTGGTAAGCACCCAGAGAAGATCGGATACCTGATATCTTGGTCACTGCATCATCAATTTTTCCAATGGCATCAGTCGCATATCCACTGGTATAAATATTAATTTTGTCAATCTCTAACGATTCTGCCGTTGTCTTGTTGATATTAACATTCAGCGTCTGACCTTCATTATTACCAATCTGCAATACCATCGGTCCCGCAGACAACACTGTAATATCAACCGGATTAGCAGGTGCGGCATTCGGATCTACATCATACACCATTTTAAATCCATTCTTATCCGTTACTGTTATACGGTTTCCTTGTGCTTCTACAGTCGCTGTATCTTTAAATCCTACTCTCTCTCCGTTATCCGTAGCAAAATCTACGGTTGCATTTTCTCCATATTCGGAGTGTCCGTCCACACCAAATAAATCCTTCAATTCCTCAGTGCTCGCTTTAATCGTAATAGACTGCGTTCTTCCATATTCCTGCGTCGTAATCGTTGGCGGCTGAGCTGTGGAATCATAATCCATACCAATCTTGCTGACAGAATCTCTAATCAGTTCATTTATCTGAACCCCTGTCATGCCTTCTTCTATCTCAATAAAGAAATCATTGATAATCAGATAACCTTCCTGACTCTTGGTAATAACATCTCCGTCTGCCGGAGCTGTTATCGTCATCTGAGCCTGCCTACTGGTACTGGGATCAACTGTTAATCCGTAAACACCAGGAGAGATATCTCCACCAATCTCCATAATCGTTAAACCATCATCACTCGTGTAACCCTTTTTATTCAGCTCTCCATTTAATAACTTCCGTCCGTTAAAATCAGTAGTATCAGAAATACGGTCAATCTCCTCCTGAAGCTGTTTGATCTCATCCTGCATAGCATCTCTGTCATCTTCTTCATAGGTTTCATTTGCTGCCCGGACAGCCAGTTCTCTCATTCTCGCCAAAATAGAATGAATCTCATCCAATGCTCCCTCTGCCGTCTGAATTAAAGAAATTCCGTCATTCGAATTATTCACCGCTCTGTCAAGTCCTCTAAGCTGTGCCTGCATTCTCTGGGAAATTGCCTTTGCCGCAGGATCATCCGAAGATTTGTTAACCTTATATCCTGAAGAAAGTCTCTCCATAGTTTTTGTGAGATTGCGGTTAATCGTATTCAGGTTATTATTGGCCGTATAAGCCAGTGCGTTATGATTCAGTCTCATATATGTCACCTCATTTACTTTTTATATCCAGCGGCTGAACATCCCTTTTCTAACCTGCTGCTCTGCTTCATCTTGATGGATTTCCATATCCTCGCCTTAATCTGCAATCATTTGTATGCATTATCTGCATAACCTGCATTGCCCTATATTAATTATCGGAAGCAATTCCTGTTAACTTAATAGCCGTCAAAAGCTGTTTTGCCACTTTGTAAAGCTTTGCGGTAGATACTTCTTTTCCTATATCCAAACCATATTGAACTGGTTTTGTACCATCTAACCGTAAATCCCTAGTCTCCATTCCTGCCTTGGCAAAAGCAGAACGAAGAGTTAATTCATTCGCCTCTAATGCCTTTTGACCATCTTCTTCCTCCGTCACCACATAACCCTCAATCTGGTTGCCTTCCACATGAATAAATGCTTCCAAAGTTCCGTATTTCGGAGTATCCATCGTTGCGGTAATTTCACCTGACCTGCTTCCATCCTGTAGGATAGATATCTTCATAATGCTGACTTCTTCCCCAATTACCAGCGGAATCTGGAAAACATCTGCTTCCACAGCTCTCATGGCAATCGGCATACCCGCATTCAGATATTTGAGTGCCTGGATATCCATAGCCGTAATGGTTCCGTCTGCTTCCTTGTCATGTACTGCCTGTGCCAGACTGGCACGTATGTTTTCCAGTCCATACACCACATCTTCTTTTCCTTCCAACGATTCCAGAATATGATTTTCCTGTTCTGTGATCCTGTCCCGTTTCTCCTTCGGAAGATTGCTCTTGATATCCCGGATCATTCCATATATACCATCCTCCCCATACATAACCTGATGGGCTGCGATAATATTGGTAACGGTTTTTGGCATATCATGTGCTTCTAACATGGTTTCCACTTCTGCCTCGTAAGAAAGTGCTTCCTGTACATCCTCCGAAAGCTTTTCCACCAGTTCCGCCTCACCGTTTCCGGTATCTCCGGCTTTCATAACCGCATTCAGTTCTTCCAGACTCATATTCCGGTAATCCAGTCCCTCCAGGCTCTTCAATGTCTCTGGACGGATATGTCGTAAAATGCTTCCGGTAAGCGTCTGGTTATAAGCCGTCTCAATCTGAGTCAAAATACTGTTTTCAGAGACTGCCGCATTTACTCTCTCTCCAAAGCTGTCGTCAACTGCCACATCCATTCCCCGCACCTTCCTGCTCTTATCTGCGGAAAACAGATTATTCAATGTGATCTCCTGCCCATTCCGGACTACTGCACCGATATCCTTTCCATGGGATTTTTCCACTTTATCCAGCAAACGGTAAATCCCGATAAAACTCTTTCTCTCTTCTTCACTGATGGCATTTGTTTTATCCATCTGATACAGGAACTCACTAAACCGCTGTTCATCGGTAACGCCAAGAATCTCTTTTTGCTGCATAATCTCTTCATTGAGACCGTCAATGGTCATATTGAGCGGATTTTTATTCTCACGAATCAGATTTAACACAATCTGGGGCGTCAGGGTCTCAAACATCTGCTGTACCTTTGCATCTGCTGATTTCACACTGGTAATATTGGTTTTATTTAATTCCATCTCGTTATATGCCAGAATCCGGACAGCCCGTTGATTTTCTTCATTTCTGTCCAAATCCATATCTTTTAAGATATCATCCACATTTCGGAAAGCTTCTGTAATGGAGTCCCCCATATCACTTCTCGGTCTTGTCATCATGGTCTCATAAGCATTTCCTGCCAAAGCTGTCTTGATATGAACCGCCGCATCATATAATCCACCTACTGTAATAGACGGCATTTTCACCATCTCTCCCAGTGCATATTCCGGCAGTGTCTTCAGACCGTCTGTCTCTTTCAGGGTTTCCTTCAATAAATCCATGCCCTCTGGAATATCATGCAGATCATGGGCTGAAACTACATTCTCATAATAACTGTTTTCCTGCTCCCGTAAGGTTTCCACAATCTGCGACAACGGTCTTGCATCAATATTGATATCCAGCCTTACCAGCCTTGCCGCAGCCTCCATTGTCATAGCGAGCCGGATCTCCTCTAACTGCCTTCTTGCGGCAACTGCCGAAGGATTATTGGAAAGCGGAACTCCTGCACCTTCCGGCGGATATCCCTGCTGTGTGGTTCCGCTCAAAGAAAGGCTTGCGCCCTCCACACCTCTGTTTACCGGTGCACGCATTTTTCTCACATCCACACTCCGCATGGAGCTGTTGTACAAATAAGATATGGTAAGCGGCTTCCCCTGGCTGACTGCCTGGTCCACAACCTGTGCCGCAATAGCCTGCACTTTCTCTATCAGCCGTTCAGCCCTCTCATTCAGGGTGCTTCCGCTGATTCTTGCCTGCTCCGGCGGATTCCCCAAAAGAATCTGTTCATTAATATTAGCCTCTATCTGCTCTTCCTTCAATCCCCGTTGTTTTAAAGAATTAACGGACATATACATTCTCAGTGAATCTACTGTGATTGGCAGTTCATGCTGTAACATAAACCTGGCTCCGGAAAGACTTTTCTCTGTTACTGACATTCCCGCTGACTCAATAATTGCGGTCACCTGTGGATATATATCATTCCATACCCGTTCATCCAGAGGAATTTCTTTGGAAGGACTTTCCTCATTGACACTATTTTTGGCAATATCCAGATTTTCAATAGTAAGCTCCATATTATTTTTTACCATATAAATAAGCTGCTCATCCGAAATGTAAACCTCATTATTTCCCGAAAATCCGCTCCCTTGCCGGTTCCCTGCACCGTTCCCCGCAGAATCCTCCAAGCCCTTTCCTGCCTGGCTTTCATCTACAGTGTTGACAAGATATCCCTCACTGTTAAGACGGCTTACAACTGCCGGATTGGGGTTCTCTGACACCGGATTTTCCATATCTGCTGCTTCATTTCCTGCCAGACTTGTGTTTTCAGTCTGCCTGTTAGGTGTCATGCTGTCCTTTAATTTTCCAAGCGTTTCTTTTACGATATCTCCTAACTGCTCATTAATCTCATCCTGATGCTCGTTAGAACGGATGGTGATGACCATCCCCAGCAGATCCGATAACGTAGCATTGGTAATATCTATCTGCATCATACGGAGTCTGGCAATCTCATCTGTAGAAAGACTCCTCAGAATCTCTTTCTGATTCTCCTTCGCCTCTTTCTCATCTAATGCTCCGTCCAGATTTTCTTTTATCATATCCGAAAACTGTTCCGTACTCTGCATTATCTGAGCACTGGAAGCTGCATCCAAAGGCATACCCCCATCAGCAGGTGCCGTTCCCACAATCTTAAGGGATACCTTATTGGCATCCGCTTCCTGAATCCTTAAATAAATGGTATCGCCCGGTTTTGCATTGTCTAATTCCTTTGCCGCTTTTGTCTTAATCTGAATTCCGTTGACATCAAGTACCGGCTCTTTTCCTCCCTTGACCAGCTTACACGCCAACAAATCCCCAACTTCACTGCCATTTATTATACCGTTATTCCCACTGTCTTTCTTTGCCTGCCCGTTGCCGGATATCCCCACACCGCCAAACAAAGAATTGTCATAACCTGTCTGTTTATTATTTCCAACCTGATAATTCATGTGCCACCTCGTTTCTACCATGCTGTATACACTGTCTGCATTGCCTATATATTATGTCGGAAAAAGACTGCAAATTCTAAAGTAGAAAAAAATGCATAAACATACGATTGTAATCCAGGTATGTTTATGCATTGTTCTTTCCTTGATTCAGAATACGATGTTACTTCGTTATCTTTTTGGCTTTTTCTTTTTCTGCCTTCTTTGCTTCCTTTAATGCCTTCTTTGCCTCTTTCTCTTTTTCTTCTTTGGCGTATTCTGCCTGAAGCTCTCTCTGCTTTTTACGCATCTTCGCACCAAAGCTCTTCTTTTTGGGCTCTTCCTGTGTAGTTTTCTTCTTGCCGCGGATACTCTTTACTTCCGTAATATAAATACCGCTCACCATTGCCTTAACCTCTCCTTTGGTCGGCAGGTCATCAAAAATACCGTCATCACAAATCAGATTGATAATCTGGGGACCAATCTTTGCCTTTACAACCGGCATCTTTGCATTACGGAAACGCTTTGGAGTCTGCTCTAATACCACCTTAGGCAGTCCCGCATCTTTCAGTTTCATCATTTTCTTGTCAATGATCAGCATGGACGTCTGCTGTGCAGCCTCCTGCATCTGCTCCTTTTGTGACATCTGCTTTTTCTGCATTTTATTGCCCACAAAATAAAGAGCCACTAAAATACCCAATAAAACCGCAACCACAATCAACGTTATTACCAATGGACTCATATACTCTCCTCCTGTTTTTTATCCGGTGCTAAATCTCCGGTTTCTTTTTTCATTGTTTCTTCTATTATTGTCTGTACATAAGAACCTGCTTTTTTCTTCTGTTCTTTTGTAAGATCACTTAAATAAATCGGTTCGCCGTAGATTACCTTTACTTTTGCCTTCCGAATATCAAATCCGGGTCTTGCCTCTAACAGCTGGTCAGTATCAATCAGCGTTACCGGAATGACAGGACACCCTGCCTTTTCCGCCATTTTCAGGCTTCCTTCTTTAAAGGGAAGCATTTCCTTTTTCTGATTTCTCGTTCCTTCCGGACAGATTACCATGGAATGACCGTTCTGAATCATTTTTGCCCCATCTTTGATCATCTGCATACCGGAACGCATATCATTACGGTCTAAAAACAGGCAGCAGATATTCCTCATCCACCAGTTGAGCAGTGGAAATTTGTCCATCTCTGCTTTTGCCACGAACCCCGGCCGCTTGGTACTGGTGGTATGAAGCACCAATATATCAAAATAACTTCTATGGTTCGGGACAAATAATACGGCATTTTCCGGTATATTCTCAATTCCTTTTACCTCTATCTGTGCCCCCGACTGAAACAGTTCCCAGCGAAACGCCCAGTAAACAATCGCATTACCGATACGATACCTAAGTTCCTGATTCCATTTTCCAATCAACAGAAGAATTAGATGCACCGGTATCATCAGCACCAGAAACAAAAACAGAAAACCTAATACTAATACACTTCTCATATACTGCTCTTTACCACCTTCGAAATCTCTTTGCTCTATCATATGTCACCAATTTTCAAAGAAAATTGATGACCTGCTTGTGCATCAGCACAATTCATTATATCATGGGCACTGCCCATGATCAGCATTCAGAAAAATCACCCTTGCAAGCAAGCGATTTTTCTTCATTATATCACATATTCCATTAGTTCCTGCCATTTACGGCTTCTTCCAATCCCTATCTTCCATACAGCTTAGCTGTCTCAAACAATCTCGCTTCTAACCGCGGCGTCATGTCCTCCTTACGGAATCTCCATGCCCAGTTACCCTCACCTATACCCGGTGTATTCAACCTTGCCCACGAGTCCAGGCAAAGCACATCCTGCATAGGGACAATTGCCATATTCGCCACAGATGAAAAGCACGCACGAATCAGCGTCCAGCATACATCCCCGCCATCCGTATTAAAATACCTTCTAAGCTTATCCTTTGATGCCTCATAACACTTCTGATACCATCCAAGCGTCGTATCATTATCATGAGTCCCGGTGTAACATACGCAGTTTCTTATAAAATTATGCGGCAAAAAATTATTTTCTTCCGGATTCTCAAATCCAAACTGTAAAATCTTCATACCCGGCAGACCGAATTTATCCCGCAGATCAATAACTGACTGGTCGATTTCACCCAGATCTTCTGCAATGATCGGCATATGATATCCAAGAGTCGCCTCTAACTGGGTAAAGAAATTGACACCCGGTGCCTGCATCCATTTACCGTTAATCGCGGTCTCCTCACCAAACGGAACCGCCCAGTATTTATCAAATCCCCTAAAATGGTCAATCCGCAGAAAATCTGCCAACTTCAACTGATGACGGATTCTCTTAAACCACCATTCATAGCCTGTCTTCGTATGTTCGCTCCATTTATAAAGAGGATTCCCCCATAACTGACCTGTTGCAGAAAAATAATCCGGCGGCACACCTGCCACTGTCTTGGGATATCCCTTTGCATCCAGATCAAACAGCTTCTTATTGCACCATACATCTACGCTGTCCCATGCCACAAATATCGGAATATCTCCTACAATCTTGATATCCTTATCATTGGCATATTTCTTCAGTGCAAACCACTGTTTATGAAAAATATACTGGATAAAACGATAATATTCCACTTCAGAAGAAAGCTTGTCCATCCATTCTTCTTTCTGCTTTGCAGTCGGTTTCTTTAATGAATTATCCCACATGTACCATGGAGCACCTTCAAAATAATCCTTTCCAGCCATAAATAACGCATAATCGTCCAGCCAGTCAGAATCCTCACAAAATTGTTTGTAACCTGCCAAAAATTTTTCATCCGTCGAATAAGCATCCTGAACCTCCGAATCGCCAAAACGTTCAAATGCTTTCTTTAATAAACCGGTCTTAAATGCAATCGCCTCGCCATATTCAATGTGGCAGGGATCCCATTGCGGCATTTCACGAAAATCCTCATCCCACAGCAGTCCCGCCTTACGCAAATCATCAATACTGATGATCAGTGGCTGTCCTGCAAAAGATGAAAACGGCTGATAAGGAGAGTCTCCAAACCCTGTATGCCCTAACGGCAGAACCTGCCAGATATTTAACCCTGATCTTTCTAAAAAGTCTATAAATGCATAAGCTCCCGGACCTAAATCTCCAATTCCGTAAGTGCCGGGAAATGAGGTTGGATGTGCAAGTATACCTGCATATTTATCGTAATCCAATCCCAAGCCTGAATTATCTGCCATGATAATATTTCCTCCGTGTTATTTATTCCCTCGGACAATGAGCCTGACAGCCGTGCTTACACGGACATCCGGCAAATGTGGCAAGGGTTGAATATCCCGCCATTTAAAGCGGAATTTTAACTGGTGTAACCATTTTACTCACAAAATATTATTATATTGTATAATTCTTTAAAATACAAGAAAAATCGAACAAGAAAAGGAAAGTAGAAGTCATATTTTCGAAAGATTAAATGCATCGTACATGATACCGCCTTACTTGCTTTAGAAAACAGATTGTCTGCTTATCTCATTTTGTTATCCTCTTTAATGCTCCTCCTCTTTTAACGGATTCGATTTGAGAAGTTAAAATATCAATTGTGCCCCAAGCCTTATTCCCAATTCCGTATAAACTTCCTGATTTACTAAGATCGCCCTGCATATCAGGTCATAGACAGCATCCCTTTTATCTCCGTCTGGATACCCTGTTTATTAAATTATTATACGGAATGATTTCATTCCAATTTTACATCATTCCTACGGTAAAATCAATAATGGAATGAATTTATTCCAAAACTTTCAGGAAAGGAAAACAATTATGTCATCTGTTATCAATCAAGATATATCCATAGGCTCTAATCTGAAAGCCTTGCGCCTACGAAACAAGTTATCTCAGGAAGATGTCGCCGCCCAGCTACAAATAATGGGATTTACGATGAGCCGGGAGATTATCTCCCAAATGGAATTAGGTCGCCACAATATCAGAGTGAGTGTCCTCTTAGCTCTTAAAGAACTTTATCACGCTACCTTTGATGAATTTTTCGCCGATTTATCTTTCCGGATAAATGATTCTGGTACAGAATAGTCCGTGATGCCACAAAAACACTCTTACATGAGTGTTTTTGTGTTATCCGGCTCATAAAGCTAAACTATTCTTTTTCCGCATCTGCAAAGCGTTTCTGTATGTTTCACTCATAGGTATCTATAATTAAGAAACTTCTGGTAGATGGATTCATATATCTTACACTTAAATAATAGCGGTTGGAATTTGCTTTTAAAAACCGTTTGGTATTCTTTAGCCACAAATTGACTGCTTCTTGCATTGGCACAGAGACAGACAACAAATTTATATACATACTATACCTCCTCTATCACCTATGTCTACATTATGATAACCGCTTTTGTCCGAATAAATATATTTCCCTGGCAGTCTATTTTTGCCTGCTTTTTCAAATATTTATTCATACTTACCTCCTTAAGCTTTTTGTCCATCCTTCAAAATATTCTAACTGTTGTTCAATTGACGCATATTCTTCAATGGAACATGAATCAAATATATTGACCAGTGAATTCATTTTAGCCTGTTCCCCATAGATTAGTGTATATGCCTTTTCCCCTATCCCCATATTTAGTATCATTGCTGAAGGATAAACATTTTTGCAACAACCTTTACACAGCAATTTAATATTCATTTTTTCCAGTTCTTTTCTTAATTCAACCAATGTTTCGAAACAGTTATCTCCTTCTTTTTCCAACACTATTTTTTCTAAGAATAACTTAATTTTAACCGTATCTTCATTTTCTATTAATTCTAATAATGCCTCTTTTTCTTGCCCATTTTCTATGTATAAAATATTATATATTTCTTTTTCCATCATTTCCCTCCAAAATTTGTATTAAGTATAAAAACTCCTGCAATTTTTCCACCTTGCAGTTAATATGTACTGATATCTAGTGACAAGTGTCTGTTTTACGTAGTTGCTGATATACCTTTCTAATGCATAGTCTTATCCCGCCATTCGTACAGAGTATTAGTTTGAGTGGTGGGTGATACACCAGGTACTATAAAACTCTATTGAAAATCCCTTTCATCCAAATAATATCCTGTATGTTTCTCTTTATCATCATAATCCATTCGATAAAGTTCCTTAACAAACTCCCAGCTTTCCACGTTAAATATTTCACTCTCATATTTACCCTTTATCAACAGAAAATTACGATAATGCCAATAACCATCTTCACCCAGCTCATCCCCATGCACCATCTCATCCAAAAACTTTTCATAATCCTCCTCTGGAAGATTTCCGGATAATCTAACTTTCTCTGTTAATTTTTGATGTGACAACGGTATACCACCTTCACATATATACCAGTGAATTTCTTCATTTTCCCTTTTCGGTGAGACAAGCATATACCCTGCTTCACTATTTAAGTAGTACTCTGCTTCAAAAAAATATAATGTTTTATCTCCTATCGTATCCGGAATAAAATCTCCACGTTTCACATCATATTCATCTATAAAATTTTTTGGATATAGATATCGATGATCATACTCATTTATATAAGCTCTTTTAATCGGATAAATGATATCCCATGACTCCACCTTGATTACTGTCTGCTCAACAATATCTTTATATTGTTTTTCAATTTTTCCCTTCACTAAGAATCGATTATCTGCCGCCCCACAAAATATTGCTGCATTACCATTCCTGCTATGCATCTCAAAGGGATCTTGTCCTGTCAAAATAACAGTTCCCCTCTTTTTTCCGTCAAAATAGTATTTTATCTCTCCATCAAAACCTTTTTTAAAATAGACAATATAATGGTCATCCTCTGTATATACTTTTGCCAATGCTTTTAGATAGGAAACAGCTTCTACACTTGCATTCTCCTTGTGGAAAATATGGTTAAATAAAATAGTCTTCCCCACCCAGGATAAAGTAACTACTACAAATACAACAACTATCACCGTCAATATTTTTTTAATTCTCGCTTTCATTTTAATCACGCTCCTCAAGGTGTTTCCAGCTTCCTCTTTTTGCAGCAGATTATGATACCCTGGTAACATTCAGAACACACTCTGTCTCCTTATTCCATATATGTTCAAAAAACTAATTCAAATATTTTATTATTCAATTCGAAACTCTATCGCATTGTTTTCAATATCGTTAAATGTCTTATTATAAGTACGCCCATTCACTTCAGCAGAAATAGCAGCGTCCCAAATGGTATCATCTTTATATACATTAACATCTAAATTAATATTCTGTATTTTCCACCAATCTGTTTTGAACACAGAAACCTTCGGTCTTATATTGATTTCTTCGTTATTAACATCAAAAGAATATTCATATATGCCATAAGCCGATCCGCTATTTTTAAAACATAACCTGGAAGATTTATTTTTATATATTATTTTCTCTTCTGTTCCCTTATCTACATACTGACACTCCAAAGAATCCGGCAAATACTCTTTCTCATTTATCGTTACGGATAGTTTTCCTCTCATCCTGTTGATATTAGTAAAAATGACTATAAAAATAACCACTATTAATATAAATATGTATGCTATCCTAAATAGTATTATGGTTACCTTTTTCATATCCAGCCCTCCTGCCGTTTATGGAATTTAAATATTAATCTGTTCCATCCTTTCATAGGACGAAAGACCACATTTTTTTAAACGCTTTTCCTACTCGGGTGAAATTTCTATATAACTTTTTAAATAGTTGATAAAATCCAAATATACTTTCCATAAATAATAATTCAATATCCTCCTACATCATCTATATTTATTCGTATACGTAATGTTCCAACCCATAATGCATTACCTACATAATCAATATTCCTGTAGACGGATTCATGTATCTTCCCTCAAATAATAGAGAAGTGACTGTATTGCCCCTTGCATCGGTCTGTTTTAACAGATTTCCTACTTTGTCATATACGTAGGTGGTGACGCTAGGTCACATCATCGAAAAGCATATCTACGGTATTATACTTATATGACAACTCAGTTCTCCATGCTTCCATTTAACTATCTCCTATTCCAATTTTATTTCTTTTCATTGATATAATATCAATTTCCTCATTTTCTAATATGGAATTGAAAATACGGGTAATTGTTGCATAACCAATTATTTCTTTACCTTCATACATTTCTATTTTTTTCCCAATCCACAAACAAGCAGGATAATCTTCTGGCGACAAAAAGATTATACCCCCTCTTATTTCATTTGAATCAGTATTTATATTATAGTAAGTATGTACTCCTGTTGTTAAATATCCTTCCTTAACCATATGAGCTGGTCTATAACCTTCATAAATCCTTCCTCTTCTATCACCAATAAAATGAAACAAAACTTCCACATCTTGCTTTAACTGCATTACTTTCACCTCTACTAAATAAAAATATTCAACACTAATAATACTATCATTAAATAAATTTAATATGTCCGGCTCAACAACTGGTGTACCCGACTTAAAGATAGATACATCCAAATTCATGTGATTTAACTGTTCATATATATTTTGAGGAATCGTAACCTTTATAATAGCTACCTTTCCTGTAGTCGTTTTCTAAAATTTATAATTCAAATATAACTACTTACCATTATTACATATATATCTATCACCACTTTTCGATATCAATACAATTTCATTTGGAGATATCCAAGAAATTTCACCTAAAAATAGACTGTAACTCCTTTCATCAGGTTCTGCACATAATAATAATTTTTCTTGTATTAAATTATTATCTTCTGAAAAAACTATATATATTTTTACATCATCTACATCATGAATAATTTTGACTTGTGCCTTTTTCTTTTTCTCCGTACATGATTTTTTCCAAAACCATTCATTGGTATAATCTCTTCTCTTTATTTCAATACACGCTTCTCTGATATTGGCTACTTCAAAATCAACAATATCCGAAAATCGTTTTATTGCTTCTAATACCACATTAATTACCATTTTTTTCTTTTCAAGATTACTCACCAAAAAGAACTGTTGTTTATTAAATGCTATCTGTATTGTATATACACCAAGCAAATTTCGATATCCCACATCTATACAACCATCTACGCATTCAATCAAAATTTTCCAACAATCTTTCGTATGTATTGGTTTCATAATACGCTCAATCATTGATGTCATACAGTGCGTCATCAACTGAAATTTTCTTCGCATTTCTTTCCAATTAACCTCGTAATCCTGCTTCACAGCTTCCATATAATCCAACCTTTTGCAATCTTGTAATCGTTGAATAGCTTCATTATTTTTTTGATATGGCAAATCTAATTCTATTTCACGTAACAACATACTCATTATCCTTTCTATTCCCAAGGTTTCGGCCTTTTGTGCATAGACATTGAATTACCCTCCTGCCATAAACGCAATGCATTATTTTTTTCCCATTCTAAAGCTAACTCTCTATTTGGTATATCTACTTCTACAACTCTGGCCTCAAATAAATTATAACCAACTGCTTTATTCAATTTATTTACCTGAATATTTGCACGTGGAGATGTTCCATTTTTATTTAATGCTTGTCCACTTATACCTGTTTTTACAACATCTCCCGTTTCTTTGTTATAAATTTCATAACCATGCTGTGGTTTTATACTAGCTTTGCTATTTCCATGAGGTTCGGCAGAATTGTTATATTCTATTCCAATAGTGCCCTTATCACCAACTATCGTAGCCATACACTTTAGATTATATAACTTACAAAATGTAAAGAATGATAATATTGATAATGTCCCATATACTAAAGCAGCTTTTGTATTTCCTGAATTAACAGCAACAATGGACAATACCACACTCATAACCGTATTAGAACCAGCCATTATCAAGCACATTTCCGCAATGGTCATTATTTCATATGCTGCAACAACATACATAACAGCACCTAACCCAAATCCAGTCACATATCCTTTAAAGAATGCCTCACCAATCTCCATGTCACTTCCACCAAGAAATGCTGTTATCGCTGAATTGGTCAGACCAGAAATGATTCCCATTGCATTCAGCGTCTGGAAATTATTCATCACTGTGTTAATTGTAGTTGCTACTAATCCACCAACTGCACTTGCAAAATTACCACTCGGGTCACTATACGTCACCGGATTCCCATTCGCATACAGATATTTATGCAGGGTATCCGGGTCATATATGCTTCCCTCGTAGGTATCC
Organism: Lachnospiraceae bacterium; assembly: GCA_029063085.1. Taxonomy (GTDB): domain Bacteria; phylum Bacillota; class Clostridia; order Lachnospirales; family Lachnospiraceae; genus CAG-590. The sequence continues at coordinate 17,133 of JAIDOW010000097.1, forward strand.
ATACTAATGAAAGTTCCGGTAGATGGATTCATATACCTTGCCCTTAAATAATACAGGTTTGACGTACTATCATAATACTCCCCGGTATACAGATAGTGGTTTTCCGTATCCCCTGTTTTTTCTATGAGTTCTCCATACGCATTATATCTATACTTGTCGGTTATCCTTCCGGCTTCATTCAATAATGCCCTTACATCCCCATGTCCATCGTATAGATAATAAGATACTTCCCCTTCTATCACCTGTGCAGTCAGGCTGTCTGCTCTCGTATATTCGGCTTTGACATTTCCCCTGCCGTCTGTTTCTGCAAGGGTCTGGGACAGTTCCCCTCTGGTATCGGATACAAAATAAACGCTATCCGTTCCGGTTGTCCTGCTCCTTCTTACTCCTTCTGCATCATAGGTATAGCTTTCCTTCTGCTTTCCCTTTTACTTATTAAAATATAATCACTGCTGATTCAATATCATAACTATATTCTTCCAAACTATAAATTCTACATTGATTAAAACAATTTTTTTGATAAACATTTTTGTTCACTATCCAAATATCAATATTATGCGACTTTTCAACAACTTGGTATACATTTTCTGCATATGTAAATATTGTTTCCTTTCCTATTCCACACAATTTTATCCCATCATTTATCAAATCAGTTGATAAATATTCAATAAAATTTTTGTTAAGATATATATACTCATCTTTAGTTATATCACATTTAAAATTATACCAAACACAGAAAATATACTCCTCATTTACGCATTCACTAGTTACCCCCATTATTCCTTGTGGAAACATTTCCGTAATACAAATAATTTTATCATCTAAATATTGGTCAACATCTTTTAAATCATCACATTGAAAAACATTTTTATATTCCCAATCATCCATTATTTCTATAGTCCTGCCAATAATATGTTCCCTTTTTAAAGTTGCCATAAATTTCACTAATTTTTTCAACATTGCTTTTTGTTGAGCTATGATATTGATTTCTATTACTTCTCCCATAACAAACCACCACTTTCTACTGCATTTGTTACTTTCGCAGAATCCGCACCCGGATAAAGACTTATAAATTGTCCATTTACCTGAATTCTAAGCAAATCATCTCCTTTTATATATAAATATTCATTATTAGCAGAGTCAAATATAATTTTATCTGGATTGTTAAATATCTCTTTAGCAAACTGCTCATAGTCCGTATAAGTATTTAAATTCGAGTAATCAAATTTATGTTTACCCCACTTTTTTCCTAACTGTTTTTATTCTGCTTGCATATCAACTGGTGATTTTTCTTCACTTCCACCACTCGGATTACACTCTATCGTGGCACTTCCGTTATTACCATACACATCTATCAAAAGATAGTTTCCATATGCCCAGCACCATTCCGCTATTGACAAAATCACCATAACACCGAAAGTAACAGCCAGATTGGAATATCCCTTTGTAACAGCAAATACAGTCATCGTTGCTGAGAAGATAAAGTTTGCAGAAGCTGAAAGCACATAGAATCTTGCCAGTGTCACAAGCTTCTCTCCAACAACAAAATATTTTACTGCACTGATACCCGCTCCCAGAATAAAGCCAGTTACAAAAAAAGATTTTGCCTGTTCCCAGCTTCCTCCCATTACTGCCGTAAGGGTCATATTGATCAATCCGCACATAAGTCCCCTGTACGAAATCTGTACTGCATTATTCAGCACATTTTGAATCCCCATTCCCATTGCAGTACTTGAGAAATCAAACATATTCCCGCTCGAGTCACTATACGTTACCGGATTCCCATTTGCATACAGATATTTATGTAACGTATCTGGATCGTAAATGCTTCCTTCGTAGGTATCCATACCGATACAGTTTCCGTCACTGTACTCCTCGGTATACAGATAATAAGAGGTTTTATCAAACTATAATACTTAATATAAATAAATCCAAACTAATTATTTAATAAAACTCATTAGTCCCTCTTTTTGTAATTTAATCACTGATTCGTTTTGGCCTAAATTATTATCTAAAAAACTACCTTCCGCAAAAATGCTTTCAAAATAAAAAACTTAATATGCATAGTTAGTTCTGAAATTGACTTTAATAATACATACATCTCCGCAATCTTGTCTTTCTCATAATTCTTACATACAAAATGCAGATGGAATAGATTTGAATAAGTTCACTAAGTACATACCCTTGCATATATTTCACAACAAGGATTTTCTACGCAACACTTAACATAATTAAGAAATTCTTCTTTCGTATATATTTCTTGCAAATTATCATATTCACCACCATACCACAATATCATCCATTCACATAAATCATACAATTCATCCAATACATGATAAAGTTCGGAAACAATAAATCTATCATAATCTAATACTTCATTACAAAAATCATGAATATTTTCTATTATCCATATATCATAATATTCTACATATAGATAGTATTTATTTAATACAGAGCGATATAAGTCATTATTTGTTTTTTGTAAATCAAACAATTTTCCTCCATATTCTTCTAAATTAGCTTTTGGTCCTATGTCAAGATTTAGCACAAATTAAAATGAGACAATCCGCCAGCTAAGCAGCCGGCAGTGATTTCACCC
>JAIDOW010000098.1 GCA_029063085.1 Lachnospiraceae bacterium
AATTGATACAATTTATATTAATGAAAATAATGAAATTACGATTCAATTCAAATTTTCTGACCAGCACAAAAGGGTTTTAGAATTTATAACAAATAATAAAACTATTTCTTAAACATTCTATTTTTTGTCTTATTATCTATGTCTCTAATGGTGCCGGAAAATCCACCACGATCCGAAGCCTTCTTGGACTAATTAAGTTTCAGAAGGGAAGTGCGTCTATTTTGGGAATGGATGTGAAGACACAGTCAAAAGAGATTTTAAGAGAAATCGGTTATATGCCATCGGAGGCGATGTTTTATCCTTCCATGAAAGTGAGGGATGTTATCCGGTTTGCCGCCGATATGAGGAAAACAGATTGCAGCGAGGAGGCGGAAATGCTGTGTGAACGTCTTATGATTGACCAGAGTAAGAAGATAGAAGAACTTTCTTTGGGTAATCGGAAAAAGGTAAGCATTGTCTGTGCAATGCAGCATAAACCGAGGCTTTTTATTTTTGATGAACCTACCAGCGGACTGGATCCTCTTATGCAGGCTGAATTTTTTAAGCTGGTTTTAGAATATAACAGGCAGGGAACGACCTGTTTTCTTTCCTCTCATGTATTATCGGAAGTCAAAAAGTACTGTCATCATGCGGCAATCATACGAGAAGGAGAATTAATTTGCACGGATACGGTAGAAAATCTGACTAGGACCAATGCAAAACGGATTCACATGATAAAGGATGGTGTGGAGGAAAACTTTGTTTACAAGGGAAACTTAAATGAACTGTTTTCTGGTTTTGCAGGACATGATATAGAGGATATTGTAATAGAAGAGCCTGAACTGGATGAAATTTTTATCCATTATTACCAAACAGAGTAAAATTACTTTACAAGTAGCGAAAGCGTGTCTCGTGGCGGATTGTTTATTGTGTACAATAAACGGCGGGAAAGACTGAGCTTCACGATTATTTATAAGTAGTGTAAATAAGGAGGATATTATGGTATTATATATGCATGAAATGAAAATGAATCTGAAAAGTCTTATCATATGGACTTTGTGTGTAGGAGGTTTATGCTTTGGCTGTATTTTATTGTACACGAGCCTTGAGGATTCCATACAGGAAATTGCAGATGTGTATTCCAACATGGGTTCCATGTCAGTTGCACTGGGAATGGACAAAATGAGCATGGCAACTCTGACAGGTTTTTATGCAACGGAGATTGCGATGATGCACGGATTAGGGGGTGCCATGTTTGCTGCTGTTCTTGGAATAGGGATGCTATCCAAGGAGGAGGCAGGTCATACTACGGAATTTCTAAATGTTCTGCCAGTGGGAAGAAGCAGGATTTTCAGACAGAAATATATAGCAGTGGTCAGTAATATTTTTATTTTTAATCTTTTTTGTTTCCTTCTGTATATATTGGGTTTTCTCTTGATGAAAGAGGAAATCAGTGGAAAAGAGATGGTATTATACCATTTTGCACAGATTATGATGCAGGTAGAGATTGCAATGGTTTGTTTTATGATTTCTGCTTTTACAAAAAAGAATCTGATGGGAGCAGGACTTGGGATTGTCATTTTGATGTTTGCAGCGGATATGATGTGCCGCATTATATCGGCAATTGAGGATATTAAATATATTACACCATTTTACTACTCCAATGCAGCAGATATTTTTACAGAGGGAAGTATAGACAAGGTAATGCTTGGAATTGGCATGGGAATTATCTTTATTACATTTGTGATGGCGGGAATCCGATATGGGAAGAAGGATTTTGCTGTGTAAGGGGCGAAGGAAACACTATGCCCACTAAGCTCAGCGCCACTTTGCTAAGTGGGCAAGTATATTTTCGCACTAAATTCGCGCATAGCTGCTTATTAAGTGCTCAATATAGGAGGAATATGAAACAAAAACGGTATCATTTTATTATCAATCCGGCAGCATCTTCCGGAAAAGGAATGCATATCTGGAATCAGGTGGAACGTATTTTACAAAAGGAACAGATTTTATACGAGGCCCATATTCTGCAAAATGCGGCAGAGGCGGAATCACTTGTGCGGAATTTGACAGGAAGATCAAATGCATGTAGTGAAATATCAGGTTTACATAATATTGACGAGGTGGCTGCTGCGGAGGAAATTCAGGAATGCCATATAGTAGTTCTTGGCGGGGATGGCACATTAAATGCGGTTTTGAATGGAATTGAATCCTTTGAATACACAATTCTTTCCTGTATCCGTACTGGTTCTGGCAATGATTTTGCAGGGAATATGGGAATTAGTACGGATACAGTTCAGGCATTGCATGGAATATTACGTCACAAGGAAGAAGTACTTTTAGATTATGGTGTGATTACCTATCAGTCAGAAAATGCTGCCTCCCAAAGTGGTGAGGCCTTGCAAAGCAGAAGATTTATCATTAGCAGCGGCATAGGATATGATGCTGATATCTGTGAGGAGGTAAGCAGGAGCAGACTGAAAGAGTATCTGAATAAGATTCATTTCGGAAAATTGGTTTATGTGGCTATCGGTATCAAGCAGATTTTTACAAGAAAGAGTAAAGAGGCAGTAATCTGTATGGATGACGGAGAACAGATTTCTGTATCTGGTTTGTTTTTTGTTGTTTCGATGATACATGAAAAAGAGGGTGGTGGTGTTCCATTTTGTCCTGATGCAGATGCAGCAGATGGGCAACTGGATATCTGTCTGGTAAAAAATATGCCCAAATGGAAGCTGCTGTTAGCAGTAATCCTGGTATATGCCAAAAAGCATATTCTTTTTCGGAATATCACATTACAAAGATGCAAAAAAATTACAATCAGGACAGAGGTGCCGCAGTGGTTTCATATGGATGGGGAGACACCCTGCCAGATAAAAGAAGCCAGGATGGAATGCAGATCAGGTTTTAGGTTTCTTATGTGAATGATAGAAAATTCTATAATTATAGAAATAAAAAATCTAATTATTGGCTATACTGACAGATACAAGAAGGCAGGTGTAGCAATGTATCGGATTGAAGAGGAAAAAAAGAAAGAAAAATATATACTGTTGATACCAGCAATGCTGGATGCACATTTTCCTTTGCTAAAGTATGCTTTTTATTCAAAAAAATACCGTCCTGTTATAATGGAAGAGACAGAAGGAATTACAGGTCTGGGTTTAAAGTATGCACATAATGATTTGTGCTATCCGGGAATCCTGATTGTAGGGCAGATATTAAAAACCTTACAGAGTGGAAAATACGATGTAAACCGGACGGTTATATTAGAGCCACAGGCAGGAGACGCCTGCAGGGGCTCAAATTATATTCCGATGATTCGGAAAGCGTTAGATGACGCAGGCTTTGAAATGGTGCCGGTGATTTCATTGAATGTTACAGGTCTGGAACGAAAAAATAGTCTTCCTGTTACACCGGATTTGTTAATCCGTGCATCAGCAGCGGCTTATTACGGTGATCTGTTAATGATTTTATCCAATCAGGTGGAGCCTTATGAAGAGAATGCAGGGGATACAAAGAAGGTTTCGGATAAATGGATTGGGATATTGTCAAAAGAGCTAAAGAGCGGAAAACAGCTTTCTGTGAGGAAAGTCAGGAAACATTTTGATGAGATCGTACAGGATTTTAAAAAGATTCCCAAAACGGATAAACAAATATTAAAGATCGGTGTTGTAGGAGAACTTTACATTAAATACTGCCATTTGGGAAACTGGAATCTGGAGAAGTATTTAAAAGGGCAGGATTGTGAATACTATATCAATGGTATTACATGGTATGCTCTGTATTATATGGATACTCATCTGCTATCGGAAGGCAGGGATTATAAAACAGGAGCGGTTATTGGAATATATAAAAAGGTTTTCCGGTATTTTTTGAATCTGCAAAGGGAGATGGTAGGTGCAATCAAAAAGCAGGGGTTCTATTGTATGGATGCCTATGATATCTTTAAAGAAAGGGCTGCCGGTTATGTGACCTATCAGTGTTCTGTCGGGGATGGATGGCTGATTGGAGCAGAATTTGCCAATCATGCTTTAAATGGTTATAACCGGATTATCTGCGGTCAGCCCTTTGGATGTCTGCCAAGCCATGTTTGTGGAAGAGGTTTATATCCGGCTATCCGCAGAAAGCTTCCGGACACGCAATATATCAGTGTGGATTATGATGCCAGCGGAACGGATGCACTGGTGAAGAGCAGAATCAGAATGCTATTATCTTTTTGAATAAGAGCAGATTCATATTAAAACGTTTGGTACAGAATATGAAAGATTTTTTTATGTTTGAAACAGAATTTCCGATTGGCAGCGGGTTTACGCTGTTTGGTCCATGTCATTTGATATGGCTTTTTTGTATTGCTGTTTTTACAGGGATATCTGCACACATGTATAAGGAGCAGGGAAAAGAAAGAAGGAGGAAGCTCAATCATGTAATGGGGATTGTTTTTCCTGCGATTGCTATTTACCGGGATGTAGTCCTTATGCTTACTGGACATTTTGACAGAGGTTTTTTGCCGTTTCATTTGTGCAGCATGGCACTCTGGATTGCGGCTCTTTATGCTTGGACCGAACAGCGTTTTTTGGGTGTTATTTATATTCTGCTTTGTGTTCCGGGAGCGGTTGGAGCTTTGCTTTTTCCCAACTGGGATGCCTATCCGCTTTTTAACTATATGCATATTCATGGATTTATTTCCCATGGGCTGATTGTTGCTTTTGGAATCTGGCTGATTGCAGCAGGCAGGGTGATACCAGGCTGGAGAGATTTCTGGATACCGATGATATTCGGCATAGTGGGTTTTTTTGTTATCCATTGGATAAATGGAATACTGGGGACAAATTTCTGGTTTTTGGATAGTCCGTCTCATGGTTCTCCAACAGTATGGATTTTTGAGATTACCGGAGATCGCTGGTATATGGCAGGATATTTTCTGTTTTGCATGGTGGTTGTGGCAGTCTGGCAGCTGATGCTTGGTTTTACACACAAACTGCTGACACAAAGAAAGAACCTTCAGGGTAAATAAGCTGACGAGGAAGAGTTCGCAGAGCGGGCTCTTTCTTGTTGTTTGTGTAGGGAAAATATAGAGAATTGTGATATAATATGCACATAAGCGCGAACGCAGACTTCTAAGGAATGCACTGTCGGCTTGCAGACAGGTGCATTCTTAGAAGTCTATGTGAGTGTAACGAACACTGAGGAACCGAAGGTTTCGAAGTGAGCCTTATGGAAAAAAATATATGACAAAGAAGCACTGTCGGCTTGCAGACAGGTGCACATTATAATAAACATTACTGTAAATTTGTTATGAATCAGGAGGTATATATGAGTACATCAGTTTTAATTGTAGATGATGAGACGGAAATCCGTGAAATGTTAAAACAGATTTTTATCTTGGAGGGGTATCTGGCATATACGGCAAAGGACGGACAGGAGGCACTGGATAAGGTATCAGCATTGATGGGAAAGAAGGAAAACGGTTTTTTAGAGGATTCGCTGGATTTAAAGAAAGATGCGGGACCGGACATCATTTTATTAGACATCAATATGCCGGAACTTGACGGATATGAAGTGTGTAAACGGATTCGTGAATATGTGAACTGTCCTATTTTGTTTCTGACTGCGAGAGTGGATGAGGAGGATAAGGTAAAAGGCTTTCGTGTGGGAGGTGACGATTATATAGAAAAGCCTTTTAGCATGATAGAACTGAAGGAGCGGGTTGCTGCCCATTTGAGGAGACAGAAAAGAATAAACGAATCAGAACGGGTAGGTTTTAGAGGTGTATTTACGATTTCCTATTCCGGTAAGCAGGTGCTTTTTGGGAAAGAAGTGATTCATCTGACGAAAACAGAATATGAAATTGTGGAACTGTTAAGCCAGCATAAGAATCAGGTATTTACCAAGGAAATGATATATGAACGACTCTGGGGTTTTGACAAAGATGGAGAGAGCAGCATTATTACAGAGCATATCAGGAGAATCCGGCAGAAGCTTAAGAAATATTCGGATGAAGTAATGGTAGAAACGGTCTGGGGAGTGGGGTATAGATGGATTGGGTAGAAGAACTGCTTGTAAAATGGAAGGGGAAAATAAGAAATTTTTCGCTTCAAAAGGCGATGATGGCATATATGGTAATTGCAATATTTTTGGTAGTGGTGGCGTGTGGCATTACATGGGAGATATGTGATAACTGGAAGAACACCATTAAAATAGTAAATGAAGTAGCATATAATTACAGGTATGTGGGTGAAGGGGCTTTTGTATTATTTTTTGAAGATCAAAGAAGTATCAGCGTCTCGGATCTTTCCAATACAATTTATCTTAAGAAGAGTGACGAGATATTATGGAATGTTTTAAATGGCATTACTGTATTGTGTATACCGGTCTATTCAGCAGCAGCTATTTTTCTGGTATCTGTATTGTATTATAAAAATAAACTGCGGGAGCCGATATCACTGTTAAGGGTAGAAATGGAGTCTATTAAACGAAACGATTTAAGCTATTCCTGTTTTTATGACAGTAATGATGAGATGGGAGATATCTGTAAAACCATGGATACGATGCGTAAAGCGGTTGTAGATAATCAGAAGAATATGTGGGAACTGTTGGAAGAACAAAGAAGAATCAATGCAGCATTTGCCCATGATTTAAGGACACCATTGACTGTAATTTCCGGTTATGTGGATATGCTGACGGAATACTATCCCAAAGGGCAGATTAGTGAAGAAAAAATAATGGAGATTCTCTCTGCTATCCGGGGGCAGACTGTGAGATTGAAAACATTTTCTGAAACCATGAAGAAGATAGACAGTTTTGAGGTATTAGAGGTCAGAAAAAAAACGGTCTGTGGCTGTGATTTGGAGAAGGATATCAAAAATCTGGCAGCGGGGCTGGAAGGCGGGAGTTCTCTTACTATTTCTGTTACGATGCAGTTTAAGGAAAAAGAGATTTGCTGTGATGAGAATATAATACTGGAAGTATTGGGAAATCTGTTATCCAATGCCCTGCGTTATGGAGAGAAAAAAATAGAAATATTGACTGAACAGCAGGAGGACAGGCTTTTTTTGTATGTGAAGGATGATGGCAGAGGGATGACAAAGGAGGAGCTTTATAAGGCAGACAGTCCTTATTATTCGGATAAGACGAAGAACTATGGGAGTCAGTGGAATGGAGAGAAAACAGAAATCGAACAACAGCATATCCATTTCGGGCTGGGGCTTACCATCTGTAAAATTCTTTGTAAAAAGCATGGCGGGGATTTAAGTTTTTCTAACAGTGTGGATGGTGGTGCTATTGTCTGTGCAGAGTTTTTTGTGGGGTGAAAGATAAATATGGTTGACTTTATGGGTTGAGATTTCTATAATGCAGGAAAAGGAAATAATGGATAAGGAGTATACTATGTTAAAAAACCGGGTACTGATCGTGGAAGATGAAGTTTCCATTGCTAAAATGATTAATATGAATCTTAAGGTAGCAAATTATGATACGGTTATGTTCCATGACGGAGGTAAAGCAGCAAAAGCACTGGAAGAAGAACATGATTATGATATCGCACTCTTGGACATCATGCTTCCGGGTATGGATGGCTTTGCACTTTTGGAAGTAGTGAAATCTTACGGGATACCGGTTATCTTTTTGACGGCAAAGGATGATATCGGTTCCAAAGTACAGGGGCTTCGGGATGGAGCGGAGGATTATATTGTAAAACCGTTTGAAATGTTAGAACTTATGGTGCGCATGGAAAAAGTACTGGAAAGATCTCAAAAACTAAGTAATGTCATTAAGGTACTGGATTTAGAGATTAATTTTTCGGAGCATACTGTGAGAAAAAACGGCGAGGAGATTTCCTTAAAGCCGATGGAGTTTGAACTGTTAGGTGTTCTTGCAAAAAATAAAAATATAGCGATTTCAAGAGAAGATCTTTTACGCATGGTGTGGGGGTTGGATTATGTAGGGGAGACAAGGACTGTAGATGTGCATATTGGACAGCTGCGTAAAAAGTTATCATTAAATGATAATATTAAGACAATCTCCAAAATGGGCTATAGGCTGGAGGATTAATGCTATGCGGTTAAAGTCAAAAATCATTCTGATCTGTAGCCTTGTTGTTATGTCTGTATCTGTTATTTGCAGCATGGCAGCTTTTTACACGATGCGTACAGGATATCTGGATACGGCAAAGGGTCAGAGTTTTCAAATGGCCGTAGACTGCTTTTCAGATATCGAGAACAGAATAGTAAAATTACATTTGGACAGAGAAAGAATTGATAGCAATGTGATGGAGTACATCATAAAGGATACAGTAACAAAAGTGAGAGGAGGACTGTTAATCTGTTTTTATATAAATGATGCTGAAGAAAAGACAGATATTTATAATAATACGACATTTGAAAGCCGTGATTTGGAGCAGGCAGATTATCAGAATGTATCAGATAATCTGGAACAGGCTGAGTTTAAATGGGGAAAACAGTATTTTGCAGTGTACCGGAATCATAATTATTCAGAATATCAGATTTATATACTGGAAGATATCACTTATGTGCAGGAGCGGATTAATCTGATTGGCCTGGGTCTGGTAGTGCTTACCTTTTTTATTACCATGTTGGCATATGTGGTGTTATCGGTTATGATGAATAAAGTGCTTTCGCCCTTGCAGGAACTGAATGTTTCTGCAAAGCAGATAGCATGTGGTAATTATAATCAGAGAATTATGGTAAAGCAAAGAGATGAAATCGGGGAATTAAGTGATAATTTTAACCAGATGGCTGAGGCGGTAGAAATTCGTACTCACAGCCTGGAGGAATCAGAGAAAAGAAAAACACTTTTTATGGGTAATCTGACCCATGAGTTAAAGACACCGCTGACAGCGATTTCCGGTTATGCCAAGACACTGCTTACCGTAAAACTGCCGGATGAAGATAAAGAAGAGGCACTTTCTTTTATCTATGAAGAGAGCTGCCGTCTGGAACGCCTTTCAAAGAAGATGATGAATCTTTTGCTGTTAGAGGAAGAGGAAGAGATTGTGCGAACCCGGATATCAGCAAAGGAATTATTTTCTAATGTGCAGGCAGTATGCAGTGGAAAGCTGACAGAAGCTCATATAGAGCTTGCATATCATGAGAACGGAGAGACTTTTCTGGTGGACAGAGATCTTTTTGTGGAGGTATTGGTAAATCTCATTGATAATGCAATAAAGGCGAGTGAGCCGGGAAACAAGGTTTTGCTGACAGCCAGCGAACATTCTATAACAGTTCAGGATTTTGGAAAGGGAATTCCAGAGGAAGAGCAGGAAAAAATTCTGGAACCGTTTTATATGATTGATAAATCCAGGAGCCGGAAAAGCGGCGGTGCGGGACTGGGACTTGCAATCACTGCAATGATTTTAAAGAAACATGATTGCCAGCTTGAGATAGAAAGTACAGTGGGAAAGGGAACACAGATCATTTTACAATTTGTTTAAATTATGATGAATACTTGATGAAAGCGTTTATGCTAAGATAATATCAGCGTGAACGCTTTTTATTGTATGAAAAAAGATAGTGTCAAGTAGATTATGAAAATCTACGAGACGGGAATTGCCGCATTAAGAATCACTTATTCGAGGTATCACGTGCATGATAATCACTTCGTGATAGCACGTGAGCAGGTAATCAATTGCATTGCAATTGGTTACAAAAAGTGATGGCGGGCAAGTAGGCAGTCAATTTTGCTTTGCAAAATTGGTTACAAATCATGAGGAGATGATGAAAATGAGAAAAAAGAGCATTGTATTTTTGTTAGCAGGAACCATGGTGTTATCTTTGGCGGGGTGTGCCAGTAGTCCGGAAAATCCGGTCGTGAAGGGAAAAAATCTGGATAAGATGCTGGAACAGGCAGAAAATACCAAAGAAGGAGCAGCATCTTATAATGATGTGCTAAAAGAAGTAGAAGGAAATTATGACACCTATCAGACACAGATTCAGGATGATTCCTTAAGGGTAAAAGTGAATGTGGACGCCAGGGTGCAGGTACCTGAGGTGGAGAAGCTATCTGTATACCGTGTCAGCCAGAAAAAAATCAGCCAGGAATTTCTGGATAGTGTAAGAAATGCATTGACGGCCGATGTTCCCTATTATGAGGGAAGGATGCAAAGTGCAAGGACAAAATCGTTGATTGCAAAAGAGATACAGGAATACAAAGATATGATTGACGATCTTGAGACAGGGAAAAATGGTTTGGACGAAGAAGGTGTGCAGCAGTACAAGTCGGAATATGAGCAAACTCTTCAGGAACTGGAAGCAGAATATGAAAACGCACCGGATGATGTGAAGTTAACGGATTATCCCTCTGACAACAAGATTTATGGTATCCAGGAATTATGCGGAAAGTATCCGGAAGATGAGTTTTATAAATGGGAGTACAGCTTACATCCGGACGCTGAAGTCTATTATGGAGTGAGTGATGCAAAAGATGGCATTTACCATGCATTGTTTGTACAAAACAGCAGTGATTATGGAAACTGTCTGCGTTATATGAATAGTAAAAATGGCTATGGCAGGATATATTCTGCATTTGTGGAAGATGATATGGAATTTGCAGTATTAAAAAAGGAAGGGGAAACACCGGATTTTACAGAGGCAGGTGTTGATCTGGGAAAAACGCCGGAATTGGCTGACAATGAACCGCTTACTTTATCGGAAGAAGCGGCCAGAGGGCAGGCGGATGAATTGCTGCAAAAGTTAAATCTTACGGATTATAAGTGTTGTGAGAGCGGAATATATTCGCAGTTGATCGGTGAGGAATATGATAAGTACCGGGATATTTACAAATTTTTGTATATGAGGAATATGGATGGTATTTTTGTTGATAATTCAGCAGGAATTAAATTAACGGATGGATGGCAGGGAAATGATTATGTTAAAAAGGCATGGGGAAATGAAGCAGTTGTTGTTGCAGTCAATGACAACGGTATTGTAGATTTTCGCTATCTTACTCCTCTTTCGGTAGATGAAACCGTGGTGGAAAAAACCAGTATAAAATCTTTTCAGGACATAAAAGATACCTTTGAACAGATGGTGGTAATTGAGAATGCAGTGGAAGGGGAAGAAGGAAATGTGTCAATTGAAGTAACGGATGTCAAGCTGGTTTATACCAGGATAAGCGAAGAAGATAGTTTTGATACAGGGCTGGTTGTTCCTGTCTGGGACTTTGAAGGAAGGATTATTAATGAATTTGGATATGAAGAAACCGGTAATATATTGTCAATTAATGCGATTGACGGGACAGTAATTAACAGAAGACTGGGATATTAGAGATGAATAGTTTTGAAACGGATTTGAAACGGGCATTTGGCAGTTTGAATTTTTGGGCAGGGCTGTTGTTGGAGTGTGTGGTCTTATTCAGGTCCGGACCTGATTCGGATTTGTTCCGAATCAGTGTCCCGGTATTGGCAGCAGTGCCTTATTCTACAGCATGGATCAATGAGTATCAAAGCGGTTACCTAAAAGAATATCTGCCCCGGTGTGGAAGAAATGCCTACATATTAGGAAAATTTTTTTCCTGCGGGCTCAGTGGAGGGGCATTGCCGGGAATAGCATGCCTTTTTTATCTGTACAGCAAAACGCAGGAGGAAATTTCTATAGATGTATTTCTGGTGTTTCTTTCGGGAATGCTCTGGGCAGTCGTAGCTGCCACATTAGCGGCAGCATCTAACAGCAGATATGTGGCCTATGGCGGTTCTTTTGTATTATTTCATGCACTGGTTATCCTGTACGAGAGGTATTTCGTTTCGTTGTACTGTCTGTATCCGGTGGAATGGTTTGCGCCGGTTCATACATGGGTGTTTGGAAATATAGGAATTGTCCTTATGTGTGGAGGTATGATTCTGATTGCCGGCATTTTTTATTATGAGATTCTCAGGAGGTGCATAGAGCGTGTATAAGATAAAACAGATTGTATATACAGCGCTTTCAAATTTCAGAAGATGGCATAAAAATCCACAGATGATTATGTGTTTTTTGCTGGCATTTATATTTTGCTTTCTGTTATCGGATAAAGTCATGCAGTTCGCCAAGGCGCATGATACGTATTTACAAGGAATGGAAACTTTTATATGGACATTTGGGGATTCCCAGTCAGTACTGATCATATCCCTGTTGTTGCTGCTGCTCTTTGCGGATATGCCTAATCTTGCCTGTGAAGTACCATATTTTATGGTACGGACAGACAGAAAAGTATGGATGCTTGGTCAGATTATGTATTTAATTATGGCAACTTTTGTTTTTATGCTTTTTATTTTTTGTGCAACAATTGTTTTGTCGGCACAGAGGGCATTTCCGGCAAATATGTGGAGTGATACGGCAGCAGTGATGGGTTATTCCAGCATTGGGGAGCAGATTGCAGTTCCGGCATTTGTCAAGGTATTAGAGCTTACATTTCCATATCAATGTACCCTGCATATTTTTTTGCTGATGACCGGATATGCTGTCAGTATGGCAAGTATCATTTTATTTCTGAATCTTTGTAAGACCAATGGAGGTATGATTGGCGGTGTAGTTTTTACCGGATTCGGAATGATCCTTAATCCGGATATCGTGGCGGAATGGTTTGGAATTTCTTTTGAGCGGATGAGATATGCAAATATACTATTTGGCTGGCTGTCCCCCTTGAATCATGCAACTTATTATATGCATAACTTTGGTTATGATAATCTGCCAGGGCTTGAAAGCTCTTACTTATTTTTTACACTGGTCAGTATTTTATTTTTTGCATTGTCCCTTATTAAAATAAAAGATTATTCCTTCCAATTTACGGGAACGCAGATGAGATAGAAGGAGGAACATGAAAGAAGGAGTCAGAGAATGGACGAACATCATGGAATTGAGGTTAAAAACGTATATAAATCTTTTGGTAAAGAACAGGTGTTAAAGAATATCAGTTTATCCATTCCACCGGGCAGTATTTATGGTGTGGTAGGCAATAACGGAAGTGGGAAAACGGTACTGATGAAATGCATCTGTGGATTTATGAAATGTGATAGGGGAAGTATTTTGGTGAATGGGAAGCAGATAGGAAAAGAAATTGACTTTCCTGACCACTTAGGCGTCATTATTGAAACACCGGGTTTTATTCCTAACCTAAACGGTTATAAGAATTTGAAAATCCTTGCTTCCTTAAAGGGAAGAATCGGTAGAAAAGAGATTAGGGAAACCCTGCGGAAGGTAGGGCTTGATCCTGATATGAAAAAGCCTGTTATAAAATATTCCCTTGGAATGCGCCAAAGGCTGGGGATTGCCCAGGCTATTATGGAGAACCCGAAGGTGCTGGTTTTGGATGAACCCTTTAACGGTCTTGACCGGCACGGTGTAGTGGAAATGCGGATGCTGTTAAAGGAATTAAAAGCAGAAGGAAAAGCCATTCTGCTTGCCAGTCATAACGCACAGGATATAGAAGAACTTTGTGACCATGTACAGGATTTAATGCTGGCAGCACCGAATGATTTTGATGGGAATTTAGTAAAGGAATGAAAAATGATGAAATGGAAGAATTTTAGGAGAGTTGTTTTTTGGGCAGTTTTAATAGCATTAGGATTCCATCTGACTTGTAACAGAGTATTTGCAGAAGAATGGAAACAGCAGGGGAGCAGCTCTGGGAATGGGATAGCAGATGACGGAATTGATGCACCCCGAACAGATGTCAGAGTGCTGGGGGAAGAGGGCACAGGAAAAGATGGAGAAGGTGAAACAGATTTCGGCAGTATGACGGTTTTTAATATTGATAACAGGAATCTGTATACAGGTATGGATAAAACATATTCAAAGGGATATGTTCCAAAGGTTAAAAAGGGAAAAGCAGTGATTGTCCTTCCTTTACTGGCAAATGCCAGGTTAAAGGGAGACAGGATAAAATCGACAGTGAATCTGGGGGAAGGAGAAAACATTCCCTTTGTGCAGAAAAACTATGAAAAAGATATCAGTTTAAAAAAGCATAAAATCGGAAATAAGGGAAAGGAGAAAGAATGCTATCTGATATCCTATACTTTAGATTTGAAAAAGAAACGTTATAACGGGGGATATCCGGTAATCATTACTGTATCGGCACAAGATGAGCAGGGAAATGAAATCCGTCAGGATTTTACGGTTTATGTAACGATTACTGATGGAAGTGACATGGATACCGCAGAAGAGACCCAAACGGACGAAACGGAAAATCCCCAGTTTGCACCGAAGGTGATAGTAGATTCTTATACATTATCAAAAGATGCAATTCAGTCAGGGGATTCTTTTACGGTAAAGATTACCTTAAAAAATACCAGTAAAACAGATACTGTGAAAAATATGCTGGTAACGGCTGTCCCGGCTGAACAGATAGAAATGATAAGTAAGTCAGACAGTGTTTATGTGGAAGAGCTTCAAACGCAGAAAACCTGTGAAGTTATTTATGAAATGGGTATTCATTCAGCTGCATTACAGGGACAGTACAGTGTACCCATTACACTGGATTATGCAGACAGTAAAGGAAATTCCTATACGGGACAGGGATCAGTTAAGATAATGGTGGAGCTTCCGGTAAAGATTGAAATAGACCCTGTTGCAGTTCCGAAAGAAATACAGATGGGGGAAACAGTAGAATTACAAACACAGGTGATGAATCTGGGAAGAGGAAAGATTTACAATGTAAGGGCAGTGGTGGAGGCTGACGGTTTAAGGACGAAGCAGACTGCATTTATTGGAGATATTGAAGCAGGAAGTGCTTTATCCGGAAGTATGGAAGTTACCGCCGAGGGGATTTCCGGGGATTCACTATATGGAAAGACGCAGGGAACCGTTACCTTTTATTATGAAGATGAAGCCGGAAAGGAAATGAGTGAGGAGAAGATTTTTGAAACCACAATTATGTCACCGCTTAATGAAAGAAAAGAAGAAGAGGAACCGGATGATCCCGGGCAGTGGTGGGTGGTTATGGCAGTAATTGTAGTGATTCTGTTTGGAATGATAGGCATGTTGGCTGCAAGATTCTTGCATGTCCGGTCTCTGGAACAGAAGGATATGGAAGAGATAGAAAAATATGAAAATTCGTGAATTTTTAAGATTGAGAAAACAAAATGATACAGTGAAGCTGATGTGTTTTTTTGTACTGGCAGGGGCAGGATTTTTTGTCAATGTACTTTATCATGCAGGAAAACTCTGCCATAGTGTACAGTCTCCGGTGGAATATCAGCTGGTACGGGGAAGTACGGTTACGAATGAACAGATCAGAGAATTGGCACAGTCAGATGGTGTTGCAGCAGTGAGCCGGAGTCTGGATATTCCGGTAACGGTAAAATATCAGGGTCAGGAGACAATGATGACTTGTACGATGCTGTCTAAGGCTTATATAGAAAAGGTTTATGGCATTATGGTATCAGGCAGTGAAAAGAGGTATTATATGAATCAGGCGGCATTTAGAGAAATTCAGACAGGTTTTATGGAAAATAATGTGTCTTTGGAAAAAGGAGACGTTACGGAGTTTGGGGAAGAATACAAAATCCAGTATCAGGAGGAAGGGGAGAAGGAAGAAAATATGCTGCAAAAGGCATTTCACTCGGCAAGAATTCTTGTAATAAAGGAAAAAACAGAGAAGGAAACGGTATTGATCTGTACGGAGGAAGACGGTACAAGGCTTAGTAAGGCAGATTCCGTGAGAGTGCTGTTTTCCAAGCATGATTTGGATGGTATGAGGCAGGAAAACCTTACAAAAATGGGATATGAAATTCAAAATGAGCAAATGCTCCACGAGGAAGAATACGAGATGAAAATAAGACTGTTTCATATCCGGTATGGAATTCTTATATGTGCAGTCTGCCTTGTGACACTGCATTACATGAAAAAAAGTGTGACGGAATATAGACATTATGATTAATGAAAAAGTTATCCGTATATTATGCCGGAAACTGCTGCTTTAGCGATTTGAAATCACAGGGCAGCAGTTTTTTATATTAGATTATCGTGTTATCTTTGAGAAGAAGTAAGTCAGTTACATATATTGACAGCTTGGGAAAAGGCTATTGTATTTTCTAAACATATTTCCTATACTTTAAGTGTACAGCAAAAGGTGGAAAATCCGAAAGCTTGTATTTTTTCAAACGTTTGAAAGTAGTCAGCATGCCAGTTTCCTGTCTTGTTGACAATTGGCAAAACACTGGTGTTATTCTAAGCTGACCGGATTGGAAAGGAGATATTTTGAAGATTGAAATAATGGAAGAAATATCCTGTGAGGAAACACAGATCAAGATAGTATGCAGCCATATGGACAGCAGTATCTTAAAAATATTGGCAATGCTCCAGGCATTTGACCGGAAGATTACTGGTATAAAAGGCGGCGAAACTTATTTGCTGGAAGCACGTGAAATTCTTTATATTGATACGGCAGATAAAAAGACATTTTTTTATACAAAGGATGAAGTATATGAGACGCCATTCCGTTTGTATGAATTAGAGGAACGGTTAGAAGCGGCCGAGTTTATCCGTATATCAAAATCAGCGCTGGTAAATTTTGCGAAAGTCAGGTCATTGCGGCCGGATATGGGTGGGAGGATGCGTCTTACTATGGAAAATGGAGAGATTGTGATTGCATCAAGACAGTATGTGCCGGTAATTAAGGGAAAGCTTGGGATTTAAGATATTCCCAAATTAAGAAAGGAGTGAATAACAATGACGGATGGTAATAAAGTAATAAATTATATCAAATATGTACTTTTGTATGCGGCAGCTGAATTTGCAATGTGCATGGTAGTATGTGTGATTGTGTGGAAGGCAATAGGGTGGACGGAAATAAAGATGAATACGATTTTTTCATTAATGGTAGTTTTTCTTTTTATGAGTTTTATGCAGAGCATTGCATTTACGGAAATATGGATTAAAAAACTGCATTATGGACTGAGGATGATGATTTTTGCATTTCCATCTCTTGCATTTATGAGTCTGGCTGCTTGGAAATTCAGATGGTTTCCCATAGAAGAAATTGGGAGATGGGTCGTATTTATCGGAATATTCTGTATATGTTTTGTTATCTCAGCTATTATCTATGAGATTTATTTCCGAATGACAGGGAAAAAATACGATGGTCTGCTGGGGGAATACCATAAAAGGCGTGAAGCAGAAGGGAAATAGATGGTTCTGTTTGTGCATTTAATTTTGCCATGGCATTGTTCATGAAGTTTTTTGTTTTGTTGATTTGAACTGTACTACCTGACTATAAAGAAAGAATTATTGTGTATATGGAGTTAGCCATATTTCATTATCTTTTGATATCGTTCAGATAGTGCAGTTTTTTATTGTTTATAGTGAAACGCTAAATAAATTTTTCTATCTTTATATAAGTTTCCGCAAGTCCTACAAATCCTTATTTTATGCGGTTTGTAGGACTTTGCTTTATGGAAAGTTTTATGTATCTCCTTATATCTGGCACATAAAGCCACTGACGGAAGTTGTAAAAAAAGTTGTAAATCTTGTTTTTATCCTCTCCATGTCGTTATTGCCGATTTAGCCGATTCCGATGAACCATGTGCATAATATCCTAACGTAGTGACAATACTTTCATGCCCCATAATCTTTTGCAAATCGGCAGGTGACAACTCTTTATTCTTTGCCATGTTCGTACAAAATGTATGCCTTAAAATATGTGGGGATATTTTCGGCAACTGTTCTTCATTGTGCTTGTTGTACTTCTTTATCATAGCTGAAAATTCTGTTGCATATGCCACACCATACATAGGCAAGCCTTTTTTATTTAAGAATATAAAATCGGAATGTCCGTTTATTTTTACAGGCTGTGCATTTTCCCTGTTCTGCATTTCGTCCTTTATGGCTTTTAATGCAAAATCCGTCATAGGGATTTCCCTCACTCCTGCTTTCGTTTTCGGTGGCTCTATACGGTATGTGCCATTCTCAAATATTAGCTGATGGCTGACATGGATATATCCGTTTTCAAAATCAATATCTTTTACCTCCAGACCGCAAAGCTCCGATATACGCAATCCTGTATTCAATAAGAGCATAACCACATTGTAAAGTTTTCGGTAGGTTTTATCTGTCTGCGAAAATGACAACAGCTTATCTGCCTGCTCATTTGTCAATGCTATCTTTGATTCTGTGTCGTTTTCAATCACATCTTCCAGATTCCAGTTAAAAGGGTTTTTCCGTATGAAGTCATCTTGCATTGCGGTATAAAAGATGGCTTTCAAAAACCGTTTGTGGTTATAAATAGTCTGATAGGCATACCCTTTTTCTTTCATCCGTATTGCCCATGCCTTAGCGTCACTAGGCTTTACGTTCTTAATCTTCATCTTCCCTATTTTATCAGACTGTAAAATATTCAGCAACTGCACCCTGCCCTTTTTTGTGGATTCTCTTACATTGGGATTTAATTCTGTATGCTTTTGGAATAACCTAGATACGGTCATTTCTGCACCAGTAGAATTTATACCATCCATAAGGTCACGCTGAATCTCCTTTTCTATTTCACGCAGGGGTTTGACTTTCCTTTTGCCTTTTGGGATTTTATCTGCCTTTGTCAACCGCCATGAGGATTCATATTTCGGCTTTCCGTCTGCCCCTATGTATTTATAAACATACGAGCCATCTTCCCTCTGTGTTTCTCCCTTATATAACTCTCTGCCTTTGCTGTCTTCTCTTAATTTCTTGCTCATAATGATTTCTCCTTTTCAGAATAAGGTAGAGCCTTGCCATAAACCATTGCCATATGGCAAGGCTCTTTAGACGCTTATATTTCGTCCTGCTCTGTCAAATACTCCTCAAAAAGCACCCGTTTTATTAACTTGCGATTTCCGTTCTTCAAAATGCATTCGGAAAATTCCTTACGCTCCGCTATCTCACGCAATTTGTTCTCGCCTATGCCGGAATATTTTGCGGCTTGCTGAAAAGTTAATAAGACCTTATCCTGAATCGGTACTTCATCTGATATGTTGTTCTGTAGCATGTTCTCACATCCTTTTTTGTTGGAATTAACCAAACAAAAAAAACGATGTCCCAAACGCAAATCCTAATGAAAAATTAGAATCTGTGTTTGTTACACCGGCATATTATCTGTGATGATACAGAATCTATGTTACCAAACCATCCTTTTTGGTAAAGGGGTTTCCCCCCACGTAGGTATCTCCTTTTTAGATACCACCTATGAAATCTTTACGAAATCATCTCCCACACCCATCTGCGTCAGCACCAAATCCGGATGTTGGATATGGTATGGCTGCCTACAAACTTTCTGTGTGGGGAAACGGTTACAAACGTTTTTCTTATTTAGTTGTCATTTCAAATATCGGATTTCCCCCAAAAATTTATAATAGTCATAATTCACAAAAATAACTTCATGTTTTTGTGCATATATGCCAAAGCAGGAAGATATATCCAACCCATGTAAAGATATATCAAGAAATGCCAACCATGCCGCAGTTTGATAAAATCGGCTTTCTGTGGTATAAAAAATAGCAGGGCAGAAGACGCTTTCTTTAAAACCGAAAAAAGTGTGTCCCGGTGTCCCATTCCGTTTTAAATGCAATGCTGGCATGGGTATTAGGGCAGGACACACTTTCCCATCTGTGTCCCATCCTGAATATCCCCATTGTGACAGCCTGCTTTTAAATGCAATACTGGCATAGGATTTCGGATCAACATTCGGGACACATATGTGGGGGACACACATTTCTGTATGGTGTCCCATGGCGGCAGAAACACGCACACGCGCGCGCCGTTGCTACGGCAAAGAGGCGCGCGCTGATGTGTCCCAATGTGTCCCAATGTCCCAAAAAAATAAAAAATATGAAAGGAAAAAAACTATGAATCAAAAAAAGAATGACGCATTAGCTCCGACAAGCCAAAATGCGCCAAACAACACTACCTCTACAAATTTAACACAGAACCCCCCGAAAAGTCAATCCCCGGATGGCGGCAGGAAAAAACGCAAGCCTGACGGATGGCTCAATAACCGTAAACCGCTTGTGCTGGGTTCCAAAATTGCCACGCTTGCATTAAAATTATATGTCGAGCAGTTAAAATACGGTTGGGATTATACTTGCAAGCAGATTCAAGCCACAAGCCCGAAAGATTTTCAGGTGGTCGCCATCTGCCATAACCGGGATACATATGCAGACGAGGGGCATTTCTGGAAACCAGCCATTGAAAAAGAACATTACCATATCATTTTAAGATGTACGGACAGGAAAAAACGGATTCGTGTCCAGAAAGTGCTTAATGACCTCGGAATTGAATACAGACCAAATCTGGATGATGAATTATGGGCGAACCACGGTGTTGAAACGGTCGGGAATTTTGCCGGATATTGCACATACCTGACCCATGAAACGGAAACAGCAGTCAATGAGGGGAAAGAACTTTATTCAATGGATGAACTTGTCAGCAATTTAACCGTTGATGAAATCCAGAAGATTAGGGATGGCTATATCAGGGTTGCGGAAAGCAATAAAAAACTTTCCGCTGACGATTGGACTTCGATTGACGAAACCGCTTATAAACTTGGCCATGAACTGAAAAATTTTTCAGAATGGTATGGCTCACAGCCTTTTAACGTGCGCAGTAATACCAAAATTAAAACAATCCGTGAAAGCTATGAGAGGGGCGTGGATGACCGGATTAGTGAGGGCGCAGAAATGCTCCGCCTGTGCGTTTTCATTCATGGGGAACCCAACAGCGGAAAAACTTATGCGTCCGAAAAGGCATTGTCCGGCAAACGGTATCTCACAGTCAAAGGCGGCGGAACCGGGAAATTTGACAACCTCCGGGTAGACCATCAGGCGATTATTATTGATGATGATATTTGCCCCAACCTGTTAAACATGACGGATAACTATATCTGCCGGGCATATAAAAGGCAGAACAACAACCCGGCATGGACAGGGCGGTATTTCATTGTCACAAGCAATTATACGTTTGACGAATGGATTAAAATGTGCAAACTTGGGGAAAAGCATTTTGAAGCGGCACATTCCCGGTTTTACCTGTGTGAAATCAGGCAGAAAGAGGATGGCACAAACTACCTTGCATTGAGAAGTCCGTCAACCAGGGGTTCATTTGAACAGCAGGAACAAAGGGCGGAAATGTTTAGGGATTTTCAGGAGAAGTTCAACCAAACAATGGCCTGCTACCATCCAACGTCCAACACATTTGACTACAGCAGTATGATTGATGATTCATTTACAGCCATGGAAGAAGTGGAAGAAGAAACCGAAAGCATGGCAGGATATGCCGGGTTCGGGAATGTGGCAATGAGCGAAAAACTCCCCTGCGGAAATCCATATAATCCATACCTCAATATGAATATCCTTTCCGGCGAAACAGTAGAGGGAATGACAGCGGCTTGCAAATATTTCGGCGCATGTGGGGAATGCACTTTCCATTCTGACGAAAAAGAATGCCCCTACAAAATGGGGAATGTCAATCTGGCTGTCAAAGAATACACCCCGGAAACTGTGAGGGATTATTAAACAGGAATCCGGCAAAAGAATTTTATCAGGAACAGACCGGACAGAAATAGATCCCAACATTTTGTTAAGTCCTATTTTTATTTTATCGTAACAGGGATATGGGGGCAGTATTCCAGTCCCCCTATATGCTCACATAAAAATATTAAAGGATAACCCTTTGTAAGATGGTTATCCTTTATTTGCTTATTTACGAACACCGCATTTCTCGCAGTATTCGTATGTTTTTGTAACAGTCTTAGTGACGTCAACGTCAGAGAAGCTACCGTGACCGTGTTCATGGTTGAGACCAGCTGCAATTCGGTGTTCGTGCCAGTCTTCGCTGTTTTCAAATATTTCACCACAAGCACACTGACAACCTATCACTGTCACTTCTTCGTCAACAGATTTTGTTACCCATTTATGCTGACAAGTCGTGTTACTGTTATCAGTATTACTGTTATTTTCATCAGTATTACGATTCGGCTTATTGCTGGTATTCTTGCGAGTATCTTTCACAGTAACTTTGCATTTCAAAGTTCTGTTCCCAACTTTCGCTTTTACAACAGCACTACCCTTTTTCTTTGCAGTAACTTTGCCTTTCGCAGATACTGTGACTACTTTCTTATTAGAAGAAGTCCATTTCACTTTCTTCCCAGCAGTGTTCTTCACTTTTAACTGGACAGTCGGCTTTGTCTTTTTCTTTGTGATAGTCAAAGTCACTTTGGACTTGTTCAACTTCGGTGCTTTCTTCGTAGCCGCCTCGGCAGTCACAGGCATAGCCAGTGTAAGCATGATTGCAAATACAGTGATAACTGTGATTGATTTTCTGATGATGTTCTTCATAATGAATCCCCTTTCTTTGGTATATGCTAAATATTCATTTTTGTGAAAAAATTCGTCATTTTTCGACATATATTAGCTTGATTAAAAATTATACTCTCTTTTATCAGTTTTGTCCATTTCAAAATCAGTTCCTTTCTATTTTTACTTTTGCACCCGCTCCCTTAATTATAGCCTAACGCAATAGATACAGAATAAGTGAAAAGAGATACAGAACCGGGGCAATAATTCCCCACCGCAGAGGTGGGGAAAAGCAAGGGTCAAGGGAGTGCAACTCCTTGCAAAATTATCTAAATACACTTGTGAATTTAGATGTATTTTGCTACAGCGAACGGAACGAGATACTTTTTCGGGAAAGAAATAACCTACCGCCATAGACAGCACAACTTGGCAAAAGCCAGAAAATAACCGGACAAATAAATACAGAAAAAATCAAAAAAAATACTTGACAAGGCATTGTATTCTGAAAATTCTGATGTATCATTAAGGTATAATAAGAAGAAATGAGGTGGTTAAAATTGGTTATTTATCATTTGACGCCAGTGTAAAAATCCATTATTCCGGCAAATACACAAGCACAAAAACAAATAAATCTGGAAATATGGGGATTGCCGGATATATCCGGCATATTGACAGAGCTACAGATAAAATGAATGGATGTGAGGTACAGCATAGCAACCCTGATATAAATTCTGACCTCACATTAGAAAACGAATCCTATTATAAAGATTCTAACGGGGAATGGCAGAGAACAAGCCACTCTAAAGATATGGTAAATGCAATTAACAGACGTATTGAATACGCAAAAGAGCATGGGGCAAGGATTTCCACAAAAGGAAAAAATGATGCAGTGATTGTCCGTCCGCTTGTCCTGCAAATGGATAATGATTCAATTACAGGACATGAAAATACATGGATGTGGGATTTAATTGGGATTCTTGAAGAACAGTTCGGAAAAGAAAATATCACTGGTTTTTCAACACATAAAGACGAAACAAATCCTCAAAATCCGCATATTCATGTTTGCTTTGTCCCTTGCCACGAAAAGGACAAAGACGGTGAAGTGAAATGTTCTATTTCACAAACTAAGTTCTTCAAAAACCCGAAACAATTAGCCGGGTTACATAATAAATTCCGTAAAGCCTTACTGGATAAAGGCTACGACATTGAATTAGAAAACAAGCCGATTGAGGAACAGCTTGCCGGGTATTATGATAAAAACGGTGAGTGGCACCAACAAGGCTTAACCCCAGACCAACTCAAAGAGTTGACTGATAGAGAATTAAATTTAAGAATGGAGATGGTTAAAATGAAATATAAACAATCCGAACTGGATATGCTTGAAAAAGCACTTTCCGATATGATGAAATCGACAAAAGCTAAACAGGAAGAAATGGAAAAAGAGCATGAGAAAGAGCTTGAAACTCTTCATTTACAGCAGACTGCCCTTGATAATGAAAAGGTACGCTCACAGGCGGCTGTTCTGCTTAGGGAAATGAACGCAAAGAAAAGAGAAATGGAAACGGAAGAAATGTTTGAAAATATCTGTGCAACCGCTGAAATCTGCTTCCGTATTTTAAAAGAAAAGAATGAACTGAACCCGGACTTCTTGGAGTATTTAGGAAAAGAGGGGGAAAAAAGAGGAAAGCCTTTCCGCAGGTTTGTGGAAATCTGGCATAAGAATTTTCTGGATGAATACAGCGAAAAAATTTCAGAAGATGATTCAGACCTGCAAATGGAACTGAAACATTGTGTGAATAAATTGTTGAAACAGAAAAATGAGGAAACACGCAGTTTTCCAGATACCAGCGATATTAAACGCACAGGCTGTGAATTTTTATTTTAGGATAACAGCCTATAATGCAGGACTTTTCTTTCACATATCGTTAAGAGCAAACATGACCCACGATACGGAGTATCGTGGATCATGTTTGTTTATGGAAGGCTCTTTCCCCTCAAAATACATACTTCATAACGTCTTGGATAATAGCACCGTAACTGTCGCCCTCAATATTGACTTTCCTTGTTCCATTGCCTTTAAAGGTAATCAATGCGTGGTTATCATCCATAAGGGATAGACCGATAATGTCAAGGTTTGCAGATACAAGCGTTAATTCAAAAACCTTTATAAATTCTGTTTTGCTCATAGTCCCCCACATCCTTTCTTAGCCGATTGCGTACTGTTTTGATTTGCTGCTGACTTTCTTAGAACCGTACTTCTGCCGGATTTCCTCAAGAGATGACTCGCCTTTGCGATAGCGGTAATCCCCATAGTGAAAACACCAACACTTCTTCTTAGGGGCAAACCGACAACCGACAGATTTCAATAACTCTCTGTACTCATATCCTCCATGTACCCATATCCACGAACCAATAATTTCTATATCTGCATTGATGTGGATAATCTTGTTTAAAACCTCTTTAAATGCGTCATTTTCGGCTTTGTAATCGTACTTGGGGTTTTCCTCACCTGATTGCTTTTCATGGCTTAAAACCTCAAATAAACGGTCATATTCAGCGTTAATCTCTTGTGTGATTTCCACGCTACCACCCTCATTATCTGGATGATATTTCTTTAATAATTCTCTGTACCGTTGGCGCAATTCCTCAATGCTTTTTACATCCTCAAAATATTTATTCATCTGCCTGTACTCCTTTTTTAAAAAGCACCCGACTATTGATTTCATAACTTGGAAAAGGGTATAAAAAATGGACTACCCGATTTAAAATCGGATAATCCATTTGGTAAATGCAGAAGTTGTAAAATAGTTGAAAAATTGCCCTTTAAATGCCCGTGAGTGCCTATTTTACAGTATTTTTCAAGAAATCTTTAGCATTTATATTTAAAATATAGAGAATTCCATAGTATCTTTTAGATACAGACTTGATATTATGTATTTTATCAAGTATTAAAAGTATCTGAAGTTTGAAAGGAGAAAAAATGGGAACAGAGATATGGTTAGAAGATGTAAATAAGTTTTATGGTTCCAAGCAGGCATTAAAAGATATTGATTTGACAATACCGCAGGGGATGTTCGGACTGCTGGGAAGAAACGGTGCGGGAAAGACGACGCTGATGAAGGTACTTGCAACTCTGCTGCCTGCAAGCAGCGGAGAGATTGATGTCTGCGGGGTACCTATCGGGAATGCGGGTAAGATCAGGGAAATGACGGGATATCTTCCGCAGGACTTTTCCATGTATGGCAATATGGGTGTCTATGAGGCAATGGATTATCTGGGGGTATTGTCCGGTCTGTCAAAAGAAGTGAGGAAAAAACGGATTCCGGAACTGCTTGAAAGGGTAAATTTACAAAATAATTATCGCACAAAAGTAAAAGCAATGTCCGGTGGTATGAGGAGAAGACTGGGAATTGCACAGGCGATTTTACATGACCCGAAGGTGTTGATCGTGGATGAACCAACCGCAGGCTTAGACCCGGAGGAAAGGGTAAGATTCCGTAATCTGCTTTGTGAGATGGCAGAGGAGAGGATTGTTATACTCTCGACCCATATTGTGGGTGATATTGAAGCAACCTGTGAAAACATCGCCATTATGGATGCGGGGGAGATTATTTATAAGGGAACCGTATCAGAGCTGCTTTCCATAGCAGACGGCAATGTTTATACTGCGGATATTTCACGTATGGAATTGGAAAAGGTAAAGCAGGAGTATTTAGTGACCGGGATGTTAACCCAGGGAAACCATGTAACGGTGCGTTTCCTTTTGAGAAATCCGGTTCAGAATCTGTTTGAAGGAGCTAAGGAATGTGAGGTAAATGTAGAGGATGCTTATATGTATCTGATGTACAGGGAAAGAGGTGATGCATCATGTTTTTAACACTGTTAAAAAAGGAATGTGTTCAGTACTTAAAGAGCATTACCTATTATATTTTTTTGATCGCACTGGTTTTGTATTTTATTTCTCAGATGGGAACTTTTGATGCGAAGAAAAAACCAGAACCGGGAGGGGATGATTATGGCATGACCCGGTCGGCAGATAAGGATTTGATTATGAAGGATGCATTGAATGGGCTGCTCAGTGAATATGACAGAGGAGAATATATTACGTATCCGATTGGTTTTTATAAACGAGTTACATTAAATGATGAAGAACAGGAGCAGGTAAAAGATATACTGCTTTCTATTACTGGTCTGACAGAGCAGGAGCTTAAGGATGCTTATGAGCAATGTGAAAAAGAAGCAGAACAGGTCAGAGAAAAGGCGGCTTCCGAGAACAGACCTATTATGGAGTCAGAGTTTGCTCCCATGGACGTAGCGATAAAGGAAGGTCTGACATGGGAAGAATTTTCAGGGAAAATGCAGACGCTGGATGATTTGTTAGGTGGTGGAAGCGATTATAGTAAAAGTAATCTGGAATATACGAAAGTACCAATGACTTATGAACAGGCATTGGATGCATATGAGAGTCTTTTGAAAGACGATAAGGTAACCAATGCCTATGCCAGACTGTTTTGTGATTACATGGGAATCGTATTGGCTATCCTGCCGATCTTTCTGGCAGTGACCAGAGCGTTAAAAGACCGGAAAGCACAGGCGGAACAGGTTCTTTTTATGAGCAGGGCAGGTTCGGCAAAGATCATACTGAGCCGTTATCTGGCAGCCGTTATAGTAACCGTGGTTCCGGTTATTCTGTGCAGCTGTTCTACCCTGATGCAGTCTGTATATTATGCAAGGAGTATGCATGCTGAATACGATCCGTTGGCCTTTATAAAGCATATTGGCTTTTGGCTGCTGCCAGTGATTTTGGTCAGTCTTTCCGTGGGATTTTTCCTGACCGAGCTGACTGACAGTGCGATTGCGATTCTGGTACAGGCGGTATGGTGGTTTTTCAGTATCTTTGTAAATGGAATGAATCTGGTAGGTAGTGTCGAATGGAATCTGGTTCCCAGGTTTAATACGGTAGGCTCATTTGAAATATATCGGCATATGGAGGAACAGTTGATGAAAAATCGTTTATTATATACGGGAATTGCACTAGTGCTGATTTTGTTTACTGTCATTGTTTATAACAAAAAACGGAAAGGGGAGTTTGTAAGTGTTGGAACGGTATTACGAAATCGTAAAAATAAACTGGAAGCATAACTTGTTTTCTCACTTTGTGATTGCTCTGCTTCTTTGTGTGGCGGCTCCGTTTCTTATGGGCGTCAACAATTTAGAAGAGCCACAGGTGGCGAAAATTATTGAATTTTATCTAAGCTTTTTGGGAGTCATCCTTTTGATACCTTTATTTATTCCTGATACTAATAAGGATATCAGGGATTTGATTGCCTCGAAAAAGACACCGATTACCAGTGTCAGGATTTGCCGGATTTTGGAAGCAGTCATATGTCTTAGTGTGATTCTTCTGCTATTTTTGTATTTTCTGAAAATGGGAGATTGTGAATTCCGCTATGGAACCTGTTTTTTTGTGGCTATGGCAAACTGTGTGTTTATGGGCGGAATCGGACTTTTGATTTACAGCATGATTGACAATATTGCACTTGCCTATATGATTCCGATTTTATATTTTATCGTGTCCATGGGAAGCGGAAAAAAGTATTTAGGAAAGTTTTGGCTTTTGGGCTTTAGTTCGGGAAACAGCATAGGAGATAAAAGTTATCTTCTGGCAGCGGGAGTAGTCATGATTACGGCAGCACTTTTGATTCGAAAGGTGAGAAGGAGATAGTAAAAATAATCTGATGTTCGTTTTCAAAAGCCATATGTTGTGGTATGATGGTCAGTGTTCCGGTCAGCAGGCAATTGGCTTATCGGTATATACAGCGATAAAAGAATAACGGAGACAGGTCATCATATGATAGAAGGAATTATACAACAGGAAAGCAACAGGAATCAGGAACTTTGTCTGGATTTAGAAGCAGACGAAAGAAGAGTAGCAGAAACAATAAGGTCAAAACAGATGCCGCGGCATGTGGAGATTGAGAGAAGTATTATCAAACGATACCGCAAGTCTATCTGGAAGCCCTTTGTAAAGGCATTAAATGAATATGAGCTGATAAAAGAGGGTGACCGGATTGCGGTATGCATATCAGGCGGCAAGGATTCCATGCTGCTGGCTAAATGCATGCAGGAAATAAAGAAGCATGGGAAAATGAATTTTGATTTACAGTTTATTGTAATGGATCCTGGATATAATAAGCAGAATCGTGAACGGATAGAAGAGAATGCAGCAGTATTAAATATTCCCATCCACACATTTGAAACCAGGATTTTTTCCGCAGTAGAAGATATTACGGATTCCCCCTGCTATCTCTGTGCGAGAATGAGAAGGGGGTATCTTTACAAAGAAGCACAGCGGCTTGGCTGTAATAAGATTGCATTGGGACATCATTTTGATGATGTGATTGAGACCATATTAATGGGAATGTTATACGGAGCCCAGATGCAGACTATGATGCCCAAGCTTCACAGTACGAATCATCCGGGTATGGAATTAATCCGCCCGCTTTATCTGGTAAAAGAGGATGCGATTATCAAGTGGGCACAGTTTAATGAATTGGAATTTATCCAATGTGCCTGTCGTTTTACAGAGATGTATACGGATACAAAAAATGCCAACGGAGAATCTAAGAGAGAGGAAATGAAGGAATTGATTGCACATTTCAGGGAGATATCTGATCATATCGAAGGGAATATCTTTAAAAGTGTGGAGAATGTAAACTTAAATACCCTGATCAGTTATAAAAAGGATGGCATTACGCATCACTTTTTAGATGATTATGATGACAGGTGAAACAGATAGGGGCTGCTGGTTGCAATTCAGCCTTTGATTACCGGACGCCTGTAGTTTTAACAAAATGTTTCCAAACCGGGGGCGTTTGCACTTACTGAATATGAAGGAAATAATCTGAATGAAAATCTTGCAAGGGAGACCAAGGTGTGCTATGCTTAAAATGTTGTGGGATTATCCGGCAGGAATGACTGCCAACCGGGTAATGTCGGCTAAAGAAGGACAAATATTACAATATGATAAGCTTAGGAGGGTTCATTATGCAGGACAGATATGAAATTGACCAGTATGTAAGAAGTATTCCGGATTTTCCGGAGCCAGGGATTATTTTCAGGGATATTACTTCTATTATCCAAAGCCCCGATGGACTTAAAAAATCAGTTGATGGGATACTGGAAAGTCTCAAAGATGTAGAATTTGATGTTGTTGTAGGACCGGAATCCAGAGGGTTTATTTTTGGTATGCCTGTAGCGTATATGTTAGGGAAAGGCTTTGTGCCGGTTCGTAAAAAAGGTAAACTCCCATGTGAAACCATAGAAAGAGAATATGCATTAGAGTATGGTACTGCCATTGTTGAGATGCATAAAGATGCGATCAAGCCGGGAGATAAAGTCGTTATCGTGGATGATTTAGTGGCGACAGGTGGCACAATAGAAGCAATTATCCAGATGATAGAAAGTCTTGGCGGTGAAGTTGTGAAGGTTCAGTTTGTAATGGAGCTTGCAGGTCTTAATGGCAGAGAGAAGTTAAAGAATTATGATGTGGATTCTTTGATTATTTATGATGGAAAATAGAAAAATCGGAAGAAGATTATCTTAATAGGCTGCCGGATGTGGCAGCCTGTTTTATCTTTTAGGAAACTGCTTTACATTTTATGATTGATACAAAAAATACAGAGCTGCAATAGTATTTTTTGAAGAATTTGTAGACGAGTTTATGGAAAAATACAAAAAATTGGAATAATCCTTAAATACAGTTGTGAAATTTGTTAAAATGGAGTAAAATAATGCATTGAGGACAATTGCTTCTGTATGCAGAAGCAATTGGAATGTGAGAAGGGAGGCAGCTTTATGAATGAAATATTGTGCTGGCTGTTACTGGCGGCAATTTTTATTATTGTGGAGATCATCACATTAGGGCTTACCACAATCTGGTTTGCCGGAGGAGCTTTTATCGCAGCACTTGCTGGTCTTTGCGGTGCTAATCTGGCGGTACAGGTTATTTTGTTTGTAGTAGTATCTGTAGTGTTACTGGCATTGACAAGACCGATTGCAGTAAAGTATCTGGATTCCAAGACGGAAAAAACCAATGCAGAAGCATTAGTTGGTCAAAGTGCATATGTATTGCAGATGATTGATAATGTAAAGGAATCAGGTCAGGCGAAGGTGAATGGTATGGAATGGACAGCAAGAGCAAAAGAAGATTCTATGATCATTCAGGAAGGGACAGTTGTTAAAATTGTTGCAATTCAAGGTGTGAAGTTAATTGTTGAGAAGACTGGGGAAGAGGAGCAGGTTCCGTTAGCAGAGTAATTTATGTTAAAATATGATTAAAAAAGGAGAAAGTTATGGAAGGTTTAGGTTTTTTACTATTTTTATTATTTATCTTAGTGATAGTCGTTATAAGCAGTATTCGTATTGTTCCTCAGGCACATGCTTATGTTATTGAGCGTTTAGGAACCTATACAGGAACATGGTCTGTCGGCTTACATTTTAAAATGCCTGTTGTTGACAAGGTTGCAAAGAGAGTGACATTAAAGGAGCAGGTTGTTGATTTTGCACCACAGCCGGTTATTACGAAGGATAATGTAACAATGCGGATCGATACGGTAGTCTTTTTCCAGATTACTGATCCCAAGCTTTTTTGTTATGGTGTAGAAAATCCGATCATGGCAATTGAGAATCTGACAGCAACCACGCTTCGTAATATCATTGGTGATCTGGAACTGGACCAGACGCTGACATCAAGAGAGACCATTAATACAAAGATGAGAGCCACTTTGGATGAGGCTACGGATCCATGGGGAATCAAAGTGAATCGTGTGGAACTGAAAAATATTATTCCTCCGGCAGCGATTCAGGATGCCATGGAAAAACAGATGAAGGCAGAGCGTGAAAGACGTGAACAGATTCTGATTGCGGAAGGTGAGAAGAAATCTGCAATCCTCCGTGCAGAAGGACAGAAGGAATCGGTTATTTTGGAAGCAGAAGCGGAAAAACAGTCTGCAATCCTTCGTGCAGAAGCTAAGAAAGAAGCAACCATTCGTGAAGCAGAAGGTCAGGCAGAAGCAATTCTTGCAATACAGAAGGCTAATGCAGATGGTATCCGTTTACTGAATGATTCTGCACCATCTGGTGAAGTTATTCAGTTAAAGAGTCTGGAGGCATTTAGCAAGGCGGCAGATGGTAAGGCTACAAAGATTATTATTCCATCAGAGATTCAGGGACTGGCAGGTCTTGCAAAGTCGGTTGTAGAGGTTGCAAAAGAACAATAATTCCTTACTAAATAATTGTGAACCGGTTATATTCAGAGATAACGTGAGATTATTCTTCTGTATGTAACCGGTTCATTTTTCTTAATATTTTAGTAGACGAAAGAAAAGGAATCAACTATAATATCTGTTGTATGAAATAGTAAAGCTTAGGAGGAATACAGTTTGAAACGGAAATTAGAGAAAAAATATATACGGATTGGGTTGATGGCATTAGCAGTTATTATATTGGCAATTGCATTTAATCATCTTCTGGAAAATGAAACCAGATTTAGTGAATTGAAATCCGTGATAAACGGAACATTAGCACCTATCATTGTAGGAAGTGTTTTGGCATATCTGTTGAATCCTGTGTTAAAGTTTTTTGAGCATTATATTTTTACACCATTGGCTAAAGTTTTGTTTCGAGGAGAAGAGAAAAAGGAGTTACAGGGAAAATTTTCAAGGGGATTTGGCATTTTATGCACACTCATTTTATTTTTTGTAGTAGTTATTGGGGGACTGTATCTGGTAATTCCGCAGGTCTACCTCTCCTTAAGTAAAATTGTCACAGATGCCCCAGAATATTATAACAGTGTAAATTCATGGATTGCATCTTTAGATGCAGATAAGTCTGAAATCAGCAGATATCTTTTAATGGGACTTGATAAGATATATTCCCAGTCGATTACTTATCTGAATAAAGATATTCTTCCAAATATGGACAAGATTGTAGCAGGAATCACATCGGGAATTGTAGGTGGTTTAAAGATGCTTTTGAATATGGTACTTGCAATTATTATTTCCATCTATGTAATGACTGAAAAAGAGATATTGATTTCTGTGGGAAAAAAGCTTACATTTAGTATATTCAGCCGTAAAAATGCAAATAGTGTGTTAGCAGGAGTGCGTTATGCAGATCAGGTCTTTGGTGGTTTTATCAATGGAAAAATTATAGATTCTTTTATTATCGGTGCAATCTGTTATATTTTTTTGCAGATTGTAAGTTTTGATTATGCCGTATTGATTAGTATAATTGTAGGAGTTACTAATATTATTCCTTATTTTGGTCCCTTTATCGGTGCAATTCCCAGTGTATTGATTTTGTTGATGTCAGATTTTAAACAGGGGTTAATCTTTGCCATTTTTGTTGTGGTTTTGCAGCAGGTGGATGGAAACATTATCGGACCAGTTATTTTAGGAGATCGATTAAAAATATCCAGTATGTGGATTTTGTTTGCGATTTTAATCGGAGGCGGTTTCTTTGGAGTGCCGGGGATGATCTTAGGGGCACCCTGTTTTGCCTGTTTGTATGCATTGATTGGAACAATATGCAAGGACAGGCTGGAAAAAAAGAAGCTTCCGCTTCAGACAGCAGAGTATTATACGATTGAACAGGCACTTTTGAATGAAGACGGTGTGATAAGAAAAGAAACCGTAGAAGAAAAGCAGACAAAAGTCAGTGATAAAAGAAAAGATGTGGAATCAGAGGACAATATAGAAGAGTAATAGGATGTGAAAATATGATTCAGGACGAGTTAAAGAAAAAGAAAGCAGGGCTGGTATTGGAAGGAGGAGCTTCAAGAGGTGTTTTTACCGCAGGAGCACTGGATTATCTGTTGGAACAGGATTTTCTGTTTCCATATGTGATTGGTGTATCTGCCGGAGCGTGTAATGCCCTAAGCTATGTATCCAGACAAAAAGGCAGAAGCTTTGACTGCATGGCACCGGAGAAAAAGGAGGATTCCTATAAGAATTCTATAAGAAAAGCAATCAGACAGCGAAGTATTTATGATATGGATAAGCTGTTTGAAACCTTTCCAAACGAAACGTTTCCATATGATTTTGAAACTTATATTAATCAGGGTATGGAATGTGAAATGGTGGTAACCAATGCATACACAGGAAAGGCAGAATATATGACGGAAAAGGAAAGTCCTTCGAGGCTATGCAATATCTGCCGGGCATCAGCCAGTCTGCCAGTGGCTGCTCCTATGGTTACGATAGACGGAGTTCCATATATGGATGGTGGAGTAGCGGACTCTATCCCGTTAAAACATGCATTAAAGACAGGGCATAAAAAGAATGTTCTGATCCTTACCAGACCGTATGGATATCGTAAAAAATTTCCAAATGAAAAAGCAAGAATGCATATAGCTTTTTATAAGGACTATCCCAATCTTGTAAAAAGTATATATTATAGACCGTTTTATTATAATAAAAGAATGGAAGCTATAGAACGGCTGGAGAGGGAAGGGAAAATATTTGTAATGCGGCCATCCTTAAAATGTCCGGACCGTACGGAAGTCAATCGTGAAAAATTACAGGCATTTTATAACCATGGATACTACACTATGGCTACGGAATTTGACAAAATGAAGAATTTTCTGGGCGTGTAATAATTATACAAAGCGATTGAGCTCTTCATTGTATGCATAGTCAATAGAGGATAATTTTTTAGTGAGTTCAGACTGCTGTAGCTCCAGATCATCGCAGAGCTCATTCAGATTTTTATATTCATCCCGTAATTTTGTATTGATATAACTTAAGAGCATCATTGGATCATTTGGTATAGTTGCCATACTGGTCATCTCCTTTTAAGTTAGTGTATACTTTTATTTAATATAATATGGGATAAAATGTCAAGAAAAATACAGTGATGTTAAATCATTTGTGAAAAAGAACGAAAATGCGGAAGGGACAGGGTATGCGCAAACATAAAAAGAATCGGATAGATGAGACAGAAAAAAACATTCACATCAAAGAAAAAATAGATCAGGATATAAAACAATACGAAATACATAAAGAACAATTTAATGAAAAGACAGAAACGGTTAAAAAGCAGATAGAGGAAAAGACCATTAAGAATGTAAGAAGGAATACATACAGCTTTAAGCGGCTTTTACATGCAGCGTTCAATCTAAGTGCAGATCAGGCAGAGTATGACGAGATTGATGACAGAATTGAATCCGGAGTTGTGCTTCGGGGAACCAATATGTGTATTCTGATTCTTGCTATTTTTATTGCATCTGTGGGACTGAACATGAATTCTACCGCAGTTATCATTGGTGCAATGCTGGTTTCACCTTTAATGGGTCCGATTATGGGAATTGGTTTTTCCATTGCCATTTATGATACAAATTTATTGAAGCGTTCTGCAACGATTCTGTTATTTGAAGTAATGGTCGCACTTGCAACGTCTACGGTTTATTTTTCATTGACACCGATTACAACAGCCAGTGCGGAACTGCTTGCGAGAACCAGCCCCAATGCATGGGATGTGATCATAGCAGTATGCGGCGGGCTTGCCGGTATGATTGGTACAACGAGAAAAGAAAAGTCCAACATTCTGCCCGGAGTGGCAATTGCGACGGCTTTAATGCCGCCCCTTTGTACGGCAGGATATGGGCTTGCCATGGGCAATCTCCGGTATTTTGCCGGAGCCATGTATTTGTTTTGCATAAACGGAGTATTTATAGCCATTTCTACGATGCTGATTACTGTGTTTTTGCGTCTGCCTTCTAAGAATACAGCAAATGAAGAAACAAAAAAACAGATTACCAAAAGAGTAATATTGGTGGCTGTGGTAGCAATCGTGCCATCGGTGTTTCTAGGTGCGGATATCGTAAGGGATTCGGTTTTTGAAAATAATGTGAATAGTTTTGTGGAGAAGGAATTTCAGTTTGACAATACTCAGGTAGTAAAATATAACGTGGATAATGAGAAAAAGGAGTTAAAGGTTGCGGTGATCGGAACAACACTAAGTCAGGATACGATAGCAAACCTTAATAAAAGTATGAAGGATTACCACATAGAAAGTCTGGCATTGAGGATTCAGCAGACAGAGGTAAAGGCGGGAATCACAACGGATGAGCTGGAGGCTTATGTAAAAAATGAAACCAGCCAGCTTTCGGCAGAAAATGAAGCGGATTATCAGGAAATTCAAAGTCAGCTGATTGCGGCACGTTCGGAATTATCAGCCTATAAGGAAAAAGAGGTGGATGTTTTGTCATTGCAGGAAGAATTGATCGTGTTGTATTCCGCTATAACAAAGATACAGATAGGATATCTGAATGGTGAAGATATGGAGCAGCTGACCGTTATCCTGCAAGTGGCAAATGAGTTGACGGATGAGGAAATAAAAAGGATTGGAAGCTGGATGGAAAAACGTCTGGAAACAGAAAATATTGTGGTGTATCAGAGTTTGGAAGGTGTTCTTTATCCAATGGGAAGCAGGGTGAAAGGGGATGAAAATACAGAAGATGAAGAGAATGACAGAGAAAAGACGGAACAGTCAGAGGATATAAAGGAAGAAACAGAATAATGCAGTTTTTTAATGATATTAACTTTAAAAGGCTGTTTATAATGGATATGAGTGAAGGAGGATAATATGATGGAAATGCAACAGTTTGAAGGATATACATATGTAGAGGGTGGTGTTTGTGCAGCAAAGGGATTTCAGGCAAATGGGTTACATTGCGGGCTTGTTGAAAATAAAGATAAGAATGATCTGGCCTTAGTGGTCAGCGACAGTATCTGTAATACCGCAGCAGTATATACTACGAATAAAGTAAAGGGTGCACCGATTATCGTGACCCAAAAGCATCTTGCATCAACAAAGGGAAAGGCACGGGCAGTGATCGTCAATTCCAAGAATGCCAATACCTGTAATGCAGACGGAGAACAAAAAGCACAGAGAATGACAGAACTTGCAGCAAGGGAATTAGGAATCTCTGCCGATTTGATACTTGTGGCATCTACTGGAGTGATTGGAGTAGTTCTGCCGATTGAACCGATTGAAAATCACATAAAAGAACTGGCAGATGGGCTTTCTTATGATGGAAATGCCAAAGCAGTCAATGCAATTATGACAACGGATACCGTACCAAAGGAAGTGGCAGTAAAATTCATGATTGGCGGGACAACCTGTACTTTAGGGGGAATGGCAAAGGGAAGCGGCATGATTCATCCTAATATGGCAACGACCCTTAATTTTGTGACGACCGATGCCAATATTTCTACTTCTCTGGTACAAAAAGCACTCTCGGAGGTCACAAAGATTACTTATAACTGTTTAAGCATTGACGGAGACACCTCTACCAATGATATGGTCTGTGTGATGGCAAATGGTATGGCGGGAAATGCCGGGATTACGGAGGAAGATACCGATTATGAGGTGTTTAAACAGGCGCTTTATATCGTTATGATGAATATGACCAGAATGCTTGCAAAAGATGGGGAAGGTGCAACAAAACTGATTGAATGTACCGTTTCAGAGGCAGGAAATCTGGAGACTGCCATTACCGTAGCAAAGAGTGTAATTCATTCCTCGTTGTTTAAGTGTGCAGTTTTTGGGGAAGATGCTAACTGGGGTAGAATTTTATGTGCAATGGGATATGCTGAGGCTGATTTTGATATCGATAAAGTAAATGTAGATCTGGCATCTTCAAAAGGGGTGCTTCCAGTATGCAGAAATGGTGCAGGTGTTGCATTTTCGGAAGAATTTGCAAAGGAGGTTCTTGCAGAAGATGAAATATTTGTAAATATATCCCTTCAGGCGGGAGATGCGGAGGCTAAAGCATGGGGATGTGATCTGACTTATGATTATGTGAAAATTAATGGGGATTATCGTTCTTAATGCGTTGACATTAATTTCTCTGATAGCACTATTTCCTAAACCTCAGCGTAGCTACCGTTATGCCTGTGTTTGTGAAGTGGTACTTACAGAAAAATTTTTTACGCAAAAGAACCTGTTATTTAGTGAAGGATGTACTAGTGTAACGATTTTGTATAAAAAAGAAATTTATTAGCAGACTAAAAATAAGATATTGTTATAATAAAAAGAAACAGGAGGCTGTTTATGGGAGTGTTATCTGATCTGGAACCGACAAGAGTATTTTATTATTTTGAAGAGATTTGTAAAATTCCCCATGGTTCTTATCACGAGCGTGCAATCAGTGATTATCTGACAGATTTTGCAAAGGAACATGGCTTTCAGGTATACCAGGATCATTTATATAATGTGGTTATGCTTGTTCCGGCAAGTGACGGTTATGAACAGGAGGAACCGGTTATTTTGCAGGGACATATGGATATGGTCTGTGAAAAAAGTGCAGATGCATCCATTGATATGGAAAAAGAAGGACTTACACTTATGGTGGAGGGAGATTATGTATCGGCAAAGGATACTACATTGGGAGGAGATGATGGAATAGCCCTTGCTTATATGCTTGCAATTGCCGAGAGTAAGGATATTGCACATCCACCGCTTGAACTGGTGTTTACAGTGTCGGAAGAAGTGGGAATGGAAGGAGCCAGCGGTATTGATCTATCTATGTTAAAAGGTCACTGTATGCTGAATTTAGATTCTGAAGAGGAAGGAGTTTTTCTAAGCAGCTGTGCAGGTGGTCTGTCTACCTGTTCCAGACTGCCTGTTGAATGGGAGAAATCACCGGAGGTACTTTGGTACGAAATATCCGTATCGGGACTGCTGGGAGGGCATTCCGGCTGTGAGATAGATAAGGGACGGGCGAATGCAAATAAGATATTGGGCAGAGTCCTTAATGAATTAAAGAGCAGGGTACATTTTTATCTGAGTGGCATGGACGGAGGAAAAAAGGAAAATGCGATTCCTTTGCGGGCATCAGCGGTCCTTGGCATGACGGAGGAAGAAGCAATAACAGCAAAAGAAACGGTTAGGGAATTAAATGAGGTGCTAAAAGCGGAATATGGCAGAACCGATGCGGGAATTACATTGGGCATAAAGTCTCTTCCTTTGGAAAAAGCAGGTGGACAGGGAAAGGAAGCAGTTCCACAGAAGGTATTGCAGCGAAGACAGGTACTTGACAGGGTAAGCCTTTCTAAAGTCATTACCCTTCTTATGACTTTGCCGGATGGTGTTCAGGGAATGAGTATGTCAGTCCCTGGTCTGGTAGAAACATCTTTAAATCTAGGTATTATGAGACTTACGGAAGAATGTCTGATCATGCAGCATGCTGTTCGGAGCAGTGTTACGACGAAGAAACATTACGTAGCTGCCCAGGTGGAGAGTCTGGTAAGTGAGCTTGGTGGTAAAGTGGAAAGGAAAGGTGAATATCCTGCGTGGGAGTACAGGGAAGAATCGGTGGTACGTCCTAAGATTATTTCGCTCTATGAAAAAATGTATGGAAAAGAACCAGTTGTTGAAGGGATTCATGCAGGCTTGGAATGTGGTCTGCTGGCAGGCAAGATAAAAGATTTAGATTGTATTGCCATGGGACCGGATATCCTGGATATTCACACCACAGCAGAGAGATTGAGTATTTCTTCTACGAAGCGGGTATATGAATTTTTGCTTGCATTTTTAAGACAAAAGTAGGACGGCTGTACAGTGTATGAGACGACCGGTATCTGTTGCCGGATTATGAAGAAGAGGAGAATAGAAGATGCGGGTAGGAATGGGATATGATGTGCACAAATTGACAGAGGGAAGAAGGCTGATACTGGGAGGAGTCAATATACCGTATGAAAAGGGACTGTTGGGACATTCGGATGCGGATGTTTTAACACATGCCGTTATGGATGCCCTTCTTGGTGCAGCTGCATTAGGAGATATCGGGCGACATTTTCCTGATACGGATGAGGCGTATAAAGGAGCCAACAGTATTGAACTGCTTCGTCATGTGAAGAAGCTGTTGGATGAGAAGCAATATATCATAGGAAATATTGATGCTACCATAATCGCACAGCGGCCGAAGCTGGCGGCATTTATTCCTGATATGGTGACCACCATAGCAGAAGCTTTGGGTTTGCAGGAAAACCAGGTGAATATTAAGGCAACGACAGAAGAAGGATTAGGATTTACCGGATCCGGAGAGGGAATCAGTTCTCAGGCAGTTTGTCTATTAGAAACTGTAGCAAATTATAATTATGATGACAGGATGGGAGAAACCGTAAAAAACTGTGGGGGATGCAGCGGATGTCGGATGATGTCCTAGGGCAGTTGGATTTTCGTTGTCTGGGATATGTCCGATAGATAATAGATGGAAAGATGTTAAAGGAGTGTCAATTGGAACAGGTGGATAATCAGAATCGTATTGATAAAATCTGTACAGATGATGACAGGAAGCGGGAGGAATTATTTTTAAGGGAATTGTGGAGAGAATGTTTCAATGATCCCAAAACCTATGAAGATTTCTATTTTACAAGAGTATATGGAAAGAATACCGTCTATACAATAAAAGGCAGGGGGATGGTTCATTTGAACCCATATGTCTGCAAGATATGTGGCAGGGAAAAAAAGCTGCACTACATTGTGGGGGTAGGAACGCATTTTTCCCAGAGAAGAAAGGGGATTATGCGGCAGCTGTTAAGACGGGCATTTATAGATATGTATGCAAACCAGGAACCTTTTACATATTTAATGCCGGCTGATGTAAGATATTATGAGCCTTTTGGTTTTTTCAGTATCAGTGAAAGAACGGAGATGATGCTGGCAAGGGATAAAAAGCAGCCCGATCGGATAGCGTCCGGTGAGGAAGATACCGGGAAACAGGATATCCTTTATATGGACTATATGAGAATGCAAAGCATCTTAAATCCGAAGGAGCAGAAACAGCTATATAATAAGATTGATTATTTACTGGAAACAAAGTACCATGTTTTTGCAAAGCATGATGCACTTTATTTTGAACTGCTTGCAGAGGAAAAGGCATGTCAGAACGGAGATGTTGTATTTTGTTTTGAAAGGGATTTTGATATAGATAATTTGTTGGGATTTTTCGCATATAGTATGGAAGAGGCGAAAGCTTATGTGGAACAGAATGTGTTTGATAACAATATTTTTTCAGAGCAGGTATATGCAGCTATAAGAGGCTATATCCAGACGGCAGACAGAATCCAGGTAATAGAGAGATTTCCGTTTATGGTAAGGATTATCGATGTATTGGAATGTATTAAGCTGTATTCGGAAAGTTTTTATTCCTATGCGGTGGAGAAAAAAAAGATTCTGATTTCAGATGACGAGATTTTTGAAAATAATGGGATATATTCGTTTTTTCTAAAGGAAAATCAGGTTTTTGTACAAAAACGGTCAGCTTTGAATCAGGATAAGACAGCAGACGGGGTTTGTATGGAGTGGGATATGCGAATGACGATAGCAGAACTGACAGACATACTTTTTGGTGATTTAGAAAAAGACAGGGTATTTTTTGCGGAAATTGTTTAAGGAAAGGTGCAGGAGAAAGAATGAATTTTCATTGACAAACAGTATCGTTAAAAATATACTAATATGTGTCCAAAAAGAAAATGGAGTTTCTTCTTTGACGGGAAAAAGGAAGAACCGGGAAGGAATAAAAAATATGAAGATTTATAATACAATGACAAGAAAAAAAGAGGATTTTGTCCCAATCCGTGAGAATAAAGTGGGGATTTATGTGTGCGGTCCCACGGTATATGATTATATTCATATGGGAAATGCCAGACCGATGATAGTGTTTGATACGCTTAGAAGATATTTGATGTATAAGGGATATGATGTGAATTATGTATCCAATTTTACTGATGTGGATGATAAGATTATCAAACGTGCAATGGAGGAGGGGATACCCTCCGTGGAGATTTCCGAGCGTTATATTGAAGAAGTGAAGAAGGATATGAAGGCTTTGAATGTAATGGAGGCGACGACGCATCCCAAGGCAACGGAAGAGATTCCAGATATGATTGATATGATAAAAGTACTGATAGAAAAAGGGCATGCCTATGAAGTGAACGGTACTGTGTACTTTCGTACGAGAAGCTTTCCAGGTTATGGGAAGCTTTCTAAGAAAAATATTGATGATTTGGAGGCGGGACACAGAGATATCAAGGTGGCCGGAGAGGAAGAAAAGGAAGATTTTCTGGATTTTGTACTCTGGAAACCGAAGAAGGAGGGAGAGCCGTCATGGGAATCTCCCTGGGGAGAGGGCAGACCAGGCTGGCATTTG
The DNA here is from genome assembly GCA_029063085.1 of Lachnospiraceae bacterium. GTDB lineage: Bacteria > Bacillota > Clostridia > Lachnospirales > Lachnospiraceae > CAG-590. The sequence goes on from JAIDOW010000098.1 coordinate 41,445, forward strand.
GAGTGTTCTGTTATGTCAAAGAAGTATATCGGAGATATTATTGATATTCATGCGGGCGGTGAGGATTTGATATTTCCTCATCATGAAAATGAGATCGCCCAAAGCGAGGCAGCAAATGATGTAGAATTTGCGAGATATTGGATGCACAACGGATTTTTGAAGATTGATGGAGAAAAGATGTCAAAATCTCTGGGCAACTTTTTTACAATACGTGATATCGGGAAAAAATATCCGTTACAGGTTATTCGCTTTTTTATATTGAGTGCCCATTACAGAAGTCCTCTTAATTTTGCAGATACTTTAGTGGAGTCTTCAAAATCTTCGCTGGAACGGATTTTAAATGCCATGTCAAAGTTAAAGGACGCTATGGACTATGCGGAAGAAAAAGAGGTATCTGCCAAGGAGAAAGAACTGCTCGCAAAGATTGAAGAGTATGTGACAAAATATGAGGCGGCAATGGAAGATGATCTAAACACTGCGGATGCGATTTCTGTTATCTTTGAGATGGTAAAGTTTGCTAACAGTAGTATTTCTTCTTCCAATGCGAAAATAGTGGTAGAAAAAATGTACGCCGTTATCGGAAAGCTTTGTGATATTCTTGGTATTATCACGGAGACGGAGACCGAGATATTGGACAGTGATATTGAAGCATTGATTGAAGAAAGACAGGCAGCCCGAAAGGCAAAGAATTTTGTCAGGGCAGATGAAATTCGTGATATACTTGCTGGTCAAGGCATTATATTGGAGGATACCAGAGAGGGTGTAAAGTGGAAGAGAGCTTAGATTATTTTCAGTATTTCAAAGAGAATTTCCGGGTGGAACACAGAAATCCGGAGACTTATTCTCCGCTGGCACTTGCTTATATCGGAGACAGCGTTTTTGATATCATGGTGAGGACTATCGAGGTAAGTAAGGTGAATAAGCAGGTAAATAAATATCATAAAGATGTAAGCAAGATTGTGTGTGCGACGGCTCAGGCAAAAATGATACTGGCTATTTATGAAAAATTGACAGAAGAAGAGCGTGCGGTATATAAGCGGGGAAGGAATGCGAATTCTTATACCAAGGCAAAGAACGCTTCCAGAACGGATTACCGGAATGCTACCGGATTTGAAGCATTATTAGGATATCTATACATGAAAGAGGATTTTGAAAGGCTTACAGACGTTGTGAAAATGGCTTTGGAGAGCTTATAAACGGAAAGGAAAAAGAAAAATATGCGATATGAGGAATATACGATAGAGGGAAGAAATGCAGTAACAGAAGCATTCCGTTCAGGAAAAACGATAGATAAATTATACGTATTGGATGGGTGCCATGATGGGGCTGTCAATACGATTAAGTCTCTGGCACGAAAGCAGGATACAATTGTAAATTATGTAACGAAAGAACGTCTTGACCAGATGTCATCCACTGGTAAGCATCAGGGTGTCATTGCAAAAGCTGCGGCTTATGAGTATGCAGAGGTAGAGGATATTTTACGTATTGCAAAGGATAAGGAGGAAGCACCTTTTCTCTTTTTATTGGATGAGATTGAAGATCCGCATAATCTGGGAGCCATTATTCGGACTGCCAATCTTTGTGGTGCACACGGAGTCATCATTCCGAAACGCCGGGCTGTAGGGCTTACTGCCACAGTAGTCAAAGCTTCGGCAGGAGCCATAAATTATACACCGGTGGCAAAGGTGACCAATCTTGCGAAAACGATTGACGATTTAAAAGAAAAGGGAATTTGGTTTGTTTGTGCGGATATGGATGGAGAGGTAATGTACCAGCAGAATCTTACAGGTCCGATTGGAATGGTGATCGGAAATGAAGGAAGCGGAGTCAGCCGTCTGGTAAAGGAGAAATGCGACTATACGGCGTCTATTCCGATGAAGGGAGATATAGATTCCCTGAATGCATCTGTAGCAGCAGGGGTGCTGGCATATGAGATTGTCAGACAGCGGTTGAGCGGAAAATAGATCATATGCTCAGAAAGCTTTTTAGAGAATCAGTTCTGATTTGCCGTCGTTCGCGTATTATAGCAATTGACTTTATCTATTTCGTATATAACCACTTATTCGTTATAGCATTATAATTGATATTTCTTTTGGATATTAGAGATATCACATGGTTTCCTCTAACCATTTTCGGTTTTCTGTACTTGTTCCCCAAGCATCAAGGGCGAGTTGATAAGTGTCTGCTACTTTATCATCTAATCGTTTGATATCTTTCCGCAACTCTCTTTGTTTTTCGATAATTCTATTTTGTCCTGCTTTTAATGCTGATGTATCGGCTTCAAGTTTTTCAAGCCTTGAATCCACACTATCAAGCCTTGAATCCATATTATCAAGTCTTGTATTGATTGGTGTCAATTTTTCGTCAAATTTTTTATCCAACATGTTAGACATTGCTTGTAACAATTCATTGTCTGTCATATTATCACCCCTTATATCATTGGATTTATTAATTATTGAAATTGTATCACAATTGTGATGTAAAGTCTAATAATTGTACATTGCATATTAATTGAAATTAGTATGTGAGTTAATTGCCTGTTTTCGAAATTTGAAACTTTTATTGCCGAGGTCACGGGTGTTTTTAATATATTTTTCAGTCCAAAGTGTAAAACTCTTGATAAATTAATATATTTTTCAACTTATTTTTGTTATTGGTTATGGGTTAAAGTATGAGTTATAAGTGCCAATAGATGGTAGAGAAGTACAATAAAATAGAAAAAGCTAAAACCTACTGCAAATAAAGAGTTTTAGCCTGATAAAAAGCTAGCGACGGGAATCGAACCCGTGACCTCCTCACTACCAATGAGGTGCGCTACCGACTGTGCCACGCCAGCTTGTCTTTGCGACTTGTCTATAATATCAAAAAAAGATATTCTTGTAAAGAGTTTTTTCGAAAATATTATTCCAATAAAATTCAGAAATGTTGTGATATAAAGTTTGGTCAGGGGTGAATGTATAATTTTTTCACCTTTTCCCGGATGCGCTGTACTGCATTATCAACCGATTTGACAGGTTTGTTCAAAAAAGAGGCAATATCAGAGTAGGACAGACCATCCAGATATAATGGTAGAACTTCTTTTTCCATTTTACTGAGATTTTTTTCTAACAGGCTTTCAATATGTGAGGTGTTTTCCCTATCCAATACGATATGTTCCGGATTAGAATCATTTCCAGCCTCTAGGTTGTTGATAAGTTCTGACTCGTCTTCATTGCTGCGGCTGTAAAAGGAAATATAGGAATTAAGAGGAGAGTGTTTTTTTCGGTTGGAAGCTTTTATCGCACTGTATATTTGACGGTCAATACAAAGTTTTGCAAAAGTGTAAAAGGATGCAGTATTGCTTTCCTCATAATTTTGTATGGCTTTGAAAAGACCTATCATTCCCTCCTGTGATAAGTCTTCTGTGTCCGCACCTATTAAGTACAGGGTACGGATAGATTTTTTTACTAAAGGAGAGTATTTCTTTAATAAGTATTCTGTTGCCTCCTGATTACCATTATGGATGAATGCAATCAGTTTTTCATCGGTGTATTGTTCGAAATTCATACATAGTACTCCATTTTTATAACTGACCGAAGACAGGGAGGGTTATTCTTCCGGGGCAGCAGGAATGCTGGTGTCATCCGGTTCAGAGGTAGTTGCTTCTGTAGCAGGTTCTGTAGTGGCCTGGGTAGTTGCTTCCGTGGTCGTAGCCTGAGTTGTCAATTCCGTAGTTTTAGGGGTTTCTGTAGTAGCTTTTGTTGTTTTGGAATCATCATTTACTTTGTTTGTAATCTCACCTATTTTATTTTCAAAGTCCTGTTTTTGGTCATCTCCGTGCTGGGTTGTTTTTCCTGAGTCGGCTTCTGTATCACCATCTTTATGAGTTTTGTCATTTTCTTCTGTAGTAAGTTTGACCGTCCGCTGTTTGGATTTGGAACTACCACTGGCGCTATTGACAATGAAAGTAATAAGTCCAAGGAAAAGGCATGCGATGACAATAACTATCAGAATCATTAAAATGGTTTTTAACATATCACGGTTTGGCTTGTTTTGAAGGGATTGAGAATGTTCTTTTTGCTGTTCCCGTGCCTGTTCTGCTCTGGATTTGGCAGCTGCTGCCTTTTTCTCTTCTTTTAACTGAAGCTTTTTTTCCTCTTTCTCAAATTCCTCATCATATTCATTTAAATCAAAATCGACAATGTCGAATTCCTCTGTATTGTTCGGTAAATTTGTATTCTTATTCATTCTGAACGTATTGAACTATATAAAAATAGTTATTTCCTTTCTTTATATTTTTCAAATCTTATCCATCATACAACAAAATAGGAGAATAATCAAATTTTGTGAGAAAACATCATAAAAAATTCAAACAATTCAGAAAAATAGCCCTTTAATTGACGGAAGGGGGTAAATGTGATAAAGTAGTACTAATTGTGGAATGTTGGTGAAAATATTTTACACGGATTGAAATGACGCAATAAAGGAGTTAGCAGGAATGGAAAGCGAAGTAGTTTCTAAAAATTTTATTGAACAGATAATCGAGAAAGATTTAGAAGAGGGTAAATATAATAAAATTGTGACAAGATTTCCGCCGGAACCCAATGGGTATCTGCATATTGGACATGCAAAGTCCATTATTTTGAATTCCGGTCTGGCAAAGGAATATAATGGAACTTTTAACTTAAGATTTGACGATACCAATCCAATAAAGGAAAAATCTGAGTATGTACAATCTATTTTAGAAGATGTAAAATGGTTAGGGGCAGATTTTGGAGATAAAGTGTATTATGCGTCCGATTATTTTGATGCAATGTATGAAGGTGCCGTTAAACTGATTAAAAAGGGAAAGGCTTTTGTATGTGATCTGACGGCAGATGAGATCAGAGATTACAGGGGAACCTTAAAGGAGCCGGGAAAAGAGAGTCCATATAGGAACCGGAGCATAGAAGAAAATCTGGATTTGTTTGAGAGAATGAAAAATGGGGAGTTTCCGGATGGAACGAAAGTCCTTCGAGCAAAGATAGATATGGCATCTCCTAATATTAATATGAGGGATCCGGTTATTTACCGTATTGCAAGAATGCCACATCATAATACCGGAGATAAGTGGTGTATTTATCCCATGTATGATTTTGCACATCCAATTGAGGATGCAGTGGAGGGGGTTACCCATTCCATTTGTACTTTGGAATTTGAGGATCACAGACCGTTATATGACTGGGTGGTTAGAGAGCTGGAGTTTGAATATCCTCCAAAACAGATTGAATTTGCGAAGCTATATCTGCAAAATGTGATAACCGGTAAACGTTACATTAAAAAACTGGTAGAAGACGGCGTAGTAGACGGTTGGGATGATCCAAGGCTGGTATCTATTAGTGCACTTCGCCGAAAAGGAGTAACTCCGGAGGCAATCCGTATGTTTATGGAACTTTCCGGTGTATCAAAGGCAAACTCTACTTCTGATATGGCAATGCTGGAATATTGTATTAGAGAAGACCTTAAGATGAAAGCAAAGCGTATGATGGCAGTGATTGATCCGATTAAGCTTGTGATCGATAACTATCCAGAAGGTGAATCAGAATTGTTAGAGATAGAGAATAATCAGGAAAATGAAGAATTAGGAACCCGGATGGTATCTTTTAGCAGGGAACTTTATATTGAAAGAGAAGATTTTATGGAGGTTCCACCCAAAAAATATTTCAGGCTTTTTCCGGGAAATGAAGTACGCCTTAAGAATGCTTATTTTGTTACATGTACGGATTTTGTAAAAGATGAAGAGGGTAATGTTATAGAAGTTCATTGTACGTATGATCCGGCGACAAAATCAGGTTCAGGGTTTGAGGGAAGAAAAGTAAAGGGAACCATTCACTGGGTGGATGCCGCAACAGCGGTGAATGCAACTGTAAGGCTGTATGAGAATCTGATTGAGGAAGGGGAAGAGGTATTAAAGGAAGACTATTCCAATCTGAATCCTAATTCATTAGTTGAGATGAAAAATTGTAAATTGGAGGCAGCGTTCGCAGATATTAGTTCAGGGGAACGTTTCCAGTTTTTAAGACATGGTTATTTTTATTCAGATTCAAAAGCATCTACAGAGGGACATATGGTATTTAACCGTATTGTATCTTTGAAAAGTTCATATCGTCCAAAATAGGAGGTTCAGTTTTAATGGGATTATTTTCAGGATTAGAAAGTCTGGGGTTTAAAACTTCAAATATGGAGTTGTATCCCAAAGAAGAGAGTCGTGTAAAATCAGGGGCTGCTTCAGAAAGCCCAAAAGGAAAAACAGAAGTGTTATTAAAAGAAGAGGATTGTTTATTTCCTAAAACACATGTCTGTCCGGTTTGTGATAAAAAATTTAAGACATTGTCTGTCAGAGCAGGAAAGCTTAGAAGTATTGGACAGGATGAGGATTTGCGACCACTATACAGGGAAATGGATCCTTTAAAATATGATGCTATTGTGTGCCCAAATTGCGGATATGCGGCAGTATCCAGATATTTTGATATCATGATGCCGGTGCAAAAAAAGAAGATTCGTGAGGAGATACAGAAGAATTTTGGTGGTATGGAAGTAAGTACGGATGTATTTAGTTATGATGAAGCGATCTTACGTTACAAAATGGTTTTGATGAATGATGTGGTGGGAGCCGTTAAGAGCAGCCGGAAGGCGTATACTTGTTTAAAGCTTGCGTGGATCATACGAGGTAAACTGGAAAAAGAAGGTCCCAAGTTAGAGCCTTCTGAGTGTGATAAATTACATGATGATGAGATGGAGTGTATCCAGAATGCTTACGAAGGATATGTAATGGCATTTTCAAATGAGAATTTTCCAATGAGTGGAATGGATGAACTTACGGTTACATATCTGACAGCAGAACTGGCGTTTAAACTGGAAAAATACAGGGAATCTTTGCAGCTGGTCTATAAAATTATAGGAAATAATGCTGCGTCATCACGAATGAAAGAAAAGTCTTTAGATTTAAAGGAAAGGATTCGTTCACAGGTTAAGGAAGAAAAAATAGAGAGTTAGGAGTGTTAACGTTGTCTATAGAATCACAGAAAGATCAAAGATATATATATGTTTTACTAAGCAGGACACATACAATGCCAGCAAGGCTGATAAGATTATTTACAGGGGAACCCTATTCTCATACGTCAATTGCACTGGATATTGAATTAAAATCTTTATATAGTTTTGCCAGAAAACATATTCATAATCCATTTGACTGTGGATTTATTAATGAGGACATTGAAACCGGAATTTTTGGAATGGATAAGAATGTTTATTGCAGTGTGTATGAAATTCCGGTAACGGAAGAACAGTATCAGATTATCCAGGAAGAGATAGATACCTTTATCAAAAACAGGGAAATATACAAATATAATTATACCGGTCTGGTGAGGGTTATGTTTGGTAGAAATGTAGTAGACGGAAAACATTTCTTTTGTTCGCAGTTTGTTTCCCATATCATATACAAAAGCGGCATTCGTCTGTTTTCTAAGGCAAATGGGTTGGTTCGACCATATGATTTTCATATCCGTTTAAAGGATAAAAGGATTTATAAAGGCAAACTATCAGAATACAGGCAATTTTTAAGAAGACAACAGATTGATAATAAGGATTATTTAAGTGAAGAATATGCAAGGGCGATTTAGAAGATACTGTCAGCACACCAGTGATATGGAAAAGTCCCTTTGTAACTGTAAACAGTATGAAAAGCAGCCAAGCCCTTGTGATGGGTTTGGCTGTTTTGCTTTTATGTCAGAATGCTTATTCTTTTGGGTCAGAGGTGATACTGCTATGGGTTTTCAATATCGTGCGTGGTAAGGCGTCTTTGGCATTTTTCCATGGTTCATTCTGATAACGGTAATCAAATTTATTGATAAACCACTCGATATCTTCCTGCATACGTTCCATATTAGAAAAATAAACAGACTGAATATCAGTAAGAAATCGTGTAAGCTGCTCTTTTGCTAAAAAATCAGGAGCCCGGTCATAAAGCAGGGCGTAATGATATGTGCAAAATCCTTTTGATGCAGTTATCTTGGAAGAAAAAGTGCTGTCTTTTTTATATAGATGGAAAATAGTATCAATATAGCGGTCAAAAGTATTCGTGACTCGGCTGCATATAAAGCAGCTGTTAGATAGTTTGTTAACATATTCCCCAAGGGCAGAGGAATCACTCTTTTTCTTTAGAAAAGATTTTCCGGGGGTTGGTACAGAGTCGCAAAGTTCTTTTAAATCTTTTGTAATTTTTGACATATGTGTGCTTAAAATCAGTGCAAGTCCTAAGCGGTTTTTCTGCTGGTACAAATCTTTGATATGTTTTTCACAAAATCCCATTTCATCTGTCATGGCTCGGTTATCATCTTCCATATAGCTTGGTCCGAGAGTATATTCAATTGCCGATTGTTCCAGATCCTGTTTCATCTTACACAGCGGACATTCACAGTCACTTTGGAAGGCATCTGTGACAGGTATCGTATATAATTGTTCTTTCATAATCGTCCTCCTTTGAAATTTTATTATAGTATGATTTTCCGGGTTTGTATACCGGATTTTGGAAAAGAATAAAAGAGGACCATATCAGTGCCGTAACAGTGTCAACTGTCACAGACAGGAAAGAAGATGAAAAAGATTAAGTGACAAAACAGGTCCGGTTATTGTATAATAACCTTATGATGATACAGATAGGTGATTGCAATAGATTCTGATTTTATTACCTAAATAGTTTAGAAAAGGAGAGTAAAGCGTGCGAAATATAGTAACGAACGTAAAACGGCTTAGAAAACAGGTATTTACTGAGATTGCAAATGTTGCATATGAATCTGAAAATATTATTGATGATATTGAAGCGATTCCTTATAGGATTACGCCGGGGGATACGCCGCAGTATTGTGAGAGCATATACAGGGAGCGTGCCATTACCAGGGAACGGATTCGTCTTGCTATGGGAATGTCGTTGCGTCCGGAAGATAAACCGGTTCATCTGACCCAGGGGATTGAAGAAAGCAATATTGATGAAAAGTATTATGAGCCTCCGCTTATGCAGGTGATTCCTGCTGCCTGTAATGCCTGTGAACACAATGTCTATGAGGTAAGCAACCAGTGTAAAGGCTGTGTGGCACACCCTTGTATGGAGGTTTGTCCGGTTGGTGCAATCCATATGGAAAATGGAAAATCCGTGATTGATAAAAATATGTGTATCAAATGCGGAAAATGTAAAAATAATTGTCCGTATGATGCTATTTCTCATAAAAGACGTCCGTGTGCAGATGCCTGTGGTGCCAATGCGATTGTCAGTGATGAATTAGGGCGTGCAAAGATTGATGAGAAGAAATGTGTTTCCTGTGGTATGTGTATGGTTAATTGTCCATTTGGAGCCATTGCGGATAAATCCCAGATATTCCAGCTGATTCGTGCACTTCGTTCCGGAAGGGATATTTATGCCGCTATTGCGCCTGCGTTTGTGGGGCAGTTTGGTGAATATGCGACTCCGGATAAAATTAAGGCTGCATTGCTGAAATTGGGATTTGCAGGAGTTTATGAAGTGGCAGTCGGTGCGGACATGGGAGCCATGACGGAGGCAGAACACTATGTAAAAGAAGTCGCAACAGGAGAAGTACCGTTTTTACTGACCTCCTGCTGTCCTTCATGGGCAATGCTTTCTAAAAAGCATTTTCCTGAGACGATTGATAAGATTTCCAATGCATTGACACCGATGGTAGCGACAGCAAGGTTAATTAAGAGTGAACATCCGGAAGCTTCAGTTGTATTTATCGGCCCCTGTGCAGCAAAAAAATTAGAGGCGATGCGGAGAACTATCCGAAGTGATGTGGATTTTGTTATTACTTTTGAAGAGTTAGATGCCATGTTTATTGCTAGGGATATTGAATTTGATGATTTCAGGGTTGGTGTACCGGTTGAAGATGCCACCGGAGCAGGTCGTGGTTATGCGGTTGCAGGCGGTGTGGCAAAAGCGATAGAGGCATGTATTAATGAATATTATCCGGGAACAGAGGTAAATATCGAACATGCGGAAGGGCTTGATGAATGCCGGAAAATGCTGATGCTTGCAAAAGCAGGTAAGAAAAACGGATGTCTGATTGAAGGCATGGCATGTCCCGGAGGCTGTGTTGCAGGAGCAGGAACCAATATACCGATTAATAAGGCTACAGTGGAGGTTCGCAATTTTGTAAATGCCACCCAAAAAGCAATTCCGGATCAGGATGTTGTTAAAGATTATCATCCGGAATAAGGGATGCTTTGGATTAGTGAAAGGGGAATCAATTTGGAGTATTTAGCAGGAATATCAAATACCGGGGACGGTTCTAAGCCTTGGTTGATTGCAGTATGTATGATTGTATCTATCGTGGTAGTGGCAGCACTCTTTATTATCGGGCAGAAGGGGAACGATGATGAAGATGTGGAGGAATAGAATTAAAAATGAGTGATTTTATATACAGTCTTAACGCTACCATGCCTATTTTTCTGGTGATGGTTCTTGGCTGGTGGCTGAAAAAAATCTGCTTTTTAACAGATGAATTTGTGTCGGTGGCGGACAAGCTGGTCTTTAAGGTAGCACTGCCGGTAATGGTTTTTAAAGATATAGCGGGGGCCAATTTATCCCAGGATTTTAATCTCAGATTTGTTTTGTTCTGTTTCTTTGGGACGTGTATATTTTTCAGTGTAATCTGGCTGTTGGCAGAGATTTTTATAAAGGATAAAAGTATGATAGGAAGCTTTGTGCAAGGAAGCTTTCGGGGAAGTGCAGCAATTCTTGGAATCGCTTTTGCCCAGAATATTTATGGAAACAGTGGTCTGGTGCCGATGATGATTGTGGCATCCATTCCGTTATTTAATATTTTTTCCGTGATTGTGTTGATGCGCAGTGCCAATGCAGGAGAGGCGGATAAAGCAGTGGTGGTGAAAAAGACGTTAAAGGGGATTGTGACAAATCCCATTATTATCGGAATCTTTGCAGGAATTCCTTTTGCGTTGTTAAAGGTACAGTTTCCAGTTATTTTAGATAAGGGTATCCAGAGTGTGTCAGGCTTATCGACACCCCTTGCCCTGATTGCGATTGGAGCAGGGTTTGTGGCAGATGCAGCAATGGATAAATGGAAGCCTGTATTGGCGGCTTCTTTTATAAAACTGATCATGATTCCTGGGATTTTTCTCCCTATTGCAGCATGGATGGGCTTTAGAAATGAAGAAATGGTGGCGTTGTTGATCTTAACGGGGGCTCCCACTACGGTAAGTTCCTATATCATGGCAAAAAATATGGGAAATGATGGTGCATTGGCATCAGGAATAGTGGTGATGACGACGCTGTTATCTGCTGTTACATTGACAACAATTATATTTATATTGAAAAGTAGTGCTTTAATTTAGACGAAGTCAACAGGTATTTAGAAAATCTTCTAAATACCTGTTGACTTTTTGGTTTTGTGTGGTAGAATCTATTTAGAAATATTTCTAAATAGATTCTCGCGTTTTGTCAGGATAATTGACAAGGAGGTGACAGGTTGGCATTTGCGGATACTTTTAAAGCACTCTCTGATCCTATACGCCGGGAAATTTTGCAGCTTCTTAAAGATGGCAGATTGTCAGCAGGGGAGATTGGCAGCCATTTTGATATGACAGGAGCTACGATTTCTTATCATTTAAACATATTGAAAAAAGCAGATCTGATATGGGAAAAAAGAGAGAAGAACTTTATTTATTACGAGTTGAACACTTCTGTTTTAGAAGAGATTATGCTTTGGATTTCAGATTTAAAAGGAGAGAGTAAACATGATAAAGAAGAATAAAAAGATGATTATTGCTGCGAATATCGTTACATTGCTGCCGATTCTGGCAGGATTAATACTATGGAACAGACTGCCTGACCGAATGGCAGTGCATTGGGATGCAGACGGAACTGCGAATGAATGGAGTTCAAAACCTGTTGCTGTGTTCGGTCTGCCTGTCTTTATACTTATTATAGAGTGGATCTGTATATGGGCAACTTTGGCAGATCCCAGAAAAAAGAATATCAGTGAGAAGATTTTTAGGGCTATGGTCTGGGGATTATCCATTTTGTCACTTATTATGAACGGTTCCTGTTATATCATTGCAATGGGGGAAACGGTAAACATGAATATGCTGGTTTTTCTTTCTATAGGGATTTTCTTTACTATTATTGGAAATTATATGCCAAAGACAAAGCAAAGTTATACAATGGGAATCAGGCTTCCGTGGACGTTAGACAGTGAAGAAAACTGGAACCGTACGCATCGTCTGGCGGGATTTATCTGGAGCATTTGTGGTCTTTGCATGATTATAAATGCATTTATACAATGGAAATGGCTGAGCTTTACTATTATTGTCACAATGATTTTGGTGCCGTGTGTATATTCTTTTATTCTGTATAAAAAAGGAATCTGATGTATAGAACTTGTAAAAACTTTATAATGTAAAGTTGCAAGAAATGCAAAATTCTGATAATGTATATAAGGAATATAATTTGGGCAGAGGTACAAAGAATATTTTGATTTTTGTGTAGTATGCTCTTTAGAAAGGTGTACAGGAGGATAGGCAATGGATAAGATTAAGATGACAACACCATTGGTAGAAATGGACGGAGACGAGATGACAAGAATACTCTGGAAGATGATTAAGGACGAGCTTTTGCTTCCGTTTATTGATTTAAAAACAGAGTATTATGATTTGGGTCTGGAATACAGAAATGAGACTAATGATCAGGTAACATTTGATTCCGCAGAAGCAACAAAGAAATATGGAGTAGCGGTGAAATGTGCTACAATTACTCCAAATGCTGCACGCATGACAGAGTATAATTTGAAGGAAATGTGGAAATCACCCAATGGAACGATTCGTGCAGCCTTAGATGGTACGGTATTCCGTGCACCGATTGTAGTAAAGGGAATTGAGCCTTGTGTAAAGAACTGGGTTAAGCCGATTACCCTTGCAAGACATGCCTATGGTGATGTCTATAAAAATACAGAAATCCGTGTTCCCGGCGCAGGAAAGGCAGAACTGGTATTTACAGGGGAAGACGGGACAGAGATTCGTGAAACAATCCATGAGTTTAAGGGTCCTGGTGTACTTCAGGGGATGCATAATCTGGATGAGTCCATAGGAAGCTTTGCAAGGGCATGCTTCAATTATGCACTGGACATCAAGCAGTCTGTGTGGTTTGCGACCAAAGATACAATTTCCAAAAAATACGACCATAGATTTAAAGATGTTTTTCAGGAAATCTATGATGCAGAATATGATGAGAAATTTAAAGCCGCAGGGATTGAATATTTTTACACCCTGATCGATGATGCGGTTGCCCGTGTGATGAAGGCAGAAGGCGGATTTATCTGGGCTTGTAAGAATTATGACGGAGATGTCATGTCCGATATGGTATCTTCTGCATTTGGTTCTCTTGCCATGATGACATCTGTATTAGTTTCTCCTTCCGGAGTATATGAATATGAAGCAGCACATGGTACGGTTCAGAGACATTATTACAAGCATTTAGAAGGAGAGGAGACTTCCACAAATTCCGTGGCCACCATCTTTGCCTGGACAGGTGCTTTGAGAAAACGTGGTGAGCTTGATGATATTCCGGAGCTTATGACATTTGCAGATAAGCTGGAAGCAGCGACACTTGGTACAATTGAGGCAGGGAAAATGACAAAGGATCTGGCTTTGATTACAACTATTGAAAATCCTACAGTATTAAATTCCGAGAACTTTATCAAAGAGATTCGTAAGAGTTTAGAGGAGAGCTTATAAAAGATTAACTGAATAAAATATAAACGAAAGGAACCTTTTTGCACATCAGTATGAAAGGGTTCCTTTCGTTTGTATAAAAATTGTATTATGGACGAAATATTTTATCTGGTTTATGATATGGGCACCATTTTTTTCTTTTTTGTTTTTAAATAAATGACACTCAAAAAGGCAGCACACATAACCCATATAACTGGTTCTGTCAGGACAACACCTGTATATTTCATAACAGGAATGACAAAAACACAGGACAGTATTTTCACAACCAGTTCAATGCTGCTAGAAAGGATTGGGACAATCCGATATCCCATTGCCTGCATGGCATTGCGCAGTACAAACAAGATGCCAAGAGGGAAAAAGAATACAGTACAAACTTTCAGATTATATGCGGCATTAAGGATGATATTTTCATTATCTGTACCAGTAAGCATTTTGATTAACATATTTCCGCATAGAAAAGCGATTACCACAGATATCACGGACCATAAAAGCTCCAGCCATAATACCTGTTTTAGTGCCTTGCGGATTCTGTCAAACTGCTTTGCACCAAAATTTTGTCCGGTGAAAGTGGAACAGGCAACAGCAACTGCCTGTAAAGGCATCATTAAAAATTCGAAAAGCCGTCTGGACGCAGTATGTGCAGTGATGATATCTTTTCCCAGATGATTGATTCCTTTTTGCAGAATGATTGAGCCGATTGCCAGTACTGAGGACATTAGACCCATAGAAATACCTGTTGAAAGCATTTCTAACACTAATTTTTTTGGTAGATGCCAGTCTTTTTTTTCGGGCATATATATACGATATTTTTTTATGATATAAATAGCACAGAGAATAGCAGAGATTAATTGTGCGGCAACAGTTGCCAATGCAGCTCCGGCAACGCCTAAATGTAATACTAAGATAAAGAGAATGTCCAATATAATATTGATTCCACAGGACGCGATTAGGAAATAAAGGGGAGTCCGGCTGTTTCCCACTGCCCGCATAAAGCCAGAGCACATATTGTAACTGATGGTTGCTGTCATTCCTGCCAGAATGATAAAGATATATTGATATGCCATATCAAATATTTCCTGCGGGGTATCCAGCCAGAGAAGAAGAATCCGCAAAAATGGCAGGACGATTACTGTTAAAAGAATAGTGGTCATAATATTTAATATTATTGTAGCAGCCACTGCTTTTTTCATCTTTGATAAATTTTTGGCACCAAAAATCTGAGCCATTACAATGCCGAAACCGTTATTCATACCGTTTGCAAAATAAATCAATACAGAATATAGTGCAGATGTTGCACCGATAGCAGCTATGGCATCATCACCAAGATTGTATCCTGCGATCATGGTATCTATAATGTTATATGCCTGCTGAAAGAGAGTTCCGATTAACAGCGGAATGGCAAACTGTATGATTACTTTAATTGGTATTCCTGTTGTCATGTCATTTGTGTGCATAATGGTAACCTCCCTGTATGCTTATTGGGGTATTTTTAGTCTGTTTATCATTATAACTTTTGAATATTCTTTTGGCAATATGGAGAGCGGGGCTTTTGACATTATAATTGTCTTTGAGGACTTTTTTATTTGGATGGAACACCTGTTTTAAATGGTAAAGAGTATTTTTTAGGATACAAGTATGATACAATATTGATGTATTTATATAAAAAATTCTTGTTTATCGTACTAGAGGACGCTTTCAACATGAGGGGTTGGTGGGGTTCGCTGTGGAGAAATACTTGCTGTTTCTCGTTCGTCCCCGCTTTCGCTCCTTCGCACACATAGCGGTACTAAACTCTTGGACGTCTGCGACATCCAATCGTTAAGTACCGATGGGTGCGAAAGTCCTACCGAGAAACAGCAAGTATTTCCCCACAGCTTAAACTTTTCAAAAGCTCATGTTGAAAGCTGTTTTCTGGTAGAATCAACACAAGAATTTATACGCCTCCGGCGGGGGCAGGGTATATTTGTTCTGGGCGGAAGGTAGTCTCTTATCCAATATTGTTTTTCTTACCGGATAGTAATAAAAGGTATTTGAAGTCCAATAACTAATCGGTCACATAATACCAGCCGTGCCGCCCGCAGGGCAGAAATTCTTGTTCATTCTACCAAGAAACAGCTTCCATGGCGACTTCATTGTACCAGCGACCAGCAGGAATCTATGGATATAGGGTTCTTAAGAAAGACCTTGTGGAAACGTCGGTACTTAGAG
>JAIDOW010000099.1 GCA_029063085.1 Lachnospiraceae bacterium
GGTATACATTATATCCTGTTTCATTTTTCCTTCTCCTTTCTCCACGCTTCGTTTGTAATCTATATTATATAAAATACACTTATATATGTCAAACCATTTTTATGATTGATTCATATAACACAATGTGAGCTTAAGAGAAGCATTTCTATTGGAATTATTGCCAAAAAAACAGACGACAGATAAAATATTATCTGCCGCCTGTTTTTATTGGTGATATTCAATATAGCATAGTATAATGCCACACAACATCTTCGTATGTTACCGACCCGCCAAAGTCTGGCGAATCAATGCTTTCTTTAATGCTAACTCCGCACGGTTCAAATCTATGCCGGAGCCCTCTTCAATTCGGCGTCTTGCACGAATCTCCGCTTCCTTTGCACGGTTTGCATCAATCTCATCCGGCCATTCTACACTTTCTGCCAAAATGGTCACCGAATCTTGAAGAATCTGGATAAATCCGGACATCAATGCTGCCTCTTTCACAGTATCATTTTCATGGATTCGAAGGACACCCGGTGCAATAATTGCGGTCAACGGAATATGATTCGGATAGATACCCATATCACCCTCTGTCGTGGTAAATTCTAAAAAAGAGGATTCTCCTTCATAAAATATACGCTCGGGAGCTACGATTTTCAATTTCATACTATCTGCCATCTGTACTCTCCTTTTTTGCGCCAGCTCGAAAATACCCTGCTCAGTGCCTAAGTATCAGTCGTGCCCGCATTTCCGGTTATATTATTTCACCTTTGCCAGCACATCATCAATGCTGCCCGCATTCAGGAAATATCCTTCCGGAATATCATCATGTTTGCCTTCAATAATCTCTTTAAATCCACGAATCGTTTCTGCTACCGGAACATATTTACCACTTGTACCGGTAAACTGCTCTGCTACGAAAAATGGCTGTGACAAAAATCTCTGTACCTTTCTTGCACGTGACACTACCAGCTTATCCTCTTCCGATAACTCATCCATACCAAGAATTGCAATAATATCCTGTAACTCTTTATATTTCTGCAAAATCTCCTGTACACCACGGGCAACCTCATAATGCTCTTCCCCTACAATCTTTGGATCCAGAATTCTGGAAGTAGACTCCAAAGGATCCACCGCAGGATAAATACCCAGCTCTACAATAGAACGGGAAAGTACGGTGGTTGCATCCAAGTGTGCAAATGTTGTAGCCGGAGCCGGGTCTGTCAAGTCATCGGCAGGCACATAAACTGCCTGAACAGATGTAATAGAACCGTTCTTTGTGGATGTAATACGCTCCTGCAAAGCACCCATCTCTGTCTGCAACGTTGGCTGATAACCTACTGCTGACGGCACACGTCCAAGAAGTGCCGATACCTCGGAACCTGCCTGGGTAAAACGGAAAATATTATCAATGAATAATAATACGTCCTTACCACCCTGATCACGGAAATATTCCGCCATTGTAAGACCCGTTAAACCAACTCTCATTCTCGCTCCAGGCGGCTCGTTCATCTGACCAAATACCATTGTGGTCTTATTGATAACGCCGGATTCCTGCATTTCGTGGTAAAGGTCATTACCCTCTCTGGTACGCTCACCTACACCGGTAAATACGGAATATCCACCATGCTCTGTTGCGATATTACGAATTAACTCCTGAATCAATACGGTTTTACCTACACCAGCACCACCAAACAGTCCGATTTTACCACCCTTCTGATAAGGGCAAAGCAAATCTACTACCTTAATACCTGTCTCTAAAATCTCTGTATCTGTCGCCTGCTCAGAAAATTCCGGAGCTTTTCTGTGAATCGGAAAATGCTCTTTACATTCCGGAGCCGGCTTATTATCGATTGGCTGACCCAATACATTAAACATACGGCCTAATGTATTCTCTCCTACCGGCACGGTAATCGGTGCTCCGGTAGCTACAGCCTCCATACCACGAACCAGACCGTCTGTTGGGCCCATGGCAATACACTTTACTGTATCATCACCTAAATGCTGGGAAACCTCTACGGTCAATTCCCCACCGTTTTCGGTAGCAATCGTAATCGCATCATTAATCTCAGGAAGCTTACCTTCACTGAATTTAATATCCAATACGGCACCGATGATCTGGGTGATTTTACCGACATTTTTTTCTGCCATATTTTTTCTCCTTACTTATCTTTCAAACTTTCTGTTCCTTATATTTCATGCACATTTTCACAGTGAGGACCCCTAGGAGATGGCCTCTGCACCTGCTATAATCTCAGTTAATTCCTGTGTAATGGAACTCTGACGTGCCCGGTTATATTTCAGGGACAAATCAGCAATCATATCATCTGCATTCTTAGTTGCAGAATCCATTGCCTGCATACGGGCACCATTTTCACTGGCAACTGCCTCAATAAATGCACCGTAAATGATATTGTTCATATATTTTGGAATAATCATATCCAATGCTTCATCTGCCTCAGGCTCATAGTTCATTGGTGTCAGGACATCTATCTCTACATCCTGCATGATCTCATCTACATCGATGGGCAAAAGCTTGATCAGCTTCTCCTCCTGCACAACAGTATTCTTAAAACTGGTATATGCAAGATATATTTCACCCACTTCTCCATTCTCATAAGAAGCAAGCACATTTTTCCCGATATGGATGGCATCTGCATAGAGCGGCTCATTCATGACTTCAGAATAATCCTCCACAATATGGTATCCTTTTCTGGAAAGACTGTCTAAACCTTTTTTACCCAATGCATAAATGTCTGTCTCCTCTTTCGTAAATGCTGCCGCAACTGCCTTTACAATATTATTATTATAGCCTCCTGCAAGTCCTCTGTTAGAGGTAATGGTGATTACTGCTTTCCTCTTAGAGTCATTTGCCTTTAGATATCTATGGTCAATTTCACCTGTTCTTGCCAAAATAGAACAAATAGTATCATATAACATTGTAAAATACGGCTTATTACTCTCTGCCCTGGCCTTTGCCTTTTGAAGCTTAACGGTGGAAACCAGTTTCATTGCCTTAGTAATCTGACCTGTACTGGCAACGCTTTCTTTCCGCCTTTTTATATCTCTCATGGATGCCAAGACATATCACCTCTTTCTTTTTTAAATTCTGCATTACTGCTCTTTGTAAGCGGTGATAGCCTTGTCAAGCAGCTCTTCAATCTCCGGTGTCAGCTTCTTCACCTCACGAATCTGGCTGAAAATTTCCGGATACTGAGTGTCTACAAACTCAAACAGACCCTTCTCAAAATCAAGAATCTCATCAACCGGAACATCCAACAGATAACGCTTTGTTGCTGCATAAATGATAACAACCTGCTTTTCAACCGGCATCGGCTTATACTGTGGCTGCTTCAGCATTTCCTTAATTCTCTCACCCTGTGCCAGACGCTCTTTTGTATCCGCATCCAGTTCTGAACCAAACTGAGAAAATGCTGCAAGCTCTCTATACTGTGCAAGCTCTGTACGAATCGGTGCTGCAATTTTCTTCATCGCACCAATCTGTGCTGCACCACCAACTCGGGATACAGAAAGACCTGCGTTGATCGCTGGTCGGAAACCTGCATTAAACATCTCAGTCTCCAGATAAATCTGTCCGTCTGTAATGGAAATTACATTAGTAGGAATATATGCTGACACGTCACCAGCCTGTGTCTCAATAATCGGAAGTGCCGTTAAGGAACCTCCTCCCAGTTCATCGTTCAGCTTCGCTGCACGCTCCAACAATCTGGAATGTAAATAGAATACATCACCAGGATAAGCCTCACGTCCTGGCGGTCTTCGAAGCAGTAAGGAAAGTGTACGGTATGCCGTAGCATGCTTACTCAAATCATCATATATTACCAATACATCCTTTCCGCTCTCCATCCACTCTTCACCAATCGCACAACCTGCATACGGTGCAATATACTGAAGCGGTGCAAGCTCGGAAGCAGTAGATGCAACTACTGTCGTGTAATCCATCGCACCATACTCCGTTAAGGATTTTACGATATTGGCAACTGTGGAAGCCTTCTGTCCAATCGCAACATAGATACAGTTTACTCCCTGTCCTTTTTGGTTAATGATCGTATCGATTGCAATGGCTGTCTTACCTGTCTGACGGTCACCGATAATCAACTCTCTTTGACCTCTTCCAATCGGAACCATGGCATCAATCGCCTTGATACCTGTCTGCAATGGTGTATCTACTGATTTACGGGAAATAACACCGGAAGCAACCCTTTCAATCGGTCTGGTCTTATCGCTCTTAATTGGTCCTTTACCGTCAATTGGCTGACCCAGTGCATTGACAACACGTCCAAGCATCCCGTCGCCAACCGGAACCTCAACCACACGTCCTGTGGTCTTAACGGTATCTCCTTCGTTGATATTCTTATTTGCGCCTAATAATACGGCACCTACGTTATCTTCCTCTAAGTTCATTACCATTCCGTAAACTTCACCCGGGAATTCTAACAGTTCACCCTGCATTGCTTTTTCCAAGCCATGTACACGGGCAATACCATCTGCTACCTGAATAACAGTACCAACTTCGGAGGTTTCTAATTCCTTAGAATAATTCTTAATCTGCTCTTTAATCACAGAACTGATTTCTTCTGGTTTTAAATTCATAGAAAATTAGCACCTTCTCTCTGTCTTTATTCTTAGTTTCTGTATTGGATACCTTCTGCATATCCGCAGACATATCCTTTTATAATAAAGTTTTTGATAAATTTGCAATCTGTGTTTTCAGACTGCTGTCCACGATCGTATCCTGAATTCGGATTACCAGTCCACCGATCAATGCCTGATCCACCTGATAAACTCCCTCGATTTTCTGATACTTCGTGGTCTCTAAAAGCTTCTGCTCGATTTTTCCCTTTTGCTCCTTATTCAGCTCCACAGCAGAAGAAATGTATGCAACACCAATACCTTTCTCCTCTTTTATCGCACGGATTACATAATCAAATACTGGAACAAATTCTCTTAAATGACCTTTTGTTACCAGCATAGTCATAAGACCAGTAATCTCATCGGAAACCTTTCCTTTATAAATACTCTCGATTACCTTGATCTTTTCTTCCTTCTCAATATTAGGATGGAGCAAAAGCTTGCCTAACTCTTCGTTTTCAAGAAACGTCTGCTTTACAAAAAGTACCTCTTCTAATGTGGTATCTAAAGTATGATTCTCCATAGCCACTTCAAAAAGTGCACTTCCGTAGGTTTTACTTACCTGCTTAGCCATGTACTACCACCCATTTCCTTCAAAGTATCCTCTATCAAAGCATCTTGCTTACTCTCGTCAATCTGCTGCTCAATAATCTTTGCAGCCATTGCAGTTGCCACTCTTACAATCTCTTTGCGCATCTCATCAGAAACTTTACTTTTTTCTAATGCAATTTCCTGATTTGCACGGCTTAAGATTCTGTCAGCCTCTGCATTTGCCTCTTCTACGATCTCAGCTTCCCGTTTTTGTGCTTTTTTACGGGCATTTGCTAATATCTCTTCCTTTTCTTTATCAATTGATTTGAGTTTTTCGTCATATTCTGCCTTTAACGCTGCAGCATCTTCTTTATCCTTGGCTGCGGACTCAATATCATTTTTGATTTTCTCTGTTCTGTTCGCAAGAACCTTTTTCACAGGCTCAAACAAAACAAGGGAAAGGAAGAAGAAGAGGATAAATATTGCTATACCCTGAATGATAACATCATTAATTAACTGGGCATTCAATTCAAAGATATGCCCATCCGTTAACAACATTGCCTGATTTCCGAGTCCATATAACATATTCATCAAAGAGCTATCCTCCTTTCACTAAATTCTTAATATTTTCCCTTCAACGCCCTATATGCCTTCTACTAAGCTCAAAAATACCCCGCTAAGTATTTAGGCATTGTGCGGTCTTTCGAACTAAGCTCGGTTAACGACTCGCTAAGGGCTCAATGCCTACAGTTTTAAGAATCTAGCTAACATTGGATTACCATACATTAACAGTAACGCTACAACCAGACCATAAAGACCTGTTGTCTCTGCTACCGCCTGTCCTAAAAGCATAGTAGACATGATGTCACCCTTTGCTCCCGGATTACGTCCTACAGCAGCTGCACCCTGACCTGCCGCATATCCCTGACCAACACCAGGTCCGATACCCGCGATCATTGCTAATCCTGCACCAATTGTTGAACATGCTAAAATTAAACCTTCGTTTGTGATGTTTGACATAAAAAAATCCCTCCATAATAATATAATGAAATTATTGTAATTTGAAGATTTCCGACTTTCTGCGTTATATCACTCTTTCTAGCCTTCAATCTTCTGGGTTACAAATACCATTGTTAACATTGCAAATACATATGCCTGTATTGCCCCTGAAAACAGGTCAAAATAGACATGTAATGCTGCCGGAATACCAACTTTTGCAAAAATCGGCAGCAATCCGTAATAAAGTGCCATCATAACCGTACCTGCCATGACATTACCAAACAAACGCAGTGACATGGAAACCGGAGTGGCAATCTCTCCGATTAAATTAATCGGAAACAGGAACCATAACGGCTGAAACAAATCTGTAACAGCACCAAACTTATTGTATTTGACATTATTATACTGAATCATCACAAATGTAATCAATGCCAAAGAAAATGTGGTTCCATAATCTGCTGTCGGCGGTCTTAAGCCAAATAGTCCTGAAATGTTCGATAAAAGCACAAATAAAAATAATGTACCAACATAATTCATAAACTTTTTCCCATGTGTCCCCATGGAAGAGTTTACAAATCCCTGAAGTGTCTCAACCGCAAATTCTATAACATTTTGGAATCCTGTGGGAATCTCATCCGCATGCATAATCTTTTTCCTTGCAATAAGTGCAAAGACCATGATAAAAGCTATCACAATAAACATACACACATGTGATGTTGTTATATATACGGTCTGACCCATGAACTTATATGGCAGCAGATGGTGAATAGAGAAATCTACTTCTTGATCTGCCGCTAACAGCATCGGTATCATTCCATAACCCATTCCTTCACCTTCCTTTCTGTATTTTTAGTTTACCGGTTAAACCGGCTCATTATTTAAATTTATCAACAAGAAAGCAAATGTCTGTCCCGCAGGCATTTGATTTCTCGTTGATAAAATAAGAGCTACTCTTATCTTAATACTTATTCCTTATTATGACTCTGCATCCATCATTTCCATATCATCCGGATGTTTCGTTACAAAACTGTCAGGATACAGCCTTTTTAAAAAGACCGGTGCAATCAATGCTCCAATCTTAAGCCCCAGCATTCCTAAAACAACCGCAATAAAATTAAACCAGTCTATTGCCAGAGAAATTATCAGTGCTAACAGCATAATAAATAAACGCAGGAAGCTTTGCTTCCTCACATACTTGGTTGCCTGTGCTTCCGGCATATCCAAAGCCTTATCCAAAGTCTTTGCCATATGAATCATGAGAAATACAGCGATTACTACACCAAACAAAAGACCTAGTGTATAGGAAAAAATATCCTCTGAAAAAAAGATTCCTACTGCCTCGATCATCACCGCATAAATTATAATCCCAATCAAAAATCCCGTTATGGTTTCCTTAACCTGATTCATACATCCACACCTCAAACAGCTTTCAAAATTAGGATGAAACAATATAACTATTCCCCAATATCATGATTCCTAATCCCAGCCAGATATCGTTCACTGACAAACAAAGCATTTTAATTATACTAATTTTTCCAAAAAATGTCTATGGAAATGCTGTATTTTTTCATAATTTTTTTGTGATAATCTTACTATAATCACTAATACTTATTGACAAAATCGATAATTAATATGGTTAAACTAGTGTATTGTCTCATTGATATTCGGCAAGACCACACAGGATATTGGTTCATCTGCAAGACGGATTTTCAATAGCATAGCAGTGGATACAGCTAAAAAATCCAACGTAGCAGATATGCAAATAGATAAGTAGTTTTGCCTGATCATCAATGAGAAAAAGCACTAATTCTCCTTATCCTGAAACAGACTCTTTTTTCCAAGAAATTTACAAATCACATTATAACAGGTCTTATAACCGCCTGCCACACCAAGAATCAAAAAAAATACAAAAAGACTGGTTCCAAAATATGAATCTATTATATAACCAATCCCACCGCAAATCAAAATTGCTGTCAACATGGAAATGGCAAGCTGAGAAATTAATGCTAACATTTTCATACTCATACATCCCTCGTATCCTTGTTATATCAGTCAAATACCCTACGCAAGCAGTGGAGCATCAAATTGAAAATGCCCCAGAAGAGCAGGGTATTGGCTCTATGCTCCGCTTCAATCCGTGCTAAACAGTGCCACTGGCCCCCTCACAGCATTCGCCAAAACTTGGTACAAACACCACACTTAGCTCATTGCCCGTGGAAACCAACTAGTGCAACGAAAATTAAGTTTTGGGTGGTTTGACGCAGAAGATTTTTCTGAGAGTGCTGCTTCACAAACGCAGGCGTAGCGGTGGCTACGTCGAGGCTTGGGGAGTAGTGCTATCAGGAAAATAAGCCAGTCAAACTGCCAATTACTTAATATTCGTTGTACTAGTGCTGGAATTCCTCTTCTATCATATCTATCCTGCGTATATGACGCTCTTCTCCTGAAAACGGGGTGTCTAAAAAAGTATCTACAATCTTAAGTGCAAGACCCGAACCGATTACCCTGGCTCCCATAGCTAACATATTCGCATTATTATGTTCTTTTGTCGCCGCCGCACTGAAACAGTCATGACACAGTGCAGCACGGATTCCCTTCACCTTATTTGCTGCTATGGAAATCCCTATCCCGGTTCCGCAAATAAGAATACCTTGTTCACATTCTCCGTCTGCCACCGCTTTTGCCGCCTTTTTTGCATAAACCGGATAATCTACTGCCTCCTCCGAATAACATCCAAAATCTTTATATACGATTCCCCTTTGCTCCAAATGGTTTTTGACCTCCTGCATTAAGGAATATCCACCATGGTCACAACCCAGTGCTATCATCTGTTATCATCTTCCTTCCCTATTTTTACATCTATTATACTATTGTTATCATATATCACCAATTTCCTTTGAAAACTGTTGACCTGCTTGTGCATCAGCACAATTCGTTATATCCTGATTACCCTCTGCCCCGCTGCTTTTAACAACCGATTCATAATGGCATAGGAAAGTCCCTCTCCCTGGAAACTTTCTGCATAAATATATTCTGCACCTGCTGCATCAAATTCCCGAAGCGCTGCATAAAGCCCTGCTGCGATCGTATTTTTCTCTTTTCTGTCACCAACACATATCAGTATATCAGCCTTTCCCTCATAATGGCAAAGGGTTTCCTCTGCTGCCATAATTCCCACAAGAAAACCTTTCTGCCTTTTTTCTTCAGCCAGAGCACAAATTTTTATAGTCACCGCTTCTCTGGACTGATCATCGGAATCCATCCTTTGTGCCTCTACCAAAGTTAATTCTCCTCTTGGTGCATAATGAGTATATTTCATTCCTGGTGCTTTTGGGGGGATTCCATCCATCGGTTTCTCCAAAGCTGCATCCATTTTGATCTCCCCGATCATTTCCTCCAGCATTTTTTTCGTAATAAATCCCGGACGTAAAATAACAGGAACCGCCACACTCAAATCTACAATTGTTGATTCAATTCCAATTCCCACCGGACCGCCATCAATAATATATTCTATCTTACCATCCATGTCCTCCACCACATGAGATGCTTTAGTAGGGGAAGGTCTTCCCGAGACGTTGGCACTCGGAGCCGCCACATAAACACCAGATTGCCGGATCAGTTCCAATGCAGCCGGATGAGCCGGCATACGAATTGCCACAGTATCCAATCCCCCAGTAGTTTCATCCGGAACATTCTGCTTTTTTGGAAGAATCATCGTAAGCGGTCCCGGCCAGAATGCCTGCGCCAGTGTATATGCCAGATCATTTGTATACGCAAGATCCTCCATATCTTCCACCTTTGAAATATGCACGATCAGTGGATTATCAGATGGTCTTCCCTTAGCAGCATAGATTCTTCCAGCCGCCGACGGATTCAATGCATCTGCACCCAGACCATATACCGTTTCCGTCGGAAATGCCACCAGACCTCCTGCCCTTAAACAGTCTGATGGCTGCTTTAATAAACTCTTTAATTTTACAGCATCTTCCTCTGTACATCCCTCGACCTCTACCAGATGTGTTATCATCTGATACTGACCTTTGTCTGGAGAATCTACGTTGCCCCGTTTTTGCTGCCTATTTTCAAGTTCTTTATTCATATCCATACGCTGCCTTTCCTTTACGAATGCTATTATATATTACTTTTTCTCTCTCTGCAAGTTTCCGGACAATCTTAAATAATGAAAACGTGATAAGAGGAGTGTTTTCGAACGAAAACACTCCTCTCCTATTTAATCAACTTTCAAATTTATCAATTGTCGTCTTTTATTTCTTTACTGTAACTTTGACTTTTTTGTAAACACCGTTATTAGCAATAACATAGATATTACACTTACCAGGCGCAACTGCTTTAATCTTACCTTTCTTATCAACTTTTGCTACTCTGTAATCATCTGTGTAATAACGGAACTTCACTGCATGCTGCAACAGTTTCTTCTTTTTATTTTCTCTAGTCATAGATGCCTTAATCTTAGATGTCTTACCTGGTTTCAAAGTTACCTTGCTCTTCTTAACAGTTACCTTCTTGGCATTCGTCCGCTTATCTTTCCTCATCGCCACATGAATCTGAGGTGATTTTGCAATATAGACTTTCTTATCGCCTATCATCTTATATGCGATAACAAAATATTTATAGGACTTCTTATAAGACAGCTTCTTATGCGTTGCCTTTAATTTCTTTGTAGAAGTTACCTTTTTGTATACCTTCTTACCGTTACAATAAGACCAGTAGATTTCATATCCCGCTGCACCCTTGTATTTCAGCCATGATAAGGATATCTTCTTATCACCGCCAATACCTTTCGCCAGAAGCAACGGTAAATCATCTCTGTTATTCAGCTCATCTCCACTCATATGGGATTCGTCAACTACCTCTTTATCTACAACTACTACATTAAAGGTTCTCTTACTGCCATCTTTATAATTAACTACCACTGGATATGTTCCCTCCGGTTTTTTGGCAAGAGCAGAACTCTTAATCGTAAGTGTAGAACCAGATACTGTGTAATCACCAGTCGGAAGTGTAGTTCCACCAAGAGATACATTATCTACCACACGACCTGAATCCAGATTCTGAGTCACATCCTTTGGATTAGACAGTTCAAATATCTTGTCATCACCCTTTGTATCTGCTGGCTTATCACCAGGTTTATCAGGAGTTTTGGTAGGTACAGCCTTATCCTGATCTACAGAAGTATCCTTTTTGTTTGCATCAGAAGCCTTATCAACATCACCAATTGTCTTCCAGTTCTCATCAATGGTCACATAAACCGTTGTTGAAGTTCCTTTATCTGTAGACAGAGTAATCGGATATTTTCCTGGTTTATTTTCAACTTTAGAAGTATCTACCTTAGTAATAGGAACATCCTTCTTTGTATCCATTTCATATGCCTCAGCATTGGATAGCTTAAGCACATTCTCTGGTGTAAGTAACGGAAAATCATCTGTACCGATTATAAAATTATTGGCTCCGATATGCTCGTCACCGGATTTTGGTTCAGTGATATCTGCTCCATCGGAATCGCTGCCTTCATCAGTCACAGTAACTGTTACCGTCGCTGTAACTGTTTTTCCATCTTCATCCTTTGCTGTTACCGTAACAGGATATTCACCCTTCTTACCATCCTTTACTGCCTGAACAAGCTTCTCTAACTGTTTCGCATCAGGTGTTACATCTGTAACACTGGAACCATCATTATGTTTTGCCACGACATCAGCCATTTTCTTAAACGTATCCTCTGGCGTTGTCTCCAAAACCGGACTCTTTGCAGGTATAGAGAAGTCATTGGCAGTGAGGTTGATATCCGGTATCTTGCCTGCCGGTTTACTGTTGTCCGCAGATCCCTCATCCTTGACGGTCGCATTCACTGTAACCTTCTGTCCCCAATAAGTAAAGGTTACTTCATATGTGCCGTTTACCGGTTGGATTTTTGTTCCATCACCTTCAATCCATTTATTGTTTACAGCTTTTCCATTATTCGTTCCTACTGCATTTGCAAGCGTCTTCATAATGTTCTGTGCTGTTTCACCGGATGGATTATTCTTAATCTCCTGTGCCTGCTTCACTGTAAGATTGAAGTGATTTGCACCAATAACAATATACGCATTCGTATCAGGATCGTCATCGGCCCAGCCTTTCTTTGTTTCGTCTACAACAGTAGCCGTAACATTCCTGTCTCCTGCCTTATCACCTGGTGTCGTATCCTGCAATGTAATATCAGGAATCTTTCCAGGCTCTTTTACATTATTAAGCTTTGAAACATCTCCGCTTGGCACAACTATCGGAGCAGAAGTGCCTGGATCCGTATCACTTTCCAAACGCTTTGCGTCTGATGCATCTTTAATATCATCTTCCGTTGCCTTTTTGGCATCTTCTACACTAATGATAAAATCATGCTCTGAAATATATGGATATTGAACAACCTTTACAGTTACAACTGTCTCTGCCGTTGCTCCATTTACAGAGGTAGCAGTAACTCTAACCTTATAATCTCCCAGTGGTCCGTTCGCAATTGCCTTATTCAAGGCTGTCAAATCACTGGAATTCAATGTAATATTTACCGTAGAACCGTCACTTGCCGTTGCCGTTGCATTTGACTTTTCAACAAAATCCTTATCCAACAGCGCACTGCCTCCCTGTTGAACCGTAAAATCATTTGCTGCTATGTTTACCGTTACTTTCTCGGAACCATTATCGAAAACAGTCGCTTGAACTGTTACCTGTACTCCTTTGTATTCGAAAGTTACCGGATACTCACCTTTCTGGGCTTTAATGTCACATTGTGTAATAGTTATATCCTTAGGATCTACCATCTCACCATTATTGGTAGCCACCGCATTTGCAAGATTTTTAATCAGCTGTGTCTGTCCTGTCGGATCCTTCGCAATCGCATTCGCCTGCTCTATTGTAATATCGAAATTATTGGCACCAATTTCAATGTCTGCACCTGAACCATCATTTGCCTTGCCACTGTTTGTTTCATCTACAACCGTCACCTTAGCTGCTTCTGTAACACTCTTGCCCTCATCATTGGTATAGGTAAATGAAAGATCATATTCCCCATCGCCCTTGCTTTTCATCTCCTCCAGCTTCTGATCATCAACTGTAATCTTATCGCTGGTATGCGGGATTTCCTCATCTTCATCCATCGCCGTAACGTCTGATTTTTCTTTTGCCGTATTTTCATCAAAAGTATCCAATTCGGATTCTTTTAAAATGAAATCTTTTACGGTCATACTCAGTTCTGCGTCTTTTACCCAGACTACTTCAACACCTGTCACTGACGGAGAAGTCTCCTCTTCGTGCGTTGGATTCTTGCCTTCTTCATTAGGCAGATCATAGGGACTGAACTCAATGATATAGCCACTCATACCATATCCCTGACGGGTAACATTGTATGGTGAATAATCGTTCCAGTTCGCTCTTTCATAACCATATTCCAATGCATATTCCGCTTTATAAGTTGCTCTTCCATCGGAAAGATTCACATTATTATTCGGCTCCCCTGTATTCCAGTCATTATAGCGACCTTCAACCGGTCCAAATCTGTTCTCTCCACTTCCCCAATATGCATTTCCCTGCGTATTGGTCTGATAAAAAGGGGTTCCTGCTTCCGGACCACACATCCAGTACCATAGCCTTGCAACTTCTCCACCATTTCCCCCGTCTACTCGGGCTCCACCAGGATTCAATGCATCATTTGCTATCGTATCCGCATCAAATGTAATCCCCTCTGTATGTGTTCTGGCACCACCGATCCACGCCTGAATTCCGCCTCCAAACGCTCCATATATGTATAATTCTTCATTCTCATCGGTAATTGTAGCCAGATACCCTTTTAATCCATTTTTTTCTGCCTTTTTTGCCTCATTATAGGCATCATACCATGTCGCTCTCTCCTCAACCGGCTTATTCTCATCATTAAATTTAACATGTCTGTAATAATGAATCTTGCCGCCTGAAGCCATCGCAATTTCATCATCCTCTAACCCTATCTCGTTAGCTATAACGGAAACTTCCTGCTGCACTTCCGGTGCTACGCCATTTCGTTTGAAAGTCAGACCTCTCACAAATGCCTGAATCTGCTCATTTGTAATGTCTGTCCCCCGCACTGTGATCGACGTCAGTTCTTTGCCGGAAATGCCGGTTCCTCCTCCATGCTCTACCAGTGTAATGTACTCCAAAGTATTGCCCTTCTTCTGGATTGCTTTGACAGTACGGTTATCTCCCACAAACTGGAAATCATCAGCAACCACAAAGGATCCTCCATTGCTTACAGAAAGACAAAACAGCTTTTGTGCTTTATCCCCTGCAAAACTGGCCATTACACCTGGAAATCTGTAAGTAGTCTTATCCTTACTCCAAACAATCTTTCCCAGATCTATCTTGCCTCCCTCTGCGGCCTGTGCCGTCTGTCCCGATACCGGCAGCACACCCAAAACCATTACAATGGTCAAAATAAATGCTAGTAACTTTTTCATCCCAACCTCTCCTTTCTAACAAATAATGAACCAGATACCCGTATATGTCAAACAAAGCCCGCAAAAATGCGAACTTTCTGTCAAACAAAATAAGCAATCATATCTGGTAGGATTGTGCAGCAAAACGCTGCCTCGTCAGCATATATTTCAAGACCAATATCCTGTTTCTTATTATAATAGGAAATCCCTTATATGTCAAGGCATTATCGGGGTTTTATATAACTTACATGCCATGTGCCGAAGCTATTCTCTTACTCCTTTTTACAGACTGTCAGTAAATTATCAGGATATCAATCGTAAACATTTAAAACCCTCCCAGTTTTTTCCTGAAAAATCAAAGAATTTCCATAATACATCATATGTTACCGTCTTTCTTCATAGTATAGCAAATAAGAAGCTTGGAGCAGTTACTGATATCATGAAGAAAAACCTTACTTCCGTTCTTTGCCTGTTTTTATGCCTGGCTGCCTTTTTTTCTTTGTTTCAGGGTGTCCATTCCCGTGTTGCCACTTCTATAAAAAATAAAACTGTTATCGTCATAGATGTAGGACACGGAGGAAATGATCCCGGCAAAGTCAGTTCTAACGGCATTCAGGAAAAAGATATTAATCTACAGATCGCTCTCTACCTGAAAGACTATCTGATCGCACAGGATTATACTGTATTTCTTACAAGGGAAACCGACTGCGGACTTTATGATGAAAATGTTTCCAATAAAAAAACTTCCGACCTGAATAACCGTATCCGGTTTTTTAAAGAAAAAAATGCTGCCTGCGTAGTAAGCATCCATCAAAACAGTTATCCGGATACTGTCCAGCATGGTGCACAGACTTTTTATTTTGCCGGAAGCGAGGAAGGTAAATTATTTGCCGAAGCCGTACAAAACTCCCTTTTAAAAATAGATGACACCAACACCCGTATGGCTAAATCCTCAGACAGCTATTATCTGTTAAAGCATTCCAGTGTCCCTTCCATTATAGTAGAATGTGGATTTTTATCCAATCCGGAAGAAACCTCCAGACTAACCGACTCCAACTATCAGAAACAGCTTGCCTATTCCATTTGTCTGGGAATCTGTAATTATATGCAATAGGGGCTGCCTTTTATTGACAACCCCTTTCACACATAATATCCTCATTTTACTTTCAGTATTCTCTAAATTCTCCTGTGTTTTATTTACAAAAAGGAGTTTTTGTCACACTCCTGATCGGTGTAACCGTGTTTGGGAGCTGTCCCAGTCAAATACGCCGCAACAAACAGCGGGGCATCAGATTTAAAACGCCCCATGAAGCGGGGTATTTGACTTTTGCGAATGCCACAGCTCCACTTTAATATGATATCATCCTCCTTTCTTTCCAGTGTGCTGACCTCCAACCATATGTGCATGTGTGATGTACAACACGGAAGCCAGAACATCTGCATGAACATCCGTTATCATAAAACGTCTGTCCTACAGACAACTTACTTGATTCCTGCGAGCAGCAATCCAAGCGTGCTTGCACATTTGGCTGCACTAAACGTCTTGTGGACGTTTGTTAAGCACGGACCAAAGTGAAACACAGACCTGCCGCGAGGGTCACATACCCCATTGCTTGCAGCAGGGTTATTAACTGTAATGAGTCTCATTCTGGAAATAATAGATTATACAGAATTATAGATAACAGAGTATCCGGATTTGCATGCACTGCGAACTCTATTAAGAAACTCTACATAGACTATACTAAATGAATCTGTGATCTTCAATGTATGAACTATAAATTATTCTGGTTTTTTTATGAATTTTTGTGAAATTCTGGTTATATTTGTGTATTTTTTATGAAAAACTTTACTTGTTTTCATTTTATGGTACACTATAGTTAGTTGAATTTTCTTTTACAGCCATATATATCTAATCATGTTTTATGCCGAACACGATATACTAAATGTAGAAGAATTTTTAATAAATTGATATTTTCATTGCAATCATACGTAAAATATGATATTGTGAATGACACATTTTTAATGCTTGTAGGCTGGAATTGTGAATTCCCGCACCGAAATAAAAGGAGATGATTCTATGAAGTTAGAACGACTAAGCGAGAATCAGATTCGCTGTACGCTTAATAAAGCTGATCTGGCAGACAGGGAACTGTTATTAAATGAATTAGCTTATGGAACCGATAAAGCAAAAGAGCTTTTCCGTGATATGATGGAACAGGCCTCCGAAGAATTAGGATTTGAAGTAAATGATATTCCTTTAATGATTGAGGCAATTCCTGTTTCGCCTGATTGTCTGATTCTGATCATAACCAAAGTAGAAGATCCTGAAGAACTGGATACCCGTTTTTCAAGATTTTCGAAATATACCGACATTGAAATTAATGATGAAGATGAAGACTCTGAAGAAGACGAGGATAATGATGAAGATGATTTATCCCTTTTCAACAATGCAGCATCTTTAATCGAGACTATTTCCGATATTGTTGAGAATATTGAACAGGTTAAGAAACAGTCGGATTCCGGTAAAAATCTGAATTTTGTACCTCTTTCCTCTGCTCTTCGTGAGAATAACACAAAGAAAAAGGGCAGCAAAGAGAAAGCAAACCGGAAAAAAAGCGATTCTACTGTAGATTACCGTATATTCTCATTCCAGAATATTAATGATATCAGTAAAGCAGCAGTTATAGTTGCACCAATTTATCAGGATAAAAACTCACTTTACAAAAGTCCATTTGATAATCACTATTATCTCATCGTGAATAATCTTTCAGATGATATCGAAAACTACCAGCGTGCATGTAATCTGCTCAGTGAATATGGAACCAGAGTAAAGGCTAACTATGCAATGCCCTATTATTTTTCAGAACATTTCAAACTGATTATCAAAAATGATGCCATACAGACTTTGGCCAGCATTTAGTACAACGCAAGTCAACAACCTCACTGCAAGCAGCAGGATATGAGACTTTTGTGACAGGTCTGTATTTCGCTTCGTGCCGTGCTTAACAAACATCCCCTGGACGTTTAGCACTGTCAAATGTCATGCAGACACGCTTGGTTCACTGCTCGCAGGAATTAATTTATCAGACAATTAAAGAAGCTGCCGCATTATGGGAATTCTCCCTTTAATGCGGCAGCTTCTTTAATTGTTTATGCGTTTAAGCCTCTTTTTTTGCAAGATACTCATTGATATCCTTTAACAATACCTCTACATCCATTCCATGCACCTGTGCTGCTTCCTCTAAGGTTTCACCCTGTGCAGACGGACATCCCGGACAATGCATACCGTTTGCCATCAAAATTGCTGCGTTTCCCGGATCGATCGTGATGATCTCACCAATCAACATATCTTTATTCACTGATTTTGCCATAGTCGTATTCCTCCTGTTTTCCTTTTTCCTGTATTGTATTGCACACTTAACCCATAACTTATATGATGTGCTGTCGGATAATATATTTACCGTATCATTGGATTAATAAATAGTATTACCATATCCAGGTTATTATAATCAGTTTATGAAGAAAATGCAACCATTGTACCGGCTGATCACGAATAAGGCAGTATATTTATAAAAAATGAATCTATACAAGCTTTGTTAAATAATGGTATAATGTTACCAACCACAGAAAGCAGAGACAGACAAACCAGAATTAAAAAAACGGAGAAGAAAGGAGTGTATACAAAATTGGGGAAACGGTTAAATATAGGTCTTTTTATAGACGATATTGATGCAGTATTTACCAGCGAAGCAGTAAAAGGTGCTGAGCTGGGTGCTATCGCAATTGATGCTAATATATACATATTTCCGGGAATGTATCTGGATGGGGCAGATATTTCCGATGACCATGTGCGCTACGAATACCAGTACAATACCTTATTCCAGTTTGCCAGTGAAAAACATCTGGATGTACTGTATGTAATGATGGGCATGATAGGATGCCGCGTCAGTACGGAAGAACAGACTGCTTTTCTTAAACAATATCTGGGAATTCCCATCGTAACCCTCTATACCAAAATGGAAGGATATCAATCCATAATCTTTGACAATCAGATTGCTTTTATGCAGGGAATCCGCCATCTGATCATTGATCATCACGCCCAAAAAATCGGATATGTGAGTGGTCCTAAGACCAATGTGGATGCCATGGAACGTCTTGACGCATACAAAAAGGTTCTTAAGGAAACAGGAATTCCATATAACGATGACTATGTAATCTATGGCAATTTCGAGGAGAGCAGTGAAAAGCTGATCGGTGATTTTGCCGCTGCACATCCGGAACTGGATGCTCTGGTATTTGCAAATGACCGTATGGCATTAGGCGGCTATCGTGCATTTTCCAAAATGGATATCAAAGTCGGACAGGACTTGCTGGTAGTCAGTTTTGACAATTCTTCTTTTGCCCCAAGTCTGACCCCGCCTCTCACTACAGTAGAGGCAAATGCTGCCGAACTGTCTTATAAAGCAATCGCAAACGCAAAAATCTTTGTTAAAACCGGCAGGCTTGACAACCTTCAGGTAGACACCCATTTAGTCAAGCGATCTTCCTGCGGCTGCTTAAATTTTAACTACCAGACCATATCAGAACGTTTAAACATTTCCCAGCTTCTGCTCAAACATAACAAAACTCCTATGATGGAAAAAATATATGATTACCTTTTTGGAGAGTATATAGAAGGCGAGGACCTTTATCAGATCAAAGATGATCTGGCTGTGTTTGTGAAAATGCTTTGTGAAATGATGGATATGGATAAATTTAACATATATCAAAAGGATGTGACTGTGGTCTTTTTACAGATCATTTCCCAGCCTTTATTCCGGTATACCACTGCGGAACTGTTTTTTGATTTCCTGATGTCATTACAGTACGAACTCCGCAATACTATCATTGACATTGACCAGCAGTTAAGACTAATGGATTTATTCTCCTCTTTTTACCGGGAGCTTGCCATTACAAACTGGCAGGTTATCCACGGTCAGCAAGAGGGCATGGAGAGGATGTCCCGCCTTATCAACAGCATGACGGTAGATATGTTCCGAATGGAGGATGAGGGCAGAATACCTTATGAACGGGCACTGGATAACCTTAATTCCATTGGTATGCAGACCGCTTATCTCTTTACCTTTGAAGAACCTGTTTACCACCCAAGGGAAAACCGTTTTATAAAGCCGGATAAGCTTCTCTTTCGTGCATATTACGACAGGAAAGGCGCTGTCGCTATACCGGAACAACTACAGCTCATAGATACTGATAATATCTTTGATCATGACAAACTGCCAAAGGACCGCCGTGTTACCATGGTGTTATCCCCTCTTTTTTCTGATGAGGAATTATATGGCATTTTAATGAGTGAAATACATTATGAATCCTTTCGCAACATAGCACCGGTCACCATACAGATTTCCGTAGCTTTAAAGTCTCTCTCACTGTTAGAACAGCAAAGTAAAATCCAGCAGCAGCTTCGGGAGAATCTTGACCAGATGTCCGAAAGCAACAGTTTTCTGGCTGAAATCTCCAAAACCGACCAGCTTACCGGTCTATATAACCGCTGGGGCTTTTTAGACCACGTACAGTCTATCGTATCTAACCCCAGAAATTATCATAAAGAAATCATGGTGCTTTACGCAGATATGGATAATCTCAAGACAATCAATGATGAATATGGACATGATGAAGGAGATTTTGCATTAAAAGAGATTGCAGCCATCCTGAAAGAAGCATTCCGCAACACAGATGTTGTTGCCAGGTTCGGCGGGGATGAATTTGTTGCTTTTGCCCTGCTTGGAATTCCCGATTACGAAAACATCATGAAACGCCGGATTGCAGAAATTACAGAACGGCACAACAAAACAGTAAATAAACCTTACCGAATCGAAATGAGTACCGGTATCTGCGAATTACATTGTGAACCGGCTCTGGATATTTCCGGTGTGCTGGAGACAGCAGACAAAAAGCTGTATCAGGAAAAAAAAGTAAAAAAAGAAAAACAAAAGCGTAACAATCGTTAAGAATATTATTTTACTTTTCCACCGGATTTAATCGTTACATGCATTCCTCTGCTAAGTCTGTTCATTTTTTTAATCAGCCTGTCCTTTTCCCTGCCGGACAAAGGAACGGGCTGATAATTATTTGTATGAGACACCGAGGATAATGAGCACGGAATTACACGCACCTCTTTCTTTTTCAACAGTTTCCCATTTTTTATATAAAAAGTCTGCTGAAAAATCATCGTATCCTTGTCTGATGGATTTACATTACCACCAAAGCAAAAGTTCCCCAGACTGTAGACGATGTACCTGCCCTTATATTTTTCAATTCCCTGAAGCACATGGGGATGATGCCCAATCACAAGATCTGCTCCCTGATCAATTGCATATTTCCCCAAATTCTTCTGGATGCCGTCAGGATAATAATCCCTTTCAATTCCCCAATGAAAACTGACAATAATAATCTTTGCTTTCTTCTTTTTGGCTTTCTTAATCGTATCTTTTATCTGCCTATGGGAAACCCCGCTCAGCTGGTTAAATCCCAAAAATGCAACTTTAACCCCTTTAACTTTTTTATAAGCGATGGTTCCATAATGACAATATACAATCCCGTCTTTTCGCAATGCCCTTTTTGTATCCTCAAATGCCGATGTTCCAAAATCCATGAAGTGGTTATTGGCAAGGTTCACAACTTCAACGGAACCCTTTTTTAATATCTTTGTATATTCTGCCGGACCTTTAAAAGTATATGTTTTATTCGCACGGTGTGTGGAATTCGTCAGTGTTCCCTCAAAATTAACAAGGGTGATATCATCTTTTCCGAATATTTTCCGTACTTTTTTAAGAAAATAACCTGCCCCCTCCCGTCTGTAATAACTGTTAAAATTATTATAATATCTCGAATCCACACCTAATGTACAATCTCCCGCTGCACTGATCGTAACCGCTATTGTCTTGTTTTTCTTCTTCTGAACCTCCTTTTCCATCTCCTCCTGACCGTTTTCCGTCCCCATCTGTGCTGCTGATACCGTGACAGATTCTGATCCTGCTGGCAGTATCAAAGCTATAAAACCCACTAAAAACAACAATACAACAATAAAAATATTTTTACATAAATATAATAATAAATTTTTCATAACCCATATCCTGAATCTTTTATATTTTCTTTAATAGTAGCATATTCCATAGAGAGAGACAAGATTTGCTTCACAATACTCAACTTAATATGGTTTTCATAAAATCTTTATGTTGTGTATACAATCCGCTCTTTCCCCAAATACTGATTTTTTCTATATCTATCACATTTTTAATGTTTTTATATCCTCTTTTTTGTACTGAAAAAAGTACAAAATTTGGATGATTTTTCATTGACGTGTATACAATATAAACCTATAATAGAGTCATGAGAATTTCACCGCTTGACAATGAGGTGAATTTCATAAATTTTTTAATTAAAAGGAGGACATTTTGAAATGAGATCAGAATGGAATGGTTTCACAGGTGGTAATTGGGAGAAGTTTGTTGATGTGCGTGACTTCATTCAGAAAAACTACACACCATATGAAGGTGATGACAGTTTCTTAGCAGGACCTACCCAGAATACCACAGACTTATGGGCACAGGTTATGGATTTGACAAAGAAGGAAAGAGAAGCAGGCGGTGTGCTTGATATGGATACCAAAATTGTTTCTACTTTAACTTCACACGGACCGGGATATCTTGACAAGGATAAGGAAACAATCGTAGGTTTCCAGACTGACAAGCCTTTCAAGAGAGGTATGAATGTATACGGCGGACTCCGTATGGCTATGAAGGCCTGCGAGGATAACGGTTACAAGGTAGATGAAGAAGTTGTAGATTTCTTCTCTAAACACAGAAAAACACACAACGAAGGTGTATTTGACGTATATGATGCAGAGATTAGAAAATGTCGTTCTAACCATATCGTTACTGGTCTTCCTGATGCTTACGGACGTGGACGTATTATCGGTGATTACAGAAGAGTTGCTCTTTACGGTACAGACTTCTTGATTCAGGATAAGTTAGCACAGAAGGAATCCTTCGGTAATGTTTACACAGATGATGTAATCCGCGGTAAGGAAGAGATTTCTGAGCAGATCAAGGCTCTTAAAGAGTTAACAGCTATGGCTAAGGTTTATGGTTTTGATATTTCACAGCCTGCTAAGAACGTACAGGAAGCAATTCAGTGGACATATTTCGGATATTTAGGAGCTGTTAAAGAGCAGAACGGTGCTGCAATGTCACTTGGACGTACAGCTACTTTCTTAGATGTATATGCAGAAAGAGATTTAGCTGCTGGTACATTTACTGAGGAGCAGATCCAGGAGTTCATCGACCACTTCGTTATGAAGTTAAGATGTGTTAAGTTTGCACGTACACCTGAATACAATCAGATTTTCGCTGGTGATCCGGTTTGGGTAACTGAATCATTAGGTGGTATGGGTGTTGACGGTCGTACATTAGTATCTAAGATGAGCTTCCGTTACCTTAACACTCTGAACAACTTAGGTACATCACCAGAGCCAAACTTAACAGTACTTTGGTCAACAAAAGCTCCTATGGGATGGAAGCAGTTCTGTGCTAAGATGTCTATCAAGTCATCTTCTATCCAGTATGAGAATGATGATATGATGAGACCTCTTCATGGTGATGATTACGGTATTGCATGTTGTGTATCTTCTATGGTTATCGGTAAAGAGATGCAGTTCTTCGGAGCACGTGCAAACCTGGCTAAATGTTTACTTTACGCTATCAACGGTGGTGTGGATGAGTGTACAGGCGTACAGGTAGGTCCTAAGTACCGTCCGGTTGAAGGCGATGTTCTTGATTATGATGATGTAATGGCTAAGTTTGATGATATGATGGATTGGTTAGCTGGTGTATATGTAAGTGCACTGAACATCATCCACTATATGCATGACAAATATGCTTACGAGAGAATCCAGATGGCATTACATGACAGAGATGTTAAGAGATACTTTGCAACAGGTGTTGCTGGTCTTTCTATCGTAGCTGACTCTTTATCAGCTATCAAGTATGCTAAGGTAAAACCGGTTCGTAATGAGCAGGGCATCGTAGTAAGCTACGAGACAGAGGGTGATTTCCCTAAATATGGTAACAATGATGACCGTGTAGATGAGATTGCAACTTATATCGTAACTACATTCATGGATAAGCTTAGAAAACGCCACGTATACCGTAACGGTATCCCTACCCAGTCAATCCTTACCATTACTTCTAACGTAACCTACGGTAAGAACACTGGTGATACTCCTTGTGGACGTAAGCATGGTGCACCATTTGCTCCAGGTGCTAATCCACTTCATAAGAGAGATACCCACGGTGCTGTCGCTTCTTTGGCATCTGTAGCTAAGATTCCATTCAAGGATGCACAGGATGGTATTTCTAATACCTTCTCTATCATTCCGGGTGCTCTTGGTAAAGAGGATCAGGTATTTGCAGGAGATATCGATCTTGATTTAAGCAAATAACAGGAACAATCAAACGGAAGAACTGATGCCTGTTTCTAACAGGCATTAGATTCCCTTTATATTCGGAGGTTTATGATGGCTGACGAGAAAAATCAGGTAGATGACATTGTGAAAATGTTAGATAACATGATGGATAAAGGTCATGGACACGTAAATGTATCCGTAGACGAAACGGTAGCGGCAGGAGAAAAAACTGCTGTTACATTAGGCTGTACCGACTGTGCAAAGGGTGACCTGGCATGCAGTGTCCCCACTTTGATGGAAGGTATGGACGAAGAGTTACACAAATATTGATTGAATAAGGAGGAATATAAAATGGCAGCAAATTCACAACAGGTTGATAATTTAGTAAACATGTTAGACGGCTATATTGAAGAAGGTGGATATCATCTTAATGTTAACGTATTAAATCGTGATACATTATTAGATGCACAGAAGCATCCTGAGAATTATCCACAGTTGACAATCCGTGTTTCCGGTTATGCAGTTAACTTCATTAAGTTGACACCGGAACAGCAAAATGACGTAATCTCAAGAACATTCCATGAGAATATGTAATAACAGCTAAAGCATTATTCTAAGGAATCACTGATTAATCAGCGTTTTCCTAAAGGGCTGTCGCACTAAGAAAATTTTTCTTTTGCTGCGGCAGCTCTTTTTTATAAACGCAGTCACCTATTGCATACGGATCAACATTGGTAAAGGAGTATAATTTTATGGTTGGACACATTCATTCCATTGAAACCTGCGGCACTGTAGACGGACCAGGAATGCGCTATGTAGTATTTTTTAAGGGCTGTCCTATGCGCTGTTTATACTGTCACAACCCGGACACCTGGGATCCACAGGGTGGGGAAGAACATACTGTGGAAGACTTGTTAGAACAATATGATTCTCTGAAACATTTCTATGCAAATGGAGGTATCACGGCTACCGGCGGCGAACCTCTTATGCAAATGGATTTTCTGACAGAATTATTTGAAAAGGCAAAAGAAAAAGGGATTCATACCTGCTTAGATACTTCTGGAGTTATCTTTCATCGGGATAACCCCGATTTATTAGCCAGATTTGACCGTCTTATGAAAGTAACAGACCTTGTCATGTTGGATATCAAGCACATTAATCCGGACGAACATCAAAAACTTTGCAAGCAACCAAATGAAAATATTCTGGATTTTGCAAGATATATTGATGAAAAAGGGGTTGATATCTGGAT
This sequence comes from Lachnospiraceae bacterium, assembly GCA_029063085.1. Classification (GTDB taxonomy): domain Bacteria; phylum Bacillota; class Clostridia; order Lachnospirales; family Lachnospiraceae; genus CAG-590. The sequence goes on from JAIDOW010000099.1 coordinate 25,337, forward strand.
TCGCCACGTAATCGTTAAAGATATTACCCTAATCGACGATTATCTGGATGAACTGGGATATTTTATCGGAAGTCTTAAACATCTCAAAGCATTGGACGTGTTACCATACCATAATATGGGTGAGGTAAAATACCAAAATTTAGGCATGGACTATCCGCTAAAAGGTATGGAACCTCTTACCAAAGAGGATGCGGTTTACGCCCGGGAAATTATTCTGAAAGCTGCCAGACGCCGCAGACAAGACGATGCTGCAAAGGAATCGGATTAAATTCCCAAATTCCCTGCTTTTCACATTCCGTCACGGCAATCGTTATGACAGCGTGAAAAGTAACATGATTTATCTATAAAAAACTTGCTATCTATGTAAAGTTGTTTTAAAATATACTTATTAAGGTGTTTTACCAATAAGTAATAACCTATACTGAATGAAGGAGGATATTATTATGGCATTTGTTATTTCTGATAACTGTGTATCTTGCGGTGCTTGTGCTGGTTCTTGTCCAGTAGGAGCAATCAGCGAAGGTGATGGCAAATTTGAAATTGATGCAGCTGCATGTATTTCTTGCGGTTCATGTGCTGGAACCTGCCCTGCCGGAGCAATCTCTGAAGAGTAAGAACATATGAAGGAACCTGCTTTTGCAGGTTTTTTCTTTTTATACGGTAATGATGATAAAAGCACTTAATTAAAGTAATACAACATATTTCTTCTATAATGCTTGTGATGGAATGCACCGGCAGGGAAGTAATTTCATTTAAAAACTCGTCGATGACCAACTACCATCCTCAAAGAAGATATCCGGTGCTTCTGACACCATAACCCATTCAGCAACATCTACTCCTTCCAAAATCACAAAATCCGCTTTTGGGGTAAAACAACGAGAGAACAGGTCCTGTTACATACCTGCCCTCTTTTCCGGTTGTCTCTTTGATGTTTTAATATTATTTTACATATCCATAATACCGGAACCATCTGCACTTTTTCCGGTATGATTTGCATATTGGCTACATTTTCCTGTAATTTTTGCAACGACATGATACAATTACAAAATGCTCCCTTCCACATCAATCCGGTAAGCATTCAGCTCCCTGTTCATCCCTGAAATATTCTGGAGTGTTTCCTCTGTAGAATCCTCAATATTTTTCATATCTGTATTCATTGATAACAGTATCTCCGATACATGAACGATTTCTGTGCTTGTTTCTTCGGATGCTGCACTGACAGACTGCATGACGTCATTGATACTCTTCAGAGATTCTTCATACTGTTGTGTTATTTTCTGCAACTGCTCCATGGATTCCCGGATATCATCCGATTTTCCCATAAAACTGTTGGAAACATTACTGAAGTGTTCATAATCCCCGGAAATCTCATTGTGCAAAAAGGAAAGCATCTGCTCTGCCAGCCTGTCTAATCCTTCCACTGCCTCCACTACATCATTACTCATGGTCTGAATCTCATTTGCCGCTTCGCTGGTATTGCGGGCCAATGTTTCGATTTCTTTTGCTACGACCTCAAAGCCCCGCCCCGCTTCTCCTGCTCTTGCTGCCTCAATGGAAGCGTTCAGCGCCAATAGATTCGTCTGGGAAGAAATACTTAAAATAGAGTCTGACAACTCTTTTATCCTAAGAACTGCTTCTGCTCTCTCCTTTTCCCTGTGCATACCTGCGGACATATTCTCCACGTTTTCTCCTATCTTTTCTGTTGAGCTTTTTGCCGTTTCATTCAGCTCCTTCGAAGAAACATGAATCTCCTTTAAATAATTGGTATTTTGTGCAACAATATCTACAATACGCTGAATATCCTTATATACAAAGCCCACCTGCTCCCTGGCGGTTTCGGCAGATGCCGCTATCTCCTCCGAGGATGCCACCATAGATTGTATGGTATCATTGATATTGGTAATCTGGGAAACCGAACCGGATACATGCGTATTGATACTCTCCATTTTGAATTCAATACTGTCTGTTCCACCCTTTATCTGCCGGACAGTGTTTGCAGTTTTTTGCAGAAGCTGGTTTAAACTGTTTCCAATCACTTCCAATTCATCCCCGGAAGTAATATCCAACACCTTTGTCAAATCTCCATCGCTTGAAGCCACCTCAAGAATCTTGTCATTTACCTTTAAGAAATTGCGTTTCATTCTGACAAATACAATCACTGCTGCGATAACTGCAAAGAGAATGCCGATGACCACTGAAAGTAAAATATTGCGTATCAACTGATTTAAGGAAGTCTGTATCGAGGATGCCTCATAATCCACTGCCACAATCCCCAGTATTTTTCCATTCTGTACAATTGGTGCATAACCACTGTAAAAGGTTCCCCACTCATCCGTAAACGACTCTTTCGTTACACTTGCTTTTCCCTCCATCGCCTCAAACATGGCAGCCTGTGCCTCATAATCCTCGGCATATTCTCCGGGATCATCCGGGTCCGTATCTACAACAAACTGAAATTTACTTCCATCTTTTGGCATGAGCGTATAGACATAGCTTACCGAATCTCCTGACAGAAAAAAGCTTAAGGAATCTTTAACCGCCAACAGAGCTTCCTCATCGCCCTCCATTGCCTTCAAAAAGGTCTCTCCATCCACATTTTCAGCAGCAATCACTGCAATTTCCATCACATCCCCCATTGTCTTCTGCCTTAAAAAGCGTCCCATTGTAGAATAAGAAACACCTCCTACAATCAGGGCTACAACAAGGGACGCACCCAGAATAAAGAGAAACATCTGTGTAGAAATGCTGGTTTTTCTGGTTTTCATGTTGTTATTACTCCTTTCCACAATAATAATCAAAATACTGCTCTCTCAAAAGGCGGTACGTTCCTCTTGGCAGATAGATTTTCCGTCCGTTATCCATCTGTGCCTCCTGTGCATTCAGACTGACGATATGCTCTAGATGAATGATGTAGGAAACACCCACTTTCACCAGTTCCGGACAGGGTGAGCACATCTCATAAATCTTCGCCATCGTCAGGTTCTGAATCACTTGTGTGCCATCCGCCATATAGATACACTGCCGTTTCCCCTGCGCCTCACAGTATACAATGTCATTTAGTGACACCCTGGTAATCGTCCCCTCCGCACGCAGCAGAATGTATTTTTCCTGTTCCCTTTCTGTCTCTTTCGTGAACCGCTCCAGAAGGGAAAATAATTTGTCCGTCTGCACCGGCTTGCACAAATACTGAAATGCCTCCACGTCAAAAGCTTCCAACGCATGCTCTTTAGACGTCGTTAAAAAGATGAGTTTTGCCCTGCTTCCCATGTCACGAAGCTGTCTCGCCGCTTCCATCCCTGAAGGATGATTTTCTCCCGGCATATAAATATCCATAAAAATCAAATCCGGTGAATACTCCCGTTCCCTGACCATATAGAGCAGTTCATCTGCACTTTCAAAGCGCTCTATCATAAAATCTGTATCCGCATGTTTTTGCTCATAGTCACTCAATATTTTTTCTGTTTTATTAAGCTCTGCTGTCTCATCATCACAAAGTGCTATCCAAACTGTCATTTTTGTCCTCCATATTCATAATCAGCCGGAATACAAACATGCCATTCTCATTTTTAAAATCGTATTCCCCACTGTACTTCTCTGCTGTCCTTATAATACTCGAAACTCCAATGCCGCCTGTAAATTCTGATTTCGGCTTCCCATCCTTTAATTCCATCTCCATCCTGCATGTATTTTTACAAGTAATAATCAGTTTATTTTTCTTCTTTTTCAGCATCAAATCAATGAAACACTGCCGTTCGTCTGAATATTTCTTTACCTCCATACAGGCATAAATTGCATTCTCGTAAGCATTGGCAATAATTGCCACTAAATCAAGGCTTGGAAACATCAAATTTTTGCCAACCTGGACATCCAGCGTCACCAAAATCCCCTCATTCTTCGCCTTTCTGGTATATACCGCCAAAATATTATTGACTGCCGTATTGGAACATATCATTTCCGGTATACCCTGTGTGATTTCCTCCTCATACTCCTTTAAATACTGCAGTAATTCTTCCTGCTGTCCCCTGCGTGCGTACTCTGCTATGATTGCATTGTGGTGCCTTGCATCATGTCGAATCCGCCTGCCGGATTCCACAGACTCTTCCAGAATCTCAAGCTGGCGTTCCAATAGCCTGTAATTCATCTGGATAAGCTGCTTTTCCCTCTCATATTCTCTCTCTTTCCCGATATGCAGATAGAAACGGAATACCAGAAGCTGCAACATTCCCGTCAGAAGAAAATTGATTACTACCTGATAAATACGATGCGGTGTCATTTCTTTATTCAAGCCAGGATTCAAAATATAACCAATTCCAAACAAAATACAAAGAATCATGACAGCGACACTAAAAGTATCTGCCTCTTTCTCCACATAATCTCCAAACCCCTTCATCGGTTCCTTTAGATATCTATCCATCAGCAATGCAAGCAGGGCAATTATCACAATACGCGCAATAACATCTGCCCATACATTCCGGTCAAAGAAAAGAATGGAAATCTCCAGTCCTCCAATGACAAACACCGCCATCAGATAAAAAACCAGTGCCAGCTTATAGATTTTCAGACATGCAGTATCTTTTCCCATCCAAAAGGCGAAAACAGAAAAACACATAAACATGGTAAACGCCACCATTCGCACACAACTTTCCCAGTCCAACACATACCAGATACATGCCAGCACAGACACAGACGCACAAAAAACTCCATAACACAAAATTGTCTTTTTCCTGCCAAACCGTGGCTGCCCCATCTGGCCAAACAGCAGCATTACTCCTATGAGACTGACTACATAGCGGATAAATGCGACATATACAGAACCACCTAACATATATTTTCACCTGCTTTCCTCTGTTTTTCCAGAAACTGTTCTATCTGGCTCATGGGTTTTACAGTATAACATTAACATTTCCCTGGTCCAAAAAACACTTTCTGGTACGATTCGCACTTTTTTAGGTACGATTTGCACTTTTCTAAGTCTGCTCGCTTTTTCAATAAATTATTAGATTATGATGCAAAATGTCAAAGTCCTACAAAAACGTCGTCCTTGACATTTTCATCTGCAACCTATACATTATTATTAACATCTTAACATAATCACCCATGAACAACTCAAGTGGTTTTTCAACTTTTGAACTTTATGTAAAAAATGATACGGAAATTATGCGATGATCATTCCTATTGACAGCACTACAAACGAGAGCGACTACAGCTTATTTTCTATCCGTCAGGCGGTGCATGCCTGTAATCTTTCCCGTTCCAGCCTGATCCGTCTGGAGGAAAAGGGGCTGCTCACAGCTTGTGCTGCCGGTGGAGGAACCAATATAAAGTAAACGAGTTCTATTTCCTGAATCTTATATTTTTAATTTTTTGCACAGAAAAAGCAGCAATCCTACAATAACAGATTACTGCTTTCCTTTTTATATTATTTAATTCATAGCAAGCTTATATGGGCTCCTTATACTCAATAACCGGCAAACCGTTCATTACGGTCTAAGTCACTCATTCTCTGCATTTCTTCTTCAGACAATTCAAAATCAAATATCTCATAATTCTCCTGTATATGATCTTCATTGCTGGAACCGGGGATTGCGATATTTCCCGCCTGCAAATGCCAGCGCAGGATAATCTGTGCAGAGGTTTTTCCATGTTCCTCCGCTATGGAGACAATGGTTTCATCACCAAACAGCGTCTGCGTATTTCCCCTGCCGCCTAACGGAAACCATGATTCCATCACTGTACCGTACTCTTTCAAATGTTCCTTCATTTCCATACTTTGATGATACGGGTGTGTTTCATTCTGTAAAAGTACCGGAACAATGGTTGTCGCCTCCACCAGTCGGTCAAAATCGTCCGGCGTGTAATAATTGGATAGACCGATAGACCGCAATTTTCCGGCCCGAACAGCCCTTTCCATTGCCTGATATGCCCCTACATCACTGTCCGGCTCAGAGTGGTGCAGAATCATAAGGTCGATATAATCTAGCCCTAACCGCCCCAGTGAATTTTCAATTGCCCTGTCACCGTCATCATAATCATCTGTCCACATTTTCGTTGTAACAAAGATTTCTTCCCTTGTGACAAAGCCCTCATCAATCGCTCTCTGAATTCCCTTTCCTACTCCCGCTTCATTCCCATAAATGCGGGCGGTATCAATCAGGCGGTAACCATCCCTTAAAGCCCAATAGACGGAATTTTCTGCCTCTTCGTCTGACAATCGGAATGTTCCAATTCCTAAAATGGGCATCTCAATGCCATTATTCAAAAGCACAGTTCCTTTCTCCAAGTCAAACTCTGTATTTGAACCTGCAAGGCTTTGCGTGGGCTGTTCAGCTGCCTCATTGTCCACACTGCTTAAATCCCCCTGCGAAATTTCCGTACTGGAATCTTCCTCGCCGTCACTTTTACTTTGAGAGATTTCCGTACCCGAATCTGTGGCACTCTGATTGCCCGCCTGCGAGCATCCGGTAAATGCTATACACAAAAGCAATACTATCAAAATAGAACATATCTTTTTCACAATGAACCCTCCCTAATCCTCAGGCTTAAACGCACTCAAATGTGCTTCCTGTTCTGCAAGGCTCATATTAAAAAACCGTACCCCTTTATCCAAAGCCCGGATGCGCTCCATTTCATCCGCTGTCAATTCAAAATCAAAGATGTCTATATTGTCCTGAATATGCTTCGGATTGGTAGACTTCGGGAATACAACCGTCCCCTCCTGAATATGCCAGCGAAGAATAATCTGCACGTTATTTTTTCCATACTTTTCTGCAAGTTCAGTAAACACCGGCTCATTCAGAAGCCCCTTATCGCCGTGTCCGATAGGATACCAGCTCTCAATCACTGTACCGTAGGACGCAATACGCTTTTTCAATTCATTCTGCTGGTAATACGGATGGCACTCTACCTGTAGGACTGACGGTTTGATCGTTGCAGCAGCAAGCAGCTTTTCAAGGCGCTCCGATTCAAAATTGCTGATACCGATAGATTTTACCTTGCCTGCGTCAACGGCCTTCTCCATATCTTTCCATGCCCCAATATAATCGCCAAACTGCTGGTGCAGTAAAAGAAGGTCAATGTAATCTGTATCCAGACGGGAGAGCATTTTGTCAATCGCCGCCTTTGTCTTTCCCTCACCGTACTCACTGGGCCATAGCTTTGTCGTGATCCAAATTTCAGCTCGGGGAATACCGCTCTCTTTTACGGCTGCCCCGACACCACGCTCATTCTGGTAAGCATGGGCAGTATCTACATGCCGGTAGCCTGCACGAAAAGCCTCCATACAAGCTTCTTTCGTGTTTTCATCACCTGAAATCATGTAGACACCAAGACCAAACTGCGGGATTTTGTTTCCATCATTCAAAGTTACATAAGTCTGTTTCATTTTAATTTCCTCCTTCCTGCCCATCCTCTCAGGGCATACAGGTATACCTCAGGGCGCCTTCTCTTTGCCTTTGATGCAAATTCCCCTTGCCCACAGGTATTTCCCTCCATCTTTTCATATCATTTTGTTTTTACAGAAGTCCAACCGAAGCAAGCCAGTCTTCTATGGTTTGGTTCTTCATGCCATTGCCTCCAATTTCATAATCTGATTTTTATGTGTTCTTTTTACAAGATATACCCCTATCACAAACCGAAGTACCTCCATAATCGGAAATGCCAGCCATACCAGCACCGCACTCCCTGTCAGGGACAAAAGCCATGCTGCAAGCAGAAGGAATACTGCCTGTGTGATCGCAATGACAAAACTGTCAGTACCACGTCCAAGTGCCTGCAAAAATCCGGTCAGAATCTGCGTTGTCGTCGTAAGCAGCAGGGAGGCTGCAATAATGCGGAGTGCCGGGATGCCGATTTCCAAAACAGCGTCCGATGCGTTAAACATCGCAAGAAGCAGTTCCGGCACTGCCAAAAATATCACTGTACCGACAGCGGCAACAATCAGGTTCACCACAATACTCTTTTTCAATGTTTCCATAATCCGCTCTTTACTTCCTGCCCCGTAATTATAGGCGATAATGGAAATTCCCGCGGTACTCATTCCGCCGGAGGGCATGATCACAAAGCTCTGCAAACGGATATAGATTACATAGATGCCGGGAGCTACCGCTGAAAGTGAAAGCAGGATATTGTTCATGCCGAAAGCAATAACGGAAATCAGGCATTGCGACAATGCGACAGGTATTCCGACTTTCAGAATTTCAGCAATAATGCTGCCGTCTGGAAAAAATCCTGTACTGGTAAACCGTACTTCCTTATTAAATCTCAGATTCAGGAACAGCCCCACTAATGCAGCAACTGCCTGTGCAATCACCGTTGCATAAGCCGCACCTGCAATGCCAAGAGCGGGCAGCCCAAACCACCCAAAGATCATAACAGGGTCAAGAACGATATTCACAACTGCACCTGTCAGCATGGGAATCATAGTAAGATTTGCTTTTCCCGTAGCCGACAAAAGTCTTTCCATAATAACCTGATGCAGAGCCGCAAAAGATACAATGCTGATAATCCTGCTGTAAGAAATGCTCATATCAAGCACTTCTGCAATATTTGTCTGCAACCTATAGAATGGCTCCATTGCTAACAGCCCCATCACCACGAAAATAACCGATACAATCCAAATCAGCACAAATCCGTTTCCCGCAGCACGGTTTACACCCTGCATGTCTTTTTCTCCTAACTTCTTTGACAAAATGGAATTGACACCCACCCCGATGCCAATGCCAACACCAAGCACCAGATACTGTACTGGCATACAAAGAGAAATCGCCGTAAGTGCCGTATCTCCAAGCTGTGCCACATACATACTATCCACCAGACCGTACAGTACCTGCACGAACATGGAAAAAATCAATGGAAGGGACATTTTTCTTAAAAGTTTTCCTACAGGGAGCGTCCCCATTTCATTCTCCTGCGCAGCTGCTGTTTCTGCATTATTGCTCATAATTGTTTCTCCTTTCCTGCCCATCTTTTCAAGACATCAACTCCTTGACTTTTTCTTTCATCTATGTTACTCTTTTATGCAACTTGAGTTACTTAACTCCTGTATTGGCATTATATATTTTGTTGAAAATAAAAACAACGGTCAATAATTCTGGAATAGTGACATATGCCACACATTTTGAAAAAAGGTTGCATACACGATGATAGGAGGATGAAAAAAATGCTCTTGAATGGTTCAGAAGATTTACGAGTACAAAAAACAATTGAAGCAATCCAAAAAACTTTTGAGGAAATGATATGTGAAATGAATTATGAAAAGATTACAGTCAAAGAACTTTGCGAACGTGCACGAATCAATAAAAAAACCTTTTATCGGTATTATGATACATTGGATGACCTCCTTGCAGAATTACAAGGCATCATCACGCAGGATTATATGAAAAGAATAGAAAGTTATAGAATACCCGAAGAATTAGATAAGATAAACCGGGAATTTTTTCTTTATTCTGTTGAAAAAGGAATGGTATATGAAAAGATTACCTGTAGCGGAAGTTATAACTATATCCGAAACAAAATGATGAACCATGTGATAAGTTCCACATGGGGAAAATCCACATGGCTTCAATTATTAGATACTTACAAACAGAATATCCTGTTGGGTTTTGTGCAGAGTGCAAGTATAGAAATGTATCGCAGGTGGGTAGCCGATGGTAAAAAAATCCCTCTGGAGGAAATCATTGAAATGTCAAATCAGCTTTTATGCTCTGGCGTTAATGGTTTTGTAGAAAAAAACATGCCTTTATAATTCAGCATGAATTTTTATAACTTGCATGCTGAATACATCCCATAGCATTAAACGGGAACTCACCTTACATAACTGATAAATACATTCCCGCTGTCTTTCACTTTACCCTCGAATTCTTCCCTCGGCTCCACAATATCCGTTTCTTCCAACGGATTGATATAGCGAATTTTTTGTCCGTTATAGCTGGTTACCAATACGTAAGTTCCGTCTGCAAAGCGTGTGATAACCGGGGCATCCTTACAGAGATAATATAAGCCATTTTCAAAATCACATCCGGTAATATCTGTTCCCTGTCTTCCGGTATATTTCAATATGATATCCTCTATAGGCACCTCATTTGCAATATCCTCCTGCATTGCTGCATATTCCGGATTCTTTTCCTCATAGATTCCCATCATGTAAATACAGGCAGCAAGAGTATCTCCTATATCGGAAACATTGTAAATATTTATTTTATCTGCAACCGTATGATAATCCTTGACTGCTATTTTCCGCCATACGATCATTCCGTGCTCGTCCAATACCACACCCGCATTTTCATAGGCTGTACGCACGGCTGCATTCAAATTTAGATAATCCGTCATATATTTTCCCTGACCATACGCATAATATTTTTTATTGGTATGGTCAAAAGTAATTTTTACCGTGGTATCCTTTTCATTAATGGATTTTTTGGTAATCATCAGCTTGGGTTTTTCTGTTACGTACATATAATTAGGAAAAGTCATATAAAGCTGATTATACGCATTATCCGTATATTTATAAGCTATGTTGATTCCGTCATTATCCTCTTCATCTTTATAAGTGATAAAATCCTGGGTTGTAGACTCAAACACACCGTTTATCTTACGGACACGGTCCAGATACACCACACCGTCTCTGGCAGTAGCTTCTATTACATAGACGCCGGTAGAACCATAGGTCTTTACGACCGTATTTCTCTTATCAATGATATCAATTGTGGAAATCGGACAAATCACTGTCCTGTCCAAGGCTGTTTCAATATCACCTTCCCTGATTCTTCCAAGAATTAAATCCTCTTCTATGAATCCGATCGTCTCAAGTCTCTCATCACTCCCAGCCTCAATCTGCCGGCTCTCTTTTGTATCCAGATTCAAAACTGTAACCCTTTTTGTATATTCCGGTAACAGCTCGTCGGGATACCCTATCAAATGGTTGTCTTCTGATACCGCCAGACGATCATTCAGCACATCCTCAATAAAAATCTCTGACTTCATGGTATTGGTATCTACAGTTACGATACAGTCATTATCAAAATAATAAAATTCACCGCTGTCATTTAGATATAAAAGAGTTTCCATGTCTTCTTTTAATATATTATACGGCTTATTATTTTCAATAAATAAAACCTCCTGCATTTTATCTTTCGCAGCAGTAAACCGATAAACGGAAATTCCTACCTTGCCCTCATGCTCTCCCCGGTTCATATAACCATATACAGCAAAAGTGATATCTCCCTCATCAGTCATCTTTAGTATTTTGATATTATTTTCATCATAAGTCACACGGCTGTCTGTGTAATTATCATCCTGACAAAATCCATATACGTTCGTGATCGTCCCATTGTTATAATCATAATACCATAACTGCCTTGCCTGAACAAATGCTACCTTTTTCTCTTTATCACTGACAACATATTGATAATCTTCCTCATCGGTAATGCCTATCTTAAAGGTGTTGGCACTCGTATCCACATTGTCCGTTACAAAAAGTGCCTCCTGCTTGCGGTTATAATCCAGCAAATACACATTATCCTCATCTACGTAACGGACACGGTAGTTTTCTGTAATATAGTAACTCTCCAACACACGGTTCTCCTGTGCAGAAATCATGTATTTTAACTGAATAATGGCATAACTGTCATCAATCTCCTTAATACTTGCAATCGGCTTTGTGAGTCTTGTGGGATTCAGATCCGCAAACGTTATAGTTTCAAAGCTGGAATGGATATCTATCTCTGACAGATATTCGTTATTGCCATCCTCATTAGGCTCAATACTTTTGGAAATAACGGTCTCTGCCTCCTCTTTATTAAAGAGTACCTTATTAAAGGTTTCCACAAAATCCAACAGTTTATCGGCATGAAAATTATTCTCTACCACAACCCTTGTATAATAGCGGACAGCAACCTCTTCCCCTGACATTGCCTTTAATACCAGTACATATTCCTGAAGTTCTTCTAAATCTGTACGAAAAGATACCCGTATTTTATCGTAACCTTCCGCATGTGTTAATTCCGTCACGGAACCATTCTCAATCAAATCGCCCTGATACTGACTTCTTAATTCATATTCATAGGAACCGTAAGTATCCTTTGCCTGATCTGCCCAAAGTTCAATTGTTTTCCCGTAATCCATCGGCGTAATCGTATCACGAAAATATGTCGTATCAACTTTACCGGTATACCCGTGTAAAGTATTGATAAATCTATCATTATAACGTACATATACAATTGGCAGTGTAGCCTGTTCCATCTCCACGGAAAACTCTTCCACCCCTCTGTTATTTATTTTATTCACAACCAGAATCGTCCCTGTAAAAATAAACAACAGCACCAGTATTCTTGCAACTACTCTTCCGTCCATAATAATCTCCTGCAATATGGGAATGTTCCCGTTTCTTACTCTAATTTAACAATTTATCCATCACATTCTGTATGTGTTATTTTCCCTGTTCATCTGACAATTAAATTTCCTGCAAAATTTATCGTGTCTGCGTCTTCTGATATACATCTCCTGACACACCATTACCTGTATCATATTTTTAAGCTGCAACCTCTCTTTTTCGGCTTCAGGCATTGTAAGCTTTTTATAAATCTCACTTGCCATCCGGTAAATGGTCACTGCATCCGGATACTGTGCATACATCGGACTTCCCTCATACTCATAGCGGTCCAGATATTCCTCCAAAATAGAAGCAATCAACCTGACCTCTCTCGGATACAATCTTCTTAAATAATCATAATCCTTTAAACAAAACTCTTCTTCCTCTAAAAAATCCGACTCGTTTGGAAACATCGAATTCAAATCATAATGTATCCCCTGCATTTCATAAATCTCCTTACATACATATTCCATATTATTAAAATATGCATGTAAATCAAATGTCGTGCATATATAAACCGGATTTGCCTCTGGTATCCCCTTTACATGGGAATTTTCGTAAAGCTGCTGCATAATTTTTCACAGGATAAATTTAACAAAGATAGCAAAAGTAAACCGTACTCTGCAATGTTACCTGTTAAATCCTTACAGCAAAACTTTAGTACAGCAGCCTCACAGATTTCCCTTATTCTTTATTCATCTCCAAAAGAAATGCCTAACATACGTGCATTTTGTACAATACTGTCATCAGGTGAAACATATTTTAATTTTCCTGCAGAATCTGACAGTGCAATATCCGTTACATCGTTGTCCTTTAATACCACCAGGCGTCCGTATTTCTCCTCTTTGATCAGCTTCGCCGCATATGCTCCAAATCTCGAAGAAAGTACACGGTCAAACGAATCCGGACTGCCGCCTCTTTGTGTGTGTCCGGGAACTGCTATTCTTACCTCACATCCACATGCATCCTTAATCTGGTCCGCAATCTCATATGCTACTGACGGATATGGACGATTTGCAAGCTTTTCCTTTCTCTTCTTCTTGGAAAGTGCCGCATCCTCCTTGGAAATAGCACCTTCTGCCACTGCAATGATAGAGAATCCTTTTCCTGCTTTGCTTCTCTTATCAAGTGCCTTGCACACACTCTTAATATCATATGGAATTTCCGGTAACAGAATAATATCTGCCCCACCTGCAATACCGGCATGTAAAGTAATATGCCCAACTTTATGTCCCATTATTTCCACTACAAAAACCCGATTATGGGAAGCCGCTGTTGTATGGATACAGTCAATTGCCTGTGTAGCGACATCTACTGCTGACTGGAATCCGAAAGTCATATCCGTTCCCCACAGATCATTGTCAATGGTTTTTGGCAGACCGATTACATTCAGCCCCTCGTCACTTAACAGATTAGCCGTCTTCTGGGAACCGTTTCCACCCAATACGACAAGACAGTCAAGCTTCAGTTTCTTGTAAGTTTCCTTCATGGCCTTCACCTTATCAATTCCGTCTTCTGTCGGCTGGCCCATTAATTTAAACGGCTGTCTGGAGCTTCCCAATATCGTACCGCCTCTTGTCAAAATACCGGAAAAATCCTCTGCTTTTAATAACTTATAATTATTGCGGATTAATCCTTTATAACCCTCCAAAAAACCATAAATCTCTACATCCTTGTACATATTGCAAAGTCCTTTTACGACACCTCGCATCGTAGCATTTAATGCCTGGCAGTCACCGCCGCTTGTCAACATACCTATTCTCTTCATAACATATACCTTCCTTTCGTAATACATTATTTTTAGATGTGTACTCTTCCCTCTAATGCACGAAGAAGTGTAACTTCATCAATACATTCCAAATCACCGCCTACCGGTATTCCGGATGCAATTCGTGACACTGTAATTCCTGTCGGCTTTACCAGTTTGCTGATATACATTGCAGTAATCTCACCTTCCACTCCGGAGTTTGTAGCGATGATCAGTTCCTCTACATCCTCCCTAAGCCGGACAATCAGTTCCTTTAACTTGATGTCCTCCTGCCCGACACCGAGCTTGGGGGAAATTGCTCCATGCAGCACATGATACACACCGTTATATTTACCGGTACGCTCATATGCCGCCAAATCCCTTGGCGTCTCCACCACCATGATCGTTTTTTTATCACGGTTAGCAGAGGCACAGATAGGACAGACATCCTTATCTGTCAGAGTAAAACATTCTTTGCAGTATTTTACATTCTGCCTGGCATTCATAATGGAATCAGACAACGCCTTTACATGGTCTAACGGCATATTGATAATATGATATGCCAGTCTCTGGGCTGATTTGTGACCAATTCCCGGCAGCCTTCCTAATTCTTCTACCAGACGATTTACCTGTTCACTATATAGGTCCATTAAAACGGAAATCCTCCTAATCCGCCCATGCCGCCGGTAATCTTAGACATTTTTGTATTCTGGTCTTCCTCCTGCATGCGAAGTGCTTCATTGGTTGCCGCCATAATCAAATCCTCAAGCATTTCAATATCATCAGGATCTACCACTTCAGGATCCAGATGAACTGCCATAACCTCCTTCTTTCCGGAAATCGTAACCTTCACCACACCACCTCCGGCAGTGGCTTCATAAACCTGATCCTCTAACTCCTTTGCCTGCTCTTCCATCTGTTTCTGCATTCTCTGAGCCTGCTTCATTAAATTGTTCATATTACCGGGCATGCCTCCCGGAAATCCACCTCTTTTTGCCATGTTGCTCTATCCTCCTAAATTTATTGAAATTATATGCACATCTGACTCCCGCAAGGGTCACACACTCCTTGTTTCCAGCGGGGTTGTCGATTTGTGTGCAATCTATTCATATCAATTGCCTAATCTGCCACCGTCACATCAAATTTGACCTTAGACAAATTAATACTTGATAAATCTGTTTCTGCTAAAGATTCCTTGGATTGACAGGCAATATTAACACTTTTACCGGTCATCTCTCCGACCACCTCCTGTAAAACCTGACGATGCTCCTCCTTGGAAAACTGCTTAAATGCCATATTCCCTTTAACTGTTCCATCAAAAGAAAGGACAATGGAAGCATTATCATGTCCGATATTAATGCTCGCCTCCTCTAGCAGGCTCATGGTTCCCTGACCGACTTTATTGCTAAGCTCCGTATCCTGTTTGATCCTGTTAATACTTTCTATGATATCCTTCATATCCTGGCGTGTTGCCGGTTCTAATTCTTTTCTAAGAATCTCTTCCCTGTTAATAGATACATCTGTATCAGAAGTGACCGCATTTTCACTGCCGTTTCCCGCTGCAAGTGCTGCTTTCTGTTCCTCACTAAGAGAAACCACTCCTTCTTCTACCTTTTGTTCCAATATACGAAGACGGTCTAAAACCGAATCCAGATTATTTTCCATCTGAGGTGTTGTAAGCTTGATCACGGCAAGCTCCAGTGTTACTCTTTTCTGAGTTGCATACCGTATCTGGTTAGACATCTCGGAAAATATCCGGATATACCGCATCAGTGCATTTAAATCCACCTGCTCTGCCGTCTGTTTCATACTTTCGAGATTCTCTGCTGAAATATCAAGCTGGTCATTTACATGATCCGAAACCTTGATCAGCAAAAGATTTCGCATATACCATGTAAAATCCGTCACAAACTGGGACAATTCCCTTCCCTGCCAGACAATCTCATCAATAACCTGTAATGCCTCCATGGTAGAATTTGCTGCAATATGAGTCATCAACCGGTTAAATACTTCTACATCTACTGCACCAAGTACCTCTAATACCTTGTCATAGGTAAGTTTCTGCCCCAGATAAAAAGCAATACACTGGTCAAGAAGACTGAGTGCATCACGCATGGAGCCATCTGCCGCCTTGGCAATGTAACGAACCGCTTTTTCCTCTGCTTCAATTCCTTCTCTGGAAAGCAGTTCTGTCAATCTCTCATAAATCGTTTCCAGACTAATCCGCCTGAAATCATACCTCTGGCATCTGGACAAAATCGTAATCGGTATCTTGTGGGATTCTGTCGTTGCCAGAATAAAGATCACGTAAGAAGGCGGTTCTTCCAACGTCTTAAGCAATGCATTAAACGCTCCGATGGAGAGCATATGCACCTCATCGATAATATACACTTTATATTTACCTTCTGTCGGCGAATACTGTACTTCATCCCGGATATCACGTATATTATCCACTCCGTTATTGGATGCGGCATCAATCTCAATTACATTCAGGGAATTACCTGCCTGAATCGCCTGACAGGATGCACATTCATTGCAGGGACTTCCGTCATCTAACGGATGCTCGCAATTCACGGCTTTTGCAAACAGCTTTGCCACTGTCGTCTTACCGGTTCCCCTTGTTCCACAAAAAAGATATGCATGCCCGACCCTGTCATGGATAATCTGGTTCTTCAATGTGGTAACTACATGCTCCTGTCCCTTTACTTCTTCAAATTCATCCGGCCTCCATTTACGGTATAGTGCCATATATGACATATCATTCACATCCTAACTGGTTCTAAAGCCCCCCCGCTTGCAGCGGGATTGTTGACTAAGCCTGTTGAAAATCAAAAATCGTATCCAACATCCGAAGCGTTTTGAAGTTACCCTTTGCAGAAATCTCTCCCGCCATAAATCCTTTTTGGAAAGTCTTTTTTCCACTCAATATATTATCTAACATCTTTGTTGTAGTCCTTAAGATCACATCTGCCTCATCTGTTGCGGCATAAAAACACTTAACATGTTCCGGTGTAGCCTCTATATGAAGAATCTGATCTTTGTCGGATATAATAATGGCATAGGAAGCCGTAAATTCCGGCTCGGGACTATAATTTTTCATAAAAGCGGATATTAGCTTATCGACTGGAACTTCCCTTTCCTCTCCTGCTTTTGTAACGGCATTCCCTTCCATATCATATAATTCTTCCATATCCTCTTCATCAGATGTTTTATCTGCATCCTCTTCATTCAACATTTTCTTGAACATCGCTGACAGCTCTTCTATATCTTCCTTTTGCTGCTTCACATACGATTCATCACTGACAAACTTGGAAAGCTGCTCGCTTTCCTGGGGTGTCAGTTCAATGGTTCTTGGCTTAAGCAGATTGTTTTTAACAGCCATGTCACTGGTAGGCAGGCTCTTCATTTTCTGGTGAATCGTGCGGTACAATGCTTCCGCTTTCTTCTCGATAATCTCCCTATAGCTTTCATTTTGTTCAAATCCATCATCTACATATGCAACCAGACCGGTAATCGGAATTCCTCCCAAAAGCTCCCAGGCCTTTATCAGGTTCAGTTCGGCATCCCGCTCTCCATAAGTAGTCGCCATAACAACCGGCAACATATACATCTTACTGATCTCCTGCTTATCGGCATATAGCCAGCACATATCCAGAAATTGCTGCATATATCCGCCAATTCCAAACCATTCCACTGTCGTAGCCAGTATCACCCCGTCTGCCCCCTTCAATGTAGATGGCAGTATGGCAATCGCATTTTTATCTTCAAATATATTATAACGGTTTACTTCTACCCGAAGTTCTTTTAAAACCTCTGTTATCCTATCCAGTACATAGATTGATGGGTCATCTAACAGCCCTCTTCCACCATAGTAAATATTAATCTTCGTAAGTCTCACCTCCAAATTGCATAGCTATTATTAAGTATAGCTGAAAATATACTTTTTTACAACTTAAAATACAATAAAAATGGAGCTGCCCCGTTCAGAAAATAAAACTCTAACGAGGTGCTCCCCTGTAACCATTTGTCAAGGACTTTTTTATCACTATTCCGTTTTCTCAATTGGTACCGTGATTAATGATAATCCATTTCAGCTTATCGTATGCACCTCGATACTTGTCTTACTAAAATACAATGATACTTCATAGATAACGTTCAACATATTCTTCCTACTTTTTGGCTTGGTCTGTTTGTATGACTTATGTTAATCCCGATATTGCAGATTTTTTTCCGCTTGGTTTATCAGTTCTTTCCGTTCATGGAGTAGCTTTTCCGTCTGCTTTATCTCACTGTACTCTGACGTGTAGAATTATATTTTTATTTGATTTTCTGCACCAAAAAGTATATAATTACTCAAAAAGAATGAGGTGCAGAAAATGGGAATGGCCTTAAAAATACGGACAATTCTTTTAGAAAGAAATATGTCTATCAAAGAATTAAGTGATAAATTAGGTTACAAAGGTACAAATCTTTATAATAAGCTTAGGAGAGATAATTTAACTGAAAAAGAGTTGCATGAGATTGCGGACATTCTAAACTGCGACTATGACGGCATTTTCACTTTTAGGGATACTGGAAAACAGGTCTGACAGACTGCATTTTGCTGATTATCAAAAACCGGACTTCTCGAAGTTCGGTTTTACATTTTTAGAACCTCATTTTCGTAATCTAATAATACTGATATTATTTAGACTGATGATAATTATACTTATTATATTAATCTATTCTTTCCCCTCCCTAGTCGGTGCCGGTGGTACTCATGTGCTGATTCCTCTATATATTATCAGCTTAATATAAGGTAAGGAACAAATAATCAATTTTTCTGCGACAATGCATATGGCTGTGATGATGCTCACAGCGTGTCTTGGTTAAGCATCTTAACACCAAATCCTTCATAAAAAAGCCTGAATAATAGAAATTTTCCATTATTCAGACTCTAACAAATAATTACAACAATTATTAAATCAATCCGAGCAAGACACGGTCATACTATCAACATAAAATTCATTCCAATCACATGATGTATAGTCTTCTGTTTTATAATACATTTTATCATCTTCTTCAAAGAATTCTCCTCTATTGCTCGTTTTATTGATAATCCAACTATTACAATAATGCGAAGGAGAACCATTTATATCACTATATGATATATTAAGTTCTATATCTTTATCAGCCTGCAAGCTACCATCTTGCAAATAGCAAATTATAAAAGAATACTTATATTTAGCGTATTCTCCATCTACAAACTTATCCACATGCTCTTTTTTTATGCTAATATCAGTAATAGTTATTCCAGCATTTTCAAATGTCATAGGAAAACTTTGCTTATCATATAATTTCAATTCTTGTCCACTTTCCCAATCACTATTTGTTCCAGAACTTGTTTCTACATTTTTTTGTACTATCCTTTTTACATCCTCCTCACTAAGAGTATTTTCTACAATTAATTTTTTCACTGTTTCCTTTGTTATACTATTACTTTTGATAAGTTCTTTTACTCTGTCTTCTGCAATACTATTGTTTTTAATTAATTCAATAATTGTCTCTTCTCCTAAACAATCTGCCGAAATTAGAGAGACTATTTCTTCTTGCGTCAAATATTTCTTAATAGTTACTTTGCAAGTAGCTTTTTTCTTACTTGAAGTTCTCACTGTAATTGTGACAGTCCCCTCCTTCTTCGCCGTTACTGCACCATATTTATTTACTGTTGCTATATCCTTGTTAGATGTGGACCATTTTAATGAATCTGTCGAATTAACGGGTTTCATAATTGCTATTAATGTTATAACTTCACCAACTCCAATTGTAATATTGTTTGCACTCAGTGAAACTGATTTAGATTTAATTTTTTTTGAAGCCTCCGTTGTGTAAGCACTCCCCAAACATAATACTAATACCAAACAAAAAACAATAACAAATTTTGTTCTTTTTTTCACATTCACCATAAAATACCTCCTTATACTTAATTAAAATAATCTTTACCTTATCTTAATCCTATAAATTATAATTTTTATTTTAATAAATTGATAATTTTGTACAAAGTATCTACCTTCGCATTTAATATATCAATATCCAACTGTAATTATAATCTATCACTTAATATAAAACAAGAAACAAATAATTAAAATGGAGCTGCCCTGTTCAGAAAATAAAACTCTAACGAGGTGCTCCCCTGATAACATAATATTCTATTATAACACCCTCCCTGCAGGGCTCCCTGGTTCATTGCTCTTCGGAATGGTTGCTTCCATCGCAACATAAAATTCACTTTATATATAATTTACAGTTTTCCTTCACTGAACTTATAACCGACACCCCAGACTACTATGTACAAGACTTTTGACTTTATATATTTGATAATGACAGCAAAAAACTATTCCATTTGGTCTAGCCATCATAACAGTCTATTTGCCTTTATACTAAATATCATTTGTTAGCATACATTTTTCTAGTTACTTCCTTATGAAACAGCAGTTCAAAATATGAAATCTGTGCTTCCTTCGCCTGATTATCAAGTAACTTTACAGATACACTCTCCTTCAAATTTTCTCTTCCTGTATCAATACGGGTTACATATTTAAAACTTACAAATACTTAAGCAAGCTCGCTATTCATCATCAAATACAGATTCATTCATTTCTGGAAAATCCAGCAATTCAGAAACAGTCATATCCAAACCTATGGCAAGTTTATGAAGTGTTTTCAATTTTGGATTCTTTGTTTTGCCTTTCATCAAGTTCTCTACTGTAGATTGAGTGATGCCAGATAAAGTAGCAAATTTATTGATAGTGATTTTTCTTTCATCACATAACTCTGTTAATCGTTTTATAATAGCTTCAGAATATGTCATATGATTTCTCCTCTAACTGTACACGGTTAATTTAAGTATATCCTATTTTCAAACACAATATTAACGTTACACCATTGACAACAAGTTCAAAAAGTTGTAAATTAATGGTATACCGTTAATAGAGGAGGAGAATTTATGCATGAAATTAGTGATGTATTAAAAAGAAGCAAATTCAGTAATATCTTGTCTTATCTGATATATGCCACAGGAGAAAATGAAACAATGATAGAAAGTTATGATAGTGCAATTGACGAATCCTATGAAACATTCTTTTCTGACATCGAAAAACTGTATACAGATGCCACCAGAGAAGATAACAAACTTTTCGATATTATATCGGAGTTTGCCTGTGTCCATGATAATATTTATTTCGAAGCAGGAATACTGGTGGGATTTCAATTATACAAAGAATTGGTTGAAAAATATGAACATCATATGAACAAAGACATTGCTACCATTTTGGGAAAAAGAAAACAGCCACTTAATACATACCATGAAGCCAGCTCTGCATTGGAATCGTTTTGTATGCACAGACTGAATACCGCTTTAGAGGAATCTATAAGGAAAGATAAAATCTACCAAAAAAAAGACGAAGAAATTCATAAAGCAATTATGCATATAAATAAAATTGATTTAACTCATAACCAATGGAAAACTGTAGATAGTGCGTTATCCGCCTGCAATGCAAGAAACTCTTTATATGGGAAAAAAGCATATATGCAGGGTTTCAAAGATGTTATAAATCTTATCATTACAGCAATGGATCATTGATAACACGTTCAGACAAGAATATGTTTTCTCTTTATCCCGTTGATTACCTAGTGCAGAAAAAAAGTCCAGCCAAGAACTTACCTCCAAAGGTCGTACGAAGCATTCTTGGCTGGGCTTTTTACTATCCTGCATTATCGTGAACTCAAGTATCTACAAGGAATAAATAATTAATTTTCCTGTAATAAAAACGAAGCCACCCCCTGATATTATAATATTCTATTTATAACGCCCTCCTTGCAGGGTTCCCTGGTTTATTACCCTTAGGAATAGCCTGTTGCTTGCATCGCAACGTAAAATTCGCTTTTGGCAAAGGCCACCATATCCCCTTCTTCTAACTTATAATCCTGTCCGCACTTGATCATCTCACCATTCAGATACGTTCCATTAGTGGAATTCAAATCCAGCAGATAAATTCCGTCTCCTTTATTCATAAGCTTTGCATGCAGCCTGCTCACTCCGTTTTCCTGTAACCTGTAATCACAGCCTTCTGCCATACTCCCTAATACAATGCTTTTTTCTTTTATATGGATTGGCTGATATCTCTCCTTTTCCATAGGTTCCAGATATAAACATCCCTTTTTTTCTTCTTTTATGATCTTTTCCCTGTCAGGCAGGGAATCCATCAATATGCCCGTCTCTCCCCATACATGAGGCTGTTCCCTGCCAGCTGTTTCCTGTACCTTTGGTTCTTCTTTTAATTCCTGGTTTTCAAAATATTCCTTCATAATCTCATCTGCTGATTCCTCTTTTGTTATCTGCATATAAATGACCGTAAGCAGAATCAGAGTCCCCATAGTAAAAAACAGAAATCTCATATAATCGTACGTCAACAGATTTAACAAAAGACCCATAATAAGTACTATGTTGCTTCCTGCCGTCAGCACCAGCATACCTTTGACTATCTGTTCTCCGGTCTTTCTTTCCTTTGTATCATCTGATACGGAATGAAAAAGAAATCCATCTTTTCCAGAATGTTTTTCATTCCGTGTTTCATCTGCTTCTTTTTCCCCCTCCTCCACTTCTTCTTTTCTATTTTTGTTTTCTTCCAGCCATTTTTTCCGAAATCCCTGTAAGGCTTCCATGGTACAATCCGGTTCTGTAACCAGATCATAAAACTGTAAGATAAACAATACTGCTGCTTCTTCCGCCTTATTTACCATCTGTATAATTTCTGTAAGAAATTCTTTCATGCTCCCCTTATTTCCCTCATCCGCAAGGCAGTAACAAAATTGCAGTTTTCCCGTATCAGCTTCTAAAAATACACTATCTGTTCTCCATAAAATTCCTTCCGGTTCTAACAGATACTCCTCTGCCGTTTCCAGCACCCCTATTATGCTTTTTACCATATTTTTAAGCCTGTTTAATGTGAAAGGTAAATGCCCCTCCACGGATCGCACAGTCGTACGGTAATGCAGCCGGTAATACACAGAAAATAAACCATCAACCTCTCTGATTTCAAACGGTAAAAAATAAGGTACTCTATGATACTGGAACAAATTACTCTGATAACCGGTATCCCATGGCTCTTTGCAGTCAACTACCATATAATTTGCCAGTCCCTCTTTACTGAAATGTATCTGAAACAAGCTGCCACCTCCTAAGATTTTGTACCGGATCATTCTCATCTCTTCTAAATTCCGTCTTAAGCGTAAATAATTTTCCCTGTTCTTCCAGCTTGATCACCCTGATCTTTCCCTCCCTTTGCACTCTGACGTTATCGGGCAATACTTTTTGCTGTTCTGTTTTTGTACTTTCTGACATATACGCATATTCAGATATTTCTTCCGTTTTTTTTGCTGTCTGCGTAAAAAACAAAAACAACATTATGTAGAAATAAATACACCCCAGAAATACAGGAATCAGTAAAGACATTTCTATTACAGTACTTCCCCTGTTCCTTTTATTTTTCCTAATTGCTCTCATATCTTTTCCGCACCTTCCGCAATTGTAACCAATTTTGCTTTGCAAACTCCGTCCCACAGATTTTCATAATCTACTTTACATTACCTCCACATCTTAAGCATGGTCCCAGTCCTCCTGCCTGGGCAAGCCTGACCCTTTTTACAGTCCTTTTTAATCCAAGGCAGTCTATATTGCAATGATACACATCACCGGTTCTCGCCACATATATACTTTTTCCACAGTCTGCTTTTCTTCCGCAAAAGCTACACGGTTTATAGTCTCCCTTTTTTCCGATACCCAGCTTTTTTACCTGAAGTTCCAGATGTGTGCAGCTGCGCCTTGTATGATAAACCTCCTGATTAGGAGTGATATAAACATAGCAGTCGCTTTGTTCCTCCCTGCTGTATCCCAAGAAAGCCTTTTGCTTGATCCTGTTTGACAATGCCACATGGAATTCTCCCAAAACCGGAATCTTTATCTTCACAAAATATCGAATCTCTGCTATAAATATTTTGCAATTTTCCTCATCCGCTGTCACTGTCATTAAAATACCACCCACTCCGTTTACAACCATCTTCTCCACATAAAAATCTTTTCCCAGACAGGTCCTAAACCTCTTTGATAATATTCCATGACAAATAAGATTATCTATTCCGTCTGCCTTCCTCGTGGAAGTTCTGCTTTCCAGATAACAATACTGTGCAGTATAATCTGCCGCTTCTGCCAGACTTTGGTGGATGTGTGTCTCTGCCATCAATACCATATAAATCCCTGCCACAGACAGCATAAAAAATAAAAACAGGGGAACCACCAGACAGGCTTCAACTGTAACAGAGCCTTCATTTATTCTTCTCATTTTTTCCCGCTTCTCCTCCTTTTTGCTATCTCTCTATATCCTTTTAAAAACCCTTATGCAGAAACATCTTGTTCATACTTGGAGATTTTTTTATTTATATATCTATTATTTTTTTATTAGGGGACAAATCTGCATAAGAGCTTATAAAAAGATACAGGTAATACATGAGCCGTCAGTAAGAAAACTCCTTTTCAAAGCAGTATTCATAAACTTCCCTCCGGGGAGCCCCGGTAAATAAAGAATTTAAACTGGTCCTTCCCTGTATGGTAAATCCTCCTGTACAGTTTTTTATCTCGAAGTTCGGATCATTTTTTTGCAGGTTTATTTCCATCAGATCCATCATTCTTGCATAACATTTATTTTTTTGTCCCTTTTTTGCCAGAAGCACCATCAGATAATCCCCATAGTCCATTCCCTGCTTCACTGTTTTTTTCTGTTTTGAATATCCCGGATTTTCCAAACCGGTACACCAGGTTTCTTTTGTTTTTACATAGGGAATTTTCTCTCCCGACAACAGTATTTTCATCTCATAAAGGGTCTCTCCATACGCCCAGCATCCTAATAAAAGGTATTTTTCCACCTCTATCATAGCCACAGTTCCTGTTGCCGTACAGATTGCAGCTGCCAGAGTCAACGCCTCGCTTTTCTTTTGTTCATCTGTTAACAGGTACGCATAATTAACAGGCATCCGAAGCCAGATCAATTCATTTACCACGCTTTCCAGATTGTCATAATCACTGTTTTTTCCTTTTAATATATATTCCTCCTCACATTTTAAGACAGATTCCTCCATGGGATTTACCATATTAGAAAAATGGCTGTCTGCATAGCTGACAAAAGCCGCATATGTTTCTATGTTATTGCCGGCTGCATCCCCTGATTTTTTTAAAAACCCTTTCAAAAATTCAATATCCCGGAAACTGTTATCTTTTTCTTCTTCCTTTTGTTCCTGATATTGCCCGGAAGGAGCATCGCTAAAATCATATTTTTCTTTTGAAACGGAACGATCATCCGGCAGTACAAAAGCAAGAATCCCTGTTTTTAAGGTTTTCCCCAAAGCATCCCTTGGATCATCTGCCTTCACTTGTGCTTCTCCTTTTCCCTGTTCTTTGTTATCCCCGTTTTTCTCCGGTACATCTTTTTCTTCTCCCGTTGGTTCTCCTCCGGTGTCTGGCAAAGCTGTACCATTTCTCTCTGTCTCTTTTGCAGCCTTTTCTATCCCGCTTTCTCCTTCTTTGAAACGATTCCCTAAATCCTTTGCCTTTTGCAGCAATCCTGCTGTTTTTTCATATTCTGTAATCTGTTCTTTTAACTGCTTCATATTCTCTTTAAAAATATTTTTCTGATTTGCCAGTCCGATTTCTTCTACCGTAAACCGATATATATTGCCTTCCCCGCTGTTTAATGATGTCTCCAGATAATCCTCTATTTTCTCTTCTGCCGCTGCTTCACTTCCGGTTCCATAGGTTGGATCCATAAACAGCAGATGGTATCTTTCAAACAGTTCCCGATTGTAATCTGCCATGATACTGGACTGTGTACTATGAACCACAGCCCTTATTTTTACTTTACTCATATAGATTCTTCCTGCCTCAAGTGCAGAGAGGGTAAAAAGGAACAATACACTTATGATAAGTGAAAATAATACAGTAGTCTGACCTTTATTGTTCATAGCACACCTCCTGATTTTTGCTGACATAGCCGGTGGCTCCGACTGTTTTTATGTTACTAGTAAATTTTTTTGGCATCCTGATTGATAGATTTCCAGATATTATTTACCAATGCTGTAATCTGGTTTTTAAAAATCAGGACCATGGCGATCAATACCACAATGATAAGGATTATCTCAACGACACCCATTCCTGATTCATCTTTTAAAAAATCAATCCATGCCTGTTTTAAACAGCTCATATGCCTCACCTCCTTTCCAAGCTGCCGGCTTTTAGAGAAAACTCAGAAAAGCCGGAATCATGATCATAAGCATGATGACTAGCAGTAAAAGTATCATCGGTCCCAGCAGTCTGGTCCCTGCTTCTTCGCCATATCTTTTTGCAAGATTCTTCCTTTCTTCCAATGCCGCCAGCTCCTCCTGTTCAAAAACAGCCGAAATTCCCTTTGCTCCCTTTTTTACATTTCGTTCCAGCAATGTCATTAATTTAATATAACAGGGCAGCTTTAGCCTTCTTCCCAGCCGGTAATACACCTGTTCCTCTGACATTCCAAGCTCCATACTGTGGCTGGCAATCTTAATCTCTTCCAGCAGCGGCATCTTATCTTTTGCAGAAGGATTTTCCTTATTTTCTTTCTCATACTCTTCTATCATGATTAGAAAAACATTTTTTACCTGCAAGCCTGCCCCCATTAACAGCAGCATTTCATTCACAAACCATGGGTAACTTTTCATCAGCCTGTCCCTTCTGCACTGTTCCTTTTTTTTCACATTTTCCTTTTCCCTCAGAACAAGCAGTACTACAACAAAGATGCCAAAAAATAATACATGGAGCGGTGTTACTTTTTTCCCGTCGGTTTTTGAAATCTCTACTCCCTGCGTCTTTGCTGGAATTGTGAAGCCTTCCTGATACAAAGCCCTTTTTTCTTCCTGCTGTAACAGCTGTTTGAGACTTCCAAACAAAATCTCCGTCTCATTTTCTGCCCTGGGGAAAAGTGTTATTTCATAAGATTCTTCCATACTGTTTTCCCCATACCAGAGGATAACGGTTACATGGGTGACTATTCCCTGTTCCAAATCTTTTTCCTGATATCCCGCTGCAAGCAGCTCTTCCTTGGAATTTCTCAGATTCCCCTCATCATCCATTAATGTAAAATCTTCCGGCAGACACTCCATATCAAAGGGATATTCCTTATAATCTAATGCAAGATCAAGCGCTTCCGTTACCGTAGACAGCGATTGGTTATCCCCCTTCAAATTATCTTCCAGATAACAAAAGGCCTCTTTCATCTTTTTATCCCGCTCTTCTTCCGTCAGCATTTTAGGTCTTACCTGTAATGTAAACTGTTCTGTGGTATCCTCCTTTTGCAATAAAAGACCAACCGTCTGCTCACTGCCTCCGTAACCCTCTTTTTTTATATAAATTTCGCTGCTCTCACTCTGAAAGGTAAGCCCGAAACTTATACTGTTTACAAACAGTATAAGAAAGAGATAATGCATATGCTCTCCGATATAATGGATTAGAGAGGATTTGCTTTTTCGTTTTTTTCCCTGTACCCCGGCACCAAGCAAAATAAAAATTATCATATATATAAACCCGTTTATCATTCTCATACCTGTATCTCCATAATTCTGCCCGCCCAGATTTCTGCAATATAGATTGCCGCCAGAAAAAAGGTCATTAAAATAATGCCCAGTCCATTGTGGTAAAGTACCTGCAAAAACTCTCCGTTACTGATCCGCAGATAAAAAATAATTCCATAGGGCATAATCATCATAATCCGCTCTTCCAGTTTTTTTGCCGCGATCAATGTATCAATCTCTTCTTCCACAGCTAATTTATCGGAAATGCAGTTAACCGTTTTCTCTATTACCCTAACCACATTACCACCGCTTTTTTTTGCCACTGCCACAACATTTGCAAAATTCCGGATATCATCAATTCCACTGCGTTCTCCAAAATCCTTCAGCAATATTTCCAATTCCATATTCATTCCCAATCCGGAAAGAATACTGTTTAATTCTTCAAAAATCACTGCTTTTTTATCATAAATGAGTTCCAGATCCTTTTTCGCATCCGCAAATGCCTTTTCCAATGCATATCCCGCCCTAAGGGAGGCTGCTAACGCTTCCATCAATGCTTTAAATTCCAAAATGAGTCTTTTTTTAACCTTTTCCATTTTAACTTTTTTCAATTTTTTATAATCCATTACCGCAAAGGGAACCAGAAGCAGACCTGCCTTACAGGAATCATAGAATAAATAACAGATAGCCATACCTTTTAAAAAAATCTTCAGACTGAATTCCATCCAGTCTCTCCATGTAAAGTCATACACGTTATATTGTTTCTTTTTCTTCAATCATATCCTCCTCCCTATAGCTGTTTTGCAGAAATTTCTGCCGGTTTATAAGCTGGGCCTTTTGTTCCAGTTTTCCAAAAACTTTTCCCTGTTTTTCCGAGTGTTCCATAAACTGAAAAATCAGATGCTGTTTAATCTCACCCTCCTCCACTCCTAATACCTCACTGATTTCCAGCACTTTTCTGCTTCCGTCACGAAGTCTTCCTAAATGCACAACAATATCAATTGCCGCCGCTAAATGCTGTCTAATTGCCAGAACGGGCATATTATATCCCATTAAAATCATGGTTTCCAAACGCAGCAGCATCTCCTTAGCAGAATTACCATGTCCTGTACTGATACTTCCATCATGTCCTGTAAGCATACTGTTTGCCATATCCATGGCAGCAGCATCCCTGACTTCGCCCACGATTATTCTGTCAGGCCTCATGCGCAGGGCTGTTTTTATCAACTGGGACATGGTAATGGCATGTTCCCCTTCCACATTTGCATTTCTTGTCTCAAGACGCACCAGATTGGAAATCCCGTGAATCTGAAGCTCCGCCGAATCCTCAATCGTAATCACCCGCTCTTTTCCGGGAATATAATTACTGAGTACATTTAAAAAAGTGGTCTTCCCGCTGCCCGTCCCTCCACTGATAAATATGTTATATTTTGCCCTTACCAGCATTTTCAAAAAATCTGCTGCCTCTTCCGTGACAGAACCCATTTCTATCAGCCTGTCCATTGTAAAAAAAGTCTTCGGAAATTTTCTTATGGTCATAACTGCACCATTCAATGCAACCGGCGGCAATACAACATTTACCCTGGAACCATCTTCTAATCTGGCATCTACGATTGGTTCCGTTTCGTTTACCATACGGTTACACCTGCTGACAATCTGCTGTATCACATTCCTCAGTTTTTCTTCGGAAGAAAAAACCTCTTTTGTTTTATAGATACAGCCTCCTTTCTCAATAAATATATTTTCCCTCCCGTTAATCATAATTTCTGAAATTTCTTCTTCCTCCAGAAGTCCCGATAATACATCTAATCCACGGAGTGTGTTAAATAATTCTTTTTTTAACATCCTTTTCTCTTCCAGTGATAAATAAACATCCTTTGCCCTGACAAATATCTCCTGCTCTATTACTTCATAGATTTCCGTATCTGAAAGCATCTGTTGTAAATCCAGCTTATCCATCAGCTTCTTTTGCAGAATATCCTTTTCTTTTTCTACCTTATTTACCATTACCATTCTCCTTTTCGCAGCTGCTGGTCTAATCATTTGGACAGAATATATCATCCAGTCTTTGTATATTTTTTTCTCTTTGCTCCATATTAAGAAACTCTAACCCTTTTTTCATCCCTTCCATCCCATATGCCTCCAAAAGCTTTTCCAGTTTTTCTCTTTTTGCCATTGAGTTTGCTTCCGGAAGATAGGGCACAAGCCAGAAATCAAATAATAGAAATATTTCAAAATCCTGTAGTATCCCAGTCCCGATATCAAACAAAATTCCGTTATACCTCTGGTACTCCCGCAATACTTCTACCAGCCATCTTATATCTTCTTTTTCCATCCGCTTACTATCAAAAGGTGAAAACGCCGACGGTATCACTCCCGAACTGTTCTCTATCAGGGAAAACAGCTTTTCTTTTTCCCTTTCCTTTATAAAATATAGAAAATATTCTGTTTCCTCCCTCTGGTATTCATCTCCAAAAAAACTATAATCCTCTAATCCAATATACAGCCACTCCCCATACTTTCCACTTGTTGTAATCTCCAGCGCAAGTTCTGTTTTTCCACAACGGCCAACCGGGGAATACATTGCCACCATCTTTTTTGTATGTTTTATGCTGCTCTTCATCTGGCTTATCATTTTTCGCACACTGTCTTCAATTACTCCTGCACCCTGATAACGGCATACTGCAAAAATACTGTCATTCTTCTTTGCAAACGGCTTTTCTTCTTCTCTTAGCCACAAAATAAACAGTTCATTATACTCTTCATGCAATTTGTCTAACACTTCTTCATCCGTTGCTGCCAGAATATCCAGCCTTGTCCTCTTCATATACTCCTCTAAAATATTCCAATCTGTAAATGCTATGATATTCCATTTCCCTTTTCCTCGACGGTTCAAAGCTGCTGCCAGCCTGACGGCATACATTTCTTCTTTGTCCAGTATTCCTATTTTTATCATCCCATTAACTCCCATTTCCGAATTTATATTATATCGCCCAGCCCCATTATCAGCAGGGTACTGATTGCCACGGGAATGGAAAAATGCAGGGTTTCTTTTTTGATATAAAAAGGATATTTCCTGATCCAGCGTATAGACATTCTGCCAACCGCCAAAACAGCACCGGTAAAAAAGGAAAGGACCACAATGGACGGAATACGTTCTGGATAAAAAACAGCCAATACAAGGAGCAGCTTTCCATCCCCTGCTCCCAGCCCTTTTATGACATACAGAAAAAACAATGCTGGAAAGAGAACTGCTGCTGTCTTAATCCCCAGCCATACCTCTCCCATTCCCCCAATTCCATATGCACATAACAGTCCGGCTATTAATCCTGTCATAATATGACCATTCTTAATTTTTCCTTTTTTTATATCTGTATAAACCGCCCCCGATAGCAGCAGACCTACTGCCGCCAGTTTTATCCCATTCATTCAGTCAAAATCCTCCCTTTATTTTTTGCCATTATATGCCTCTGGTTCTTCCCTGTCTACGATTATGAATAAACCGGAAGAATAAAATTAATTGATTCATAAAGAGTCTGTTTTTTTCTTGATTTTTTCAAAGATATTAATTTTAATTCAAAGATTTTTTAATAACAGGAGAGAATTTTTAACAAATTTTCAAAAATATGTATAAATTCCAATTCCTGTTCCTATAATGAAATATACATAGTAAAT